>NBLM01000010.1 GCA_002084585.1 Planctomycetales bacterium 4572_13 | reverse complement strand
GCTATGCGGCGGTTTTGCAGCCGTTATAGGGGTGATGGTTTTGGCCTGTGTCTTGTCACTTAATTGCAGACGGAAGTAATCGAATTGCACACCAGCCAGTTCTGGGCAAGCTTGGCAAAATCAGCGAGATTTACACTGCAATCGCCGTTCACATCCCCTTCGAGCTTTTCCGCACAGACAGGCGCGTCGCGTGTAATGACAGCACTTTGGATAATCACATCGTCGATGGGAACAGTTTCAAAGTTTTCGTTTACATAGTGTACATCCACGGCGGCAATCGCGTCAACAACATCCATCCCGCTAAGTACTTTGCCAAATACACAATAACCGTATTTAATGTAAGCATTGTTCTGTCCGTCATAGACAATGGGGGCGCGATCGAGAAAAGCGTTGTCCATATGATTGATAAAAAACTCCGAAGTTGCCGAATGAGGTTGCGATGTTCGAGCCATCCCAAGGGTTCCGCGAAGATGCGACAGGCCGTTGGAGCTTTCGTTGATAATTGATTCGCCGGGAGCTTTCTTAACGAGGTCCGTATCGAAGCCGCCGCCCTGAACCATAAAATCCTTCATCACACGATGAAAAATCAACCCGTCATAGAAACCGGTCTCTGCATAATCCAGAAAGTTTTCAACTGAAACGGGGGCTTCGTCAGCATACAGTTCGACGACGATGGTCCCGTTAACGGCTCCGGTGATGTGCAGGGTTACTTCGGGATTGTCTGGATGGGTTGTTTTTAGCCAATCCTCAGCCAGCAGCAACAAGTCGTAACCATTGACAACCCCATCGGAGGTTATATCCGACCGCGTCGTGTATTCCTGCCAGTCGGTGGCGAGATAAGCGAAGTCTTGAAAATCCACACGCCTATCCTGATTGATATCACCCACATCCAGCCCCGCCGAAAACGCAGTTAGCGAGAACAAACAAAGGATTGTTACAGCAACAAAGATTTTCAATTTAGACCCCCAAGGTATTCGCATACAAAAAAGACGCATTCATTATACCATTTTCCTTGTCGTATTTCAAGAAAATAATACTTTCTCTGGGAAGAAACAGCGGTCCCCGCACACAAAAAACCGAAGTTATCGGACAATATTTCGACAATAGATTGACTGTGTTTGTGATAATCTATTGTTTTTGTGCGGTCAGGATGGCGCGGACTGGGGCGGGGTGGCCCTCGATGGTTTGGGTGTTATCGGCGGGGTCGAGGAAGTCGGCGAGCGATTCGAAGGTCATCCAGTCGGTCTTTCGCTGTTCGGTTGAGGTTGTTTGGGTGAGGTCGATCACCTGCACATTTTCAAAGCCGCAATCGGTGAGCCACTTCTGCAAAAGCCCCGGCGAGGCGATGGCCCAAACATTGCGCATTTTCGCATAACGCTCCTTTGGGACAAGCCATTCTTCTTTGTCGGTATCCAACACGAGCGTTTCCAGCACCACCCGGCCGCCGGGCTTGACAAAGCCGTGCAGCTGTTTGAGATGTTCTTTCGGATCGCGGCGGTGATAGAGAAGCCCCATTGAGAACGCCGTATCAAAGCAGCCGCAGTCCGCCGGAACGGCATCCACCCCCAGCGGCAAAACGGCGGCACGGTGGGTTCTCGCATAGCGATTGACCGCGTGAAACTGCATCACACTCAACAGGGTCGGATCGACCCCCACGGCGGCCCTCGCCCCGGCGGCCAGCATCCGAAACAGGTAATACCCGTTGCCGCAGCCGACATCGAGGACGCGTTCATCTTGTAAGTCAATATGATCCTTAAGCCGTGCCCACTTCAAATCCGATCGCCATTCGGTATCGATGTGGACCCCGAACAGATCAAACGGCCCTTTCCGCCATGGACAAAGCTCTTTTAGATGCTGCTTGAGAGTCGCTCGTTTTGCAGCATCCATATCGCCCGCAACCGTTATCGTATCGTTTGCTAAGTCAATTTCAGAAACCGTTCCCTCCGGCATCCCCTCAATCGCCCCGCACCACCGGCCCAAATCCCCATGCGACAACTCCCGCATCGCCGATTCCATAGTCCTGTGAATCGCTTGTGCGAAATCACCTAATTCGGTTGTTTTCAGATATGTAAAAAAATCTAAATAATCGATCATTTATTTTTGTTTCCGCCGGCGTCGTTTACGCTTAGAAAGTGTGCCGGTCAAAATCGGGCCGACCGTCTGCCTATGAAATGGCTTCTTCAAAAAGATTTTTGAGGGTATCCTCAATGCCCAATTCTTTTGCCCATTTTTTCAGGTAGTCAAAATCTAGCGCATCTTTTTGAGCTATCAGCACACCCAAGGCGTCTTTGAATTGTGTTTGGGATTGACGGCCTTTGCTCCATTCAAGTTTGCTTAAAATTGAATCTTCCGGCGAAAGAACATAGGTGTCAATTCCCAGAAAATTTGCACGCGTCTTTCTTAAAAACTCTTGCTGACTATAGGGTCGGTCTTTTCGGACAATCAAGTCCGCTTTGTGGCCAAGCTGAATATCGATTACATTGAACATGGAACGATTTTGGATTGCCTGTTGGGCTGCTTCTTTGCTCACATAATACTCCGGCCCCAGCGATTCAATAAAAACGGATAGTTGTTGTACGGTTGGGTCAATGACAATATCGGCGTCATTGGTTGCTCGCGGCTGGCCGTGAAAGCTGCTACCGATTGAGCCGGAAATCATATAGGGGATGTTCGCATCCTCAAGTGCATTGATGATGCGCTCAAGAAATGCGTTTTGACCCGTCATACTAAAATCTCACAATTTGGAAAAATCTGTTGGAACAGTTCGGATTCGAGGATCAGCCGCAGGTAGGCCTGTGTAATTTGCTGGTCGGTATAGTCCGGGTGGCGATGGCGGATGCCTGCTTTGGTGATTTCGCGAAGATTATCGCAAAGCTGCATTGTCAATTCGGCCCGGCCGGACAGCCCCATACGCCGGAGGGCCTCGGCTTGTACTTCTGCGGCTTCTTTCGATGTGTCTGTGGGTAATGTAGCTGCTTTTTGTATCATATCTCCATTATACAATCTACAATAAGCAATATCCAATGAAAAAAGGGTGTGCCATTTCTGGCACACCCTTTGGTGTTGCGTTTGCTTGAACAATGTTACTTGTTCTTGATGGCGGCCTGTGCGGCGGCCAGTCGTGCAATGGGTACGCGGAACGGAGAACAGCTTACATAGTTCATGCCCGCTTTGTGGCAGAACTCGATGCTGCTCGGCTCGCCGCCATGCTCGCCGCAAATACCGATTTTCAACTTTGGACGAGTAGTCCGGCCAAGCTGAATACCGACCTCAACGAGCTTGCCGACACCGCTTTGGTCTAATGCCTGGAACGGGTCAACCGCATAGATGCCCTGTTTGACATATTCGCCGAGGAACTTGCCCGCATCATCGCGGCTAAAGCCCATCGTCATCTGTGTCAGGTCGTTGGTACCAAAGCTGAAGAACTCCGCCTCGGTCGCCACTTCGTCAGCAGTCAATGCTGCCCGCGGGACCTCGATCATCGTACCAATCATATACGGCATCTTGGCTTTTTTGGCCTTGAAGACCTGTTCGATCTCGTCGATGACATCGGCTTTGATGATCGCCAATTCCTCGATCGAACCGACCAGCGGGATCATAATTTCCGGCAGGACTTTCTTGCCGGACTTTTTGACCTGCAGAGCCGCTTCCATGATCGCCCGCACCTGCATCCGGTAGATCGCCGGATAGGTGATCGCCAGGCGACAGCCGCGATGGCCGAGCATCGGGTTGAATTCGTGTAGGGCCTCGACCTGCTCTTTAACGACCTTCGGGCTGATCTTCAGCCGTTTGGCCATTTCTTTCTGGTTCTTTTCTTCCTGCGGCAGGAACTCATGCAGCGGAGGATCTAACAGACGCACCGTTACCGGCAGGCCGGCCATCGCCTTGAAGATGCCGACAAAGTCTTTTCGCTGATAGGGCAGCAATTTCTTCAATGCACCCTCAAACTGTTTTTTGGCTCCGCCATACTGTTTCTTCAGAGCGGCGGCTTCCTTTTTATCGCGGGTGTCTGCCAGGCCGGTCAGCAGGGCCGCATAGTCATCGGCAGCGAGAATCATCTCACGAACCGGCCAGATGCGTTCGCCCTCGAAGAACATATGTTCGGTTCGCGTCAGGCCGATGCCTTCGGCGCCGAAGTCGCGGGCGCGTTTGCTGTCGCCCGGCGTGTCAGCATTGGTGCGAACGCCCAGCGTGCGGAACTTGTCGCACATCTTCAGGAACTGTCCGAACGAACCGGCGAGTTTTGGCTCAACGGTCGGGACCTGACCGAGAATGACCTGGCCGAGTGAACCGTCTAAGCTGATCCAGTCGCCGGCTTTGACTGTTTTACCGCCGACGGTGAACTTTTTGGCTTTATAATTGATGGTCATGTCGCCGCAACCGGCTACGCAGCATTTGCCCATTCCGCGAGCAACCACCGCCGCGTGCGAAGTCATTCCGCCGCGCTGGGTCAGAATGCCAACCGCCGCGTCCATGCCGCCGATGTCTTCGGGGCTGGTTTCGATGCGGACGAGAATGGTCTTTTTGCCCTTGTCACGCCACTGTTCAGCAGTGTCAGCGTCAAAGACAACCTGTCCAACCGCCGCTCCTGGAGAAGCCGGAAGACCGGTGGTGATGACATTACGGGTGGCCTTGGCGTCGAAATGCGGATGCAGCAGACGGTCAAGCTGTTTGGGTGTTACCCGCATCACAGCATCGCTTTGCTTGATCACTTTTTCTTTGACCATATCAACTGCGATCTGAACGGCCGCTTCGGCGGTCCGTTTGCCGTTACGGGTCTGCAGGATGTACAGGACACCTTCCTGAACGGTGAATTCCATATCCTGCATATCTTTATAATGCTTTTCCAGCCGGGTCATCAGCGCGGTCAGCTCTTTGTAGGCCTTGGGCATGTCTTTCTTGAGATGCTTGAGGTCCAGCGGTGTGCGGATACCGGCGACAACATCTTCGCCCTGGGCGTTGATGAGGTATTCGCCGTAAAATTCTTTCTTACCGGTGCTGGGGTTTCGTGTAAAGCATACGCCTGTGCTGCAGTCGTCGCCCATGTTGCCAAAGACCATCGCCTGAACATTGACCGCCGTGCCAAGCAGGCCGGTGATGTCGTTCAGTTTGCGGTACTTAACAGCACGAGGAATGTCCCAGCTTCCGAAGACGGCATTAACGGCCAGTGTCAACTGATCTATCGGATTCTGCGGGAACATCTTGCCGATTTCTTTTTTGTAAATCTTCTTGTAATCATCAACAACGGCTTTCAATTGATCTGCGGACAGTTCGTTGTCGTTAGCAACCTTGGCCTTTTTCTTAGCGGCATCGATGGCGTGCTCAAATTTTTCATGATGACAGCCCATTACGACATCGCCGAACATATCGATAAAGCGGCGGTAAATGTCATACGCAAAGCGGGGGTTGCCGGTCTTTTTGATGATACCAGCGACGACATCATCATTAAGGCCCAGGTTCAGGACGGTGTCCATCATTCCCGGCATCGAAACAGCAGCGCCGGAACGAACCGAAACCAGCAGCGGCTTCTTTGGATCGCCGAACTTGGCTTTCATGGCTCTTTCGAGCTTGGCTACATTTTTCTCGACTTCGACCTTGAGGCCGCGGGGCCATTTTTGGCCGAGCTTATTAAAGTCATGACAGGTCTGGGTTGAGATGGTAAATCCCGGAGGAACCGGAACGCCCAATCTGCTCATCTCGGCCAAGTTAGCCCCTTTGCCGCCGAGCAATTCTTTCATCTTCGCATTTGCTTCGGCTTTTCCGTTGCCGAAGAAATACACCCGCTTAGCAGTTTTTTTCTTCGCTGTTTTTTTAGTAGCTGTCTTCTTTGCCATTTCGTAACTCTCCTGTAGCGTTTTAACGGTTAAAATTTCGTAATTTTCATATTTTTTGTCCCCGACCTTATACAGAATCGGGTCTCATATGCGCAGTAATTTTCCGTAGTCGCATAAAATGAGTGTGGACTATAGACCCAAAGCCGCTCAATGTCAACACCGAAAAATATATTGCATCGGGTGTAGAACGAAATGCAAGATGGCGCACAGCGGATGTGTGCGGGATTGGCCGAGCGTGCGCGGGATTATGTGGGACAAGGTGTTATTTTAGCGAGAGTTAGAGCGATTGGGCGAGGTGATATTGGGGCAGTTCTGGATAGTGCGGTAGTTGTCATCTCATTGGTTTTTCGGCGATTTTGCGAAACGCTATATGGCATTTATGACATTCGGGGACTTGGCTGGAAAAATATGTACTGGTAACATCGTACAGCAATAAATCATACTTCAAGCCGAACAGACTGCTGAGACGGGCCTTTAAATGTTTCCCCAAAACTTTTTTGTGAGGTAGAAGTTTGTCCAATGCACGATACAACCGTTCATCATAAACCTTTTCTGACGGTACACCCAATAGCTCCGGCATAGCGGTACTCTTATAATAATGTTCAGCAATATAAAGCTCGCTTGAGGGATTGCACAGCCGACATATCGCAAGTACCAGTGCCATTTTCGACCATGGTATCTCCTCCCTTCCCTGCGGTATTACCGTTTCGAGTAATTCATCAAACTTGAGTTTATGTATCAGTTGCAACGCGAGCCATGGTCTGCCAAAGTCCAACTGATTCTCAACGCGGATATTGGCAGTATCAACCTCCGTGCTTGATATTACTCTTGGGTTAATGTAAGATGATATTATACTGGATGCAGGGGGCTTTTTCAACACCCCCCTTGTCCCTAATTAAAAAAAGGAGTCGCATTTGGAACCGTTACAGCTGTGTATTTTGTGGTATATTGTGTTTGTTTTTTCCGTGGTGCTGCATGAGTATGCGCATGCGTTTGTGGGTTATTTATATGGTGACCACACGGCGGCCCATCATGGCCTGGCGACGCTGAATCCGGTGCCGCATATTCAGCGGTCGCCGGTCGGGATGATTGTCGTGCCGCTGCTGTCGTTTGTCGGAGCCGGGTGGATGATCGGCTGGGCCAGTACGCCGTATGATCCATACTGGTCGCGAGCGCATCCCAAGCAGGCAGCGATGATGTCGCTGGCCGGCCCGGCGGCGAATTTGGCGTTGATTGTTCTCGCGGGTTTGCTGATTCACCTTGGCATCGCGGCGGGGCTGTTTTGTCCGCCGGAGAAGCTCGGTTTTACAACCGTTGTCGAAGCCAACGCCGATGGCTTTCCGATGGGACTGGCGGTTCTGGTTAGCATCCTGTTTACGCTGAATCTGGTGCTGTTGGTATTTAATCTGATCCCTGTGCCGCCGCTGGATGGAATGGCCATCGGGGAGTTTGTCTTCAAGGGTGAAATGCTCTACAAATACCGACAACTGATGTCGCATCCGACCCTGCGGATGTTCGGCATCTTAATCGCGTGGATGGTCATGGGCCGTATCTTTGGTCCAATTCATCTATTGGCCCTGAATGCACTGTATTTCGTCCGCGGCATCAGCTATGGGTAAAATTGTCCAGTTCAATTTCTGATTGATTCATTGCCGGATGGTGTGTTTCGTGGTACACTGCCGCCGTTGGACGCAGACGATATAAAGGAAATTGAAACGGTATTATCTTAGCCGCAGATTTCTCAACCATGAAGCTCATGAAGGAAATGAAGATAAAATAATAAAACTTCAAGTTCTTCATGGTAAATATAAATAATCTGAGCAATCTGTGGACAGAAAAGGAAAGAAAGTATGGCAAAAGATACGGTCAATTATACAAACCCATTGGTTGAACGGAACGCTTCGCCGGAGATGTCGGCTTTGTTTGGTGCGGACAAAAAGTTTTCGACCTGGCGCAGGTTATGGCTGGAGTTGGCACGGGCCGAGCAAAAGCTGGGGCTGAAAATTACCAATGTTCAGCTTAATCAGATGAAAAAGCATCTGGACGATATTGATTACAAAAAGGCCGCCCGCTATGAAAAGAAGTTTCGCCACGATGTAATGGCGCATGTGCATACCTTTGGCGATGTGGCACCGAAGGCGGCTCCGATCATTCATCTGGGCGCGACGAGTTGCTATGTGGGTGACAACGCAGACCTGATCATTATGCGTGAGGGGTTGGAAATCCTCGCGAGCAAGACGGCGGCATTGATCGACCGGCTGGGTAAGTTCGCAAAGCAATATCGCGCGATGCCGACGCTGGGCTTTACGCATTATCAGCCCGCGCAATTAACCACCGTCGGAAAACGCGCCACGCTGTGGTGCTACGATTTCGCAATGGACCTGGAGGATATTCAGCGTCGAGTCGAAACCATGCCGTTCCGCGGTGTCAAAGGCACGACCGGTACGCAGGCATCGTTCCTTGCTTTGCTTGACGGCAATCACAATAAGGTCAAGCGGCTGGATGAGAGGGTCGCTAAGGCATTTGGTTTTAAAAATCGTTGCGTGGTAACGGGGCAGACTTATCCGCGAAAAATCGATAAGCTGGCCGTTGATGCACTGGCATCGGTCGCGCAGTCGGCACACAAGATGTGTAACGACATCCGTCTGCTGGCGAATCTAAAAGAGCTTGAGGAACCGTTCGAGAAATCACAGATCGGCTCGTCGGCCATGGCCTACAAACGCAACCCCATGCGATGCGAACGCACGACGGGGTTAGCGCGTTTGGTGATGTCGCTTGCAAGCAGCCCGACAATGACCGCCGCCGAACAATGGCTGGAGCGAACGCTGGATGATTCATCGAATCGGCGGGTTAGCATTGCCGAGGCGTTTTTGGCCACCGACGGCATTTTGGAGATTATGATTAATGTCGCATCGGGTTTGGTGGTCTATCCCAAGGTCATCGCCGCAAGGGTGATGAGCGAACTGCCGTTTATGGCGACCGAAAACATCATGATGGCCGGGGTGCAGGCCGGCGGCAATCGGCAGGAACTGCACGAACTGATCCGCGTCTATTCCCACGAAGCCGCCGCACAGGTCAAACAGCACGGCAAAGAAAACGATCTTCTCGACCGCCTCAAAGCGGACCCGGCGTTTGCAAAGGTGGACTTCAAAAAGGTCATGAACCCCAAGGCCTATATCGGCCGCAGTCCGGAACAGGTCAATGAGTTCATCGCCGAAGTTGTTACCCCAGTGCGGAGGAAATACCGAAAGGCGTTGAATAAGAAAGTAGAGTTAAAAGTTTAACCACGGAATGCACGGAAATACACGGAAAATATAGTCCACCGATTACACTGATTTCACGGATTAAAATATAAAAGAAAATCTGTGTTAATCAGTGAAATCTGTGGACAAAATAAAAGCATTAACACAGGAGATAAAATGGACAAAACAGCACTTACAGCACGGATCAAGGAAGCGTCTTATCTGGAAGGGGATTTTCTTCTTCGCAGCGGCAAACGCAGTAAATATTATATGGACAAGTATTTGTTCGAGACCCAGCCGGATATATTGCGGGAATTGGGCAAGGAATTCTGCAAGCATCTGACCGACGATGTTACGCTGATCGCCGGGGCGGAGCTGGGCGGGGTGGCACTGGCCGCGGCGACGGCGATGGAGGCCAATTTGCCATGGATCATTGTTCGCAACAGCAAAAAGGACTACGGCACGAGCAAAATGGTTGAAGGTGTGATTAAAGCCGGCGATGTCGTGCTGCTGGTCGAGGATATTGCCACCACCGGCGGACAAGTGCTGGAAGCGGCTAAGATTATCACCGAGGCCGGAGCGACGGTTAAAAAGATCGTCTGTGTCATCGACCGCAAGCAGGGCGGTCGTGAAAATGTCGAAGCTGCGGGACAGGTTTTTGACAGTATTATTACCAAAGACGATCTTGGGATTACAGATTAACGGAATCCCACATGGCCAAGCATAGCTTGACTATGCCACCCGTTGTCGGAGCTAAAAAGCCGCAACATTCGGTTGCAACCGGCTCTAACATCGATATAATGTGCGGTTTGGAAGAAAAATGGATGACTGGCCGTCATATTGAGGGCCTCGTCCGGCGGTGTACATTAAC
Organism: Planctomycetales bacterium 4572_13; assembly: GCA_002084585.1. Taxonomy (GTDB): domain Bacteria; phylum Planctomycetota; class Phycisphaerae; order Sedimentisphaerales; family Anaerohalosphaeraceae; genus 4572-13. The sequence goes on along the minus strand of NBLM01000010.1, from coordinate 22,669 downwards.
TGTATTGTAGGAAAGCACTTATGGTTTCAAAAATCAAACAGATTTGGATGGTTTTGGTGGCACTGTCAATTCTGGCTGGGGTTGTTGCGGCTGAAACCTACCATCTCAGCGGTGAAAATAGCTGGCGGAACACGGCCGATACGCCCGAGGGCGAGTATTTGTTGGCCGTATCGAAGATCAAACAGCAGCTTTTGACGGGTAAGAAGTCCGATGTGGTCAGCGCACTGGAGCAGATCAAAAGCGATTTTCCTGATATGGCGGGGGCCGAGATACAGGCCTATCTGGATGCTGAAAAGCTGTATGCCGCCGCCAAATGGTATAAGGCCGCGACTGCATATAAGAAGTTTATCGATGCCTGGCCGGTTAGTGTTTTGCAACCGGCGGCATTGGAGCGGATTTATTCGATTGGAACCGCTTACTTGCAGGGACAGAAACGCAGCTTCATAAAGATTATCAGATTGCCGGCGTTTGATACAGGTGTTGAACTGATGCGGGATGTTACGGATCGTGCCGGAAACGCGCCGATTGCGCTGCGGTCGCTGACGACGCTGGCCGAAAATCAGGAACGCAGAGAGCAATTCGTGGAGGCCTATTACACATGGCAGGAGATTGCCGACCGCTGGCCCACCGGCCAAACCCGGCAGAGGGCCGTGTTGCGGATGGCTCAATCCCTTCACGCTTCCTATGATGGTACTCCGTATGACGCGACGGTTCTGGCCAGCGCCCGTTCGTATTTTGAGGATTACAAAACGCGGTATCCGCAGGATGCAGAACGGCTGGAAATCAACGAAACTATCACTCTGATCGCCGAGCAACTGGCCTACAAGGAATACGAAACGGGTTTTTACTACGAACGGACGGGGCATTTGGATGCGGCAAACCGGTCGTATCATAAGGTGCTGGCCCAATGGCCCGACAGCAAGGCGGCACAAATGGCACAGGCACGACTGATGCCGGATGCGGTTTCGCCGATTAAAATGAACCTGCGGCGACGAACTGTGACCGGAACAACAAAGTTTCTGGACAAGTGGTTTTATCTGGAACCGTTATTTAGCTCTAAAAACAAATCGGAATCCAAACAGTAGCGGGAAGCAATCGATATGAAAAAGACACTGTTATCAGTTATCGTTGTGTTCGGTGCGGCAACCCTGCTGCCGGTGGCCGGTTGTGGCGGCTATCAGAATAACTGGCTCTATCCTGAACAGGTGCAAACGGTGTATGTAGAAATGTTCGATACGACGAGCTTTCGCCGCGGGCATGAGTTTGTGCTGACCGATGCGATTTGTAAACGCATTGAATCACAGACCCCTTACAAAATCGTTTCTGACAGGAATATCGCCGATTCGGTTCTCAGCGGCCAGCTGGGTATCCGCTCCAGTGTCTTGGCGACAGATCGCTATTCGGCCAAGCCGATCGAGCAGGAAACACTCGTCAATGTTCGGGTTACCTGGAAAGACCTGAAAACCGGGCGATTGCTGATTGATGGAGAAAAAGTTTACGCCTCAAGCAGCTATTCGGATCCGCTGGGGCAAACATTTGAGTATTCCATCAACCGGGCCGTGAATAAAGTGGCCGTCCGGGTCGTGGAACTGATGGAAACACCTTGGTAGAATAAAAAGATTAAAGAGCCAATATTAAATAGATGGAATCCGCCTACCGACGGATGCTGATGTAATCGTCCTCTCGCGCCGTTAAATTTTAACTAAGAACTTAAAACTCAAAACTAAGAACTAAAAAGATATGACTGAAAAACCAATACCGCCTCAAAAAAAACCGCTCAAACCATCCGGCCCCAAGCCCCCGCTGCCTAAATACAGCCGGGGGCCGTTTAGCTGGTTGCTGATCGGCTTGGTCGTCATGTTTGTTTTGATGACACTCACGAAAATGAACCGCGTACAGCCACTGAAGTATTCTGAGTTTGAGACCTATGTAGAGCAGCGCTATGTCCAGAGTGCGGAGTTAAATGAATCCGCCCGAAAGATCAAGGGGGAGCTTACAGACGCAGCGGTCGAGCTTCTAAATCAGGGCGATAAGGCGGCGGCAAAGGTTTATGAGGTAGGTTATGCGCCGGAGATGCTGCCGGAAAACTTCTCAACATGGCTCAAAGACAATGGCGTTGCCGAATATGACAGTACCGGCGAAAGCTGGGTGCTGCCATTGTTGGTCAATTTGCTGCCGCTGATTCTGATCGTGGGGTTGGTCTATTTTTTCTTTATCCGGAATATGAAGGGCGGGGGGGGGATGCTGATGAACTTTGGCCGCAGCAAGCACAAGATGCAAGGCAAAGAATCCAAAATGACCTTTGATGATGTCGCCGGAATCGAAGAAGCCAAAGACGAGGTCGCTGAGATTATCGAATTTTTAAGGAATCCAAAAAAGTTCAAAAAACTGGGTGGGCGTATTCCTCGCGGCGTGCTTCTTGTGGGCCCTCCCGGTTGCGGTAAGACGCTGCTGGCTAAGGCCATTTCGGGTGAAGCGGATGTGCCGTTTTTCAGTATCGCGGGCAGTGATTTTGTGGAGATGTTTGTCGGTGTTGGTGCCAGCCGCGTTCGGGATCTGTTCAAGCAGGCCAAAGAAAACGCGCCCTGTATCATCTTTCTGGATGAAGTGGATGCTATCGGTAAAAAACGCGGACCCGGTTTTGCCAGCGGCGGCCATGATGAACGGGAACAAACACTCAATGCGATTCTCGTAGAAATGGATGGGTTTGGGACAGACGATCAGGTGATCGTAATGGCCGCAACCAACCGCGGCGACATTCTCGACGGCGCATTGACTCGACCGGGTCGATTTGACCGAACGGTGGTGGTGCCGCTGCCTGATCTGAAAGGGCGAATGAAAATCCTGCAGATCCACGCCAAGAAAGTCAAATATGATCCGAATACTGATTTTGAGCGGTTGGCCCGCGGGACGCCAATGTTCAGCGGCGCTGAACTGGAAGCACTGATCAACGAAGCGGCCATCAGTGCCAGTATGCAGGATAAGGATTTTGTTGAGATGTCTGACTTTGAGGAGGCCCGCGACAAGGTTCGATGGGGCCGGGCCAAACGCAGCCGGGAAGTGGACGATCAGGATCGTAAGATGACGGCCTATCATGAAGCCGGACACGCACTGGTACAGTCGATTCTGGAAGACGCGGATCCGCTGCATAAGGTCAGCATCATCCCGCGCGGCCCGATGGGCGGTGCGACTTTTTCGCTGCCAAAAAAGGATCGATTGTACTATTCGAAAAAATACTGCCTCGCGAATTTGCAGGTCTGCTTTGGCGGGCGCGTGGCTGAGGAGTTGTTCTGCGACGACATCACCAGCGGGGCGCAGTCGGATATTCAGCAGGCCACCAACATCGCACGCGAAATGGTGACCGAGTGGGGCATGGCCGAAAAACTGGGACCGATCAAGTATTCCCCGGACTCCGGACCAGAGGCCTACTACAGCATGGGACCGGAGTATTCGCAAAAAACAGCTGAAGCCATTGACTGTGAGATCAAGCGGCTGATTGATGCCGCTTATGCGGAGGTTAAGGACTTGATTGAGTCCCAGAAAGACAAGGTAGAGGCATTGACCCAGGCGTTGCTGAAGTACGAGACATTGGATGCCGAAGATGTCAAACGAATCCTCGACGGCAAAACACTGGACAAGCCAACGGTGGCCGACCTGTTAAAGCTGGAACAGGAAAAAGCGGCAAAAAAGACCGCTGATGACGGCGACAATGCTCCCGCTGAGAACAGCGGTAACGACGACCATTCAGAGCAGAACGATTCGGATGAAGCAGATGATTCGTAGCATGATGAAGCCCGAAGGGCTTTAATATAATAGCCGGTGGTGATAACCGCCGGTATTGGGGTTCCCATGCACCTATTAGCCCTGAACAGGGCGAAACGGAACCGGAAGAGTGCGAAATATAGCAGAATATCTCGCCCCGTTGGGGCTTTGGATGATTAGGGGTATTCTCAACCGGGGGTTTCACCCCCGGCTACTGTATAACGAGCCTTCGGCTCTAACAATGAAAGCACCACGGTTTTTTGAACAAATGAATCTTTGGGGCGTATTATCTCAAAGTATTTTCTTTACGAATTTTTACAAAAAAGACACAGGAAAGGGAAAATTGTGAAAGCGAGAAATGTATTCAAAAGCGTGGTTCTTTTTATCCTGACAACTATGGTTTGGGTGCAGGCCGCCGATGTGGACACCAACGGTATCGAAACGCTTCGTAAGACCAGTAAGGCATTTTCGGCTGTCGCTGAGCAGGCAACGCCGGCGGTGGTTGCGGTGCATGTGCGGGCTAAAGTTCATCAGCAGATATCTGGCTTTGGATCCGGCTCACCGTTTGACGATGATTTTTTTGAACGGTTTTTTGGTGGCCGCTCTCCTCGCAGGCAGCGACCAGACACCCCACAATATCGCGAGGGACAGGCATCGGGCTTTATCATCAGTGCCGATGGTTTCGTTCTGACCAATCATCATGTCATTGATGACGCTGACGAAATCACGATCATTACCGATGGTGGGAATAAATACGAAGATGTTGAGTTGGTCGGCTCCGATGACAAAGCGGATGTGGCCCTGTTGAAAATTAAAGATGTCGATGATCTGCCGTTTTTAGAATTAGGCGATTCCGACCAACTCCAGATCGGCGAATGGGTGATCGCCATCGGCAATCCTTTTGGTCTGACCGAAACCCTGACCGTAGGAGTTGTCAGCGCATTGGGTCGCAACGATGTCATGCACAGAGGCGAAGATGTTTACCAGGATTTCATTCAGACAGACGCAGCGATCAATCCGGGTAACTCCGGTGGGCCGCTGCTCAATCTCGACGGTGAAGTCATCGGAATTAACTCGGCAATTATTACCGGAGACGGCGGCTACATGGGCATTGGCTTGGCAGTTCCGGCCAATATGGCCAAAGCGGTCAAGGAACAGTTGATCGAAACGGGCAAGGTCCAGCGGGGTTATGTCGGTATTGGAATGCAGAATATTTCGTCAGATATGGCCGATTTTTTTAAATTCGAAAATAATAAAGGGGTACTGGTTACCCGTATCACCGAAAACAGTCCGGCGGATAAAGCGGGGCTAAAAAAAGACGATGTCGTTATTGGGATTGATGATAAAAAAGTCGAAGCCCCCCAAGACTTAAAAAACATCATCGGGTTCACCACGCCGGAGACAGAAGTGGAGTTTACTATCATCCGTGATGGCAAGGAAAAGAAAGTCACCGTCAAGGTTGGCTCCAAGGCCGATAGTGAATTGGCGGACACATCTGATTTGGGTCAAAAGTTCGGCCTGACGGTTAAAACAATTGATGAGGCCGCTGCCGACCCATATAAGGCAACCGAAGGCGAGGGTGTTGTCGTCGTCAAGGTCAAACCCGGCAGCCCTGCGGCGCGGGCGGGCATTCGCGGGGGGATGGTCATCTTCAGCGTTAACCGGAACGAGGTTGCCAATGTGGGCGAATTCAATGAAGCAATGAAAGAATCAGAGGAAAGCAAAAAGGCACTGCTGTTGGTTGGCACCGGACGGTACGCCCAGTATGTGGTTCTGCAGATTAAAGAGTAATGGGAGCGCGGGTGTCTCGCCCGCACTAAAAAATGCGACCGAGACGGTCGCGTTCCCAGTAGCCCGACTGGAAAGCCGGGCTTTTTTTATGCTTATTGGTTTTTACGCACCAGCGTCGCCGCCGCCAGTGTCTGGGAAATGTCGCCGGCATCATCAGTTACAGTCAGCACGATCCGGACATCTCGGATGGCCTGTACCGGTTCGGTTCCACCAAGACCGTTGTCCCGGTCAATAGTGTGTTCGGTGCGGTTGAATGTCCCTGCGGTTACATTTTTGCATAGCGTGTAGGGGGTGGGAGGGGTCGTACTGTTGTCATCGTAATACAATGTATTGTCCGTGTTATCAAATCGATAGGTGATGTTGTCGCCGTTGTTGTTAATGAGACTGATTTTCGTATTTTGATCAGGTGAATCGTCTGCCTCCAACGCGACGATGCTCGCGGTTCGCAGATCATTGGTCATTCGCAGCAGGGCCTGACGACCGGTATTGACGGTTTCATAGATGCCCTTATTGGTCTGGTAATTGGTAACGGCCGCATCGAACGCGAACGCTACCGCCGCCATTAATGTTGCCAGAATGGTCAGCGAAATCAACACCTCGACCATCGTGAAACCGCTCTTATTTTGATGTGTAAGAGTTTTCATTGCAGTGTCCCCTTTTTAGTTCAGCCGAGCCCGAATCCAGCTTGTGTTGCTGATGGGTTGGCTGCCCTTGGTTACGGTTACGGTTACACGGACGAAATCAGTGGGTCCGGTAACAGTATTGGAGAAATTGCCGGACTCCACAAAAGCGATTTCAACCTGCTGAGCGAACTGGCCAAAGTCAGCCATATCGGCCCCGCTAACATCAACAGGAGGGCTGAATGTTTGCCCTTCATAACTGGCGAGGAGTGTATCGATATCGATATTGGCCGTGCGTTCTCGCATTTCTTCGATCAAAAACTCTGCCGTGGACAGGTCCACGCCGTAGCCATTGGCCATGGTGAAGGAGGTGCTGGCCGCCGCTAATGCAGCGATCACTAAGCCCAGCAGCATGGCCGCGAACAGGGCCTCGATCAGCGTAAAGCCGCCGCGTGTTTTATGTTTTTTAGCTGTATTTTTCATATCTACGATCTCCGATAGAGTCATTACGATACAACAGCGGACATCTTGAAGATGGGCAGAATAATACTCATCGCGATAAAGCCGACCAGCACACCCATCAAGACGATCATAATGGGCTCGATCATACCCGTTACGGTTTTAATCACTGTTTTCAGTTCCCGTCCATAGAAATCAGCAATATCGCTCAGAACATCACCCAGCGTTCCGGATTCTTCGCCGGACTGGATCATCTGAACCACATTGCCGGGCATCAGCCCATAGCTGGCCAAGCTTCCGGCGATCTTTTTACCCTGCCGGACTTCTTCATAAACGCCTTTCCACATATCTTCATAGAGGCGATTGCCGGTAATATGCGCGGTGATCGATAAGGTATCGAGAATAGGCACGCCCGCGTTCGTCAATACGCCCATGGTGTGCATACTGCGCGTGATATATAAACTGCGGCACAGCATTTTCAGCAAAGGCAGTCGTAGTTTCATCAAATCCCACCATGCTTTTCCGGCATCGGTCTTGCTGGTAAAATACCAGAAAGCGCCAATGGTACCGGCGATACTGGGGAAAACAATGAACCAATAATTGGTCATCACTCCACTCAACATCATCAGGGCCTTTGTAGGACCGGGAAGAAGGTGTTCCTTTCCAGCAAAGACTTTCAAAAATCGAGGCAGCACGAATGTCATCAAAAAGGTCACACAGGTAACTGCCATGGTGGCAATAATGCCGGGATACACCATCGCGCTGATGACCTGGCTGCGTGTTTCCGCCTCTTGGTCCAGATAGTCGGTCAACTGCCTGAGCATTGAACTCATGGAACCGGAGATTTCCGCCGCCGCAATCATATTAATATAGAGGTTGTTAAATACTTCCGGATGCTCGGCCAGTGCCTGAGAAAAACTCTGCCCCGCTTCGATGCGGGCTTTCAGGTCCAATACGACGAAGCGAAATTTTTCTTTCTCGATCTGGCTGCCAACCGATTCCAGCGAGTCCTGTAAACTGATACCGGCGCGGATCATCACGGCCAGTTGGTTGGTGAAATTCAGAATATCTTTTCGACTGGGTCCAAACTCAACCCGAAATCCACCCTTTGCGGTTGTGCTGGTGGTTGTCGAGGAAATGGCAGCCGCAGCATGATGGCTCCGCTGTTCGGCTTTAGGGGGGGTATTCTGTGATTTAAATTTTTCTAATAGTGACATCGAGTTGCTCCGTTGTTTTATGCCTGTTCAGCTACTTGGGGCTGTGGGGTCGCGGGCAGAAGTTTTTCCATTTTGCCGGGGTTGCTGGCACGAATAATCGCCTCTTCGCGATCCAGAAAACCCTTCATATAGTTTTGCTGGATACTATGATCCATCGTCTGCATCCCCAACCGCCGTGAAGTCTCGATGATATTGGGAATTTCAAAAATCCGGTTTTCGCGGATGCAGTTGCGAACCGCTGAGGTACACAGTAAAATTTCACAACAGGGAACCATACCGGGCTGATCCACACGACGGAACAGCGTTTGCGAAATCACCGCTTGCAGCGTATTGGACAGCATCGCACGAATCTGGTTTTGCTGGCTGGCGGGATAAATATCGATAATTCGTTCAACGGTCTGCGAGGCATTGACCGTATGCAGTGTCGAGAAAACCAGGTGACCGGTTTCGGCGGCGGTAATTGTCGAGCTGGTGGTTTCCAAGTCGCGCATTTCACCCACAAGAATGATATCGGGATCCTGACGCAATGCATGGCGAAGGCCGGAAGAAAATGAGGTACAGTCCGATCCCATTTCCCGCTGCTCGATCATACAGGACTTGTTTTCCATGAGGTACTCAACAGGGTCTTCCAGCGTGATGATGCGCTTGCGATTTTTCTGATTGATGACATCGACCATCGACGCCAGTGTGGTACTTTTACCGGAACCGGTGTGTCCGGTTACCACGACCAGTCCGCGAGGCAGATCTGTCAACTCTGTAACCACTTCGGGCAGGTGCAGCTCTTCAATGTCAGGGATATGGTTTGAAATCGCACGAAACGAAAGCGCGAACGATTCTTTTTGGAAATGGGCATTGACCCGAAATCGGCTTCCGTCATCGATCATCGTTGAAAAGTCCCAGTCCCGTTTTTCGAGGAACTTTTTGAACTTGTCTTCGCCGATCAACTCAAGAATCATCTTGCCCGCATCATCGTTGGATACTTCGGGCAGATCCATCATCATCAGCTCGGTGTTAATACGCATAATGGGAGGCATTTCGATGTTAATGTGAACATCCGACGCCCCTGCTTCAATGGCCATCGCCAGCATTTGTTTTATATCAATCATTATTGACTCCTGTATCTGATTTTCCTGTTCAGCAATCGCCTTGTTGATCTTCGGCAGACGCCTCATTTTCCGAATTATGGGTGGGTTCTGTTGTTTGCGCATCGACCGCGTCGCCCACCTCGGCCACACGCAGGATTTCCTCAATCGTTGTAAGTCCGTCTTTGACTTTCAGCAGTCCGTCCTCGAACAGATTGGGCCAGCCGCTCCTGCGGAAGGCGGCGCGTATACTGTTGACCGATGAATCCGTGTTAATGATCTGACGGAACTCTTCATCGATGACCAGCAGTTCATAAATGCCTAAACGACCGGAATATCCGCTGTCGCGACACTGATCGCAGCCCGCCCCGTGCATCAGTTCATGTTGTTCGATCTGTGCACCGTCCAGATATTTACGAAGGTTATCCGGCGCCGTAAACGGTTCCTTACAATTTGTACAAATCCGGCGAACCAGCCGCTGAGCGAGAATGCCGTTCAGTGATGCGGCGATCAGATACGGTTCAATGCCGATGTTCACCAGTCGAGATACACTGCCGGGAGCATCGTTCGTGTGCAGTGTGGACAAAACCAAATGCCCGGTCAGAGCGGCCTGCACGGCGATGCGCGAAGTTTCCTGGTCGCGGATTTCGCCGATCATAATAATATCAGGATCCTGTCTGAGCAGCGACCGCAGTGAGCCGGCAAATGTCAGCCCGGCCTTTTCATTGACCTGAACCTGGTTACAGAATTCAAGATTATACTCAACAGGGTCTTCCACCGTTGAGACATTCAAAGTGTCGCTGTCCATCTGGGCCAGTGCCGAATAGAGTGTCGTACTCTTACCGGAACCAGTGGGGCCTGTAACCAGCAGAATCCCGTTGGGCTGGGCGATCTGTTCCTGAAACGCGGCGAGGATTCGCGGCTGCATACCGGAATCGTCCAGTCCGATCATAATGCTCTTGCTGTCCAGCAGTCGAATCACGACTTTTTCGCCGTGACTGGTGGGCAAAACCGATATACGCAGGTCCACGCCGCGGCCGCCCATGATGACGGCGATCTTGCCATCCTGAGGGATACGCCGTTCGGAAATATCCAGATTTGACATAATTTTGATACGGGAAACAATCGCCGCGTGCATCTTGGAAGGCGCCTGCTTGGTATCAAATAAAATACCGTCGATACGATAGCGGATCTTGGTAAACTTTTCTTTGGGTTCGATGTGAATATCACTGGCGCCTTCATGCAGGGCATTACTCAGCAGAAAGTTGACAAATTTAATGACAGGCGACTCGCCGGCACTCTTTTCGAGGTCTTCAACATCTTCCTCGTCATCCTGCACCAGTTCAATATCGTCCAGCTCGATCATGAGATCATCAACATTATAGTCGAACTTGCCGTCGTCCAATTCTTCGCAGGCCGCCTCGATATCGTTAGCAACGCAAACCACCACATCCACCGTCATGCCGGTCTGCCGCTTCACATCGTCAATGGCGAAAACATTGGACGGTTGTGTCGTGGCTACCAACAAAACACCGTTCTCGGCGATCTTGATCGGCATCACCTGATTCTCACGGATGGTTTTAATATCCATTAGCGAGAACGCTTTATGGTCGATTTGTTCGGGAACGATCGTTCTGAATTCATAACCATATAATTTGGCCTTGGCCCGGAGGAGCAGTTCCGTGTCAACCCCCTGTTCGGTCAGCAGAGTTTCAAGGTCCGCGCCGTTTTCCTGCTGTTGATGGCGAATAGCGTCCAGTTGATCAGCCGAAAGCAGTTCATCTTCCAGGAGAATATCCGCGACATCGCGAATGCGAGTCTGGGTCGTGGTTTGGGGACTGTACAGGTTCTGCAGGCCCGGCGTAAGATCCGTTTGCCCGGCGTCCAGATCCAGCACGGCAGAATAATCCGCCTGTGGTTGTTCCGTCTTTTTTCCGAATAGTCGCTTCATTCGTTCATCTTCAGTTCAATATCAATGCCCTTGTATTCCAGCGTAACGATTTCTCCCACAATGGATTTTACAGTCATGCTTCTATAGGTGTCCCCTTCGTACAGCACGGTATCATCGATCATACAGCACATCCCCTTGGGCGTTGCCGTAATGCTCCATAGCTCCACACCCATTCCGATGATCTGTGCTTCCTGTCGGGCTTGTTCGTGTTGTTGCGTTCCGGCGCCACTCGAGGGGGCATAATCCAGTCCTTTTCTGATAAACGGATTCTTTTTCAGCTCATCGACAGCGACTTGATCAACATTGTTAAAGCGAGAAAAACGCCCGGCAACAGAGTTTATCTGAGCATCCATTTCACTCTGCATACTGTCTAACTGGGCCAGCGCTGTTTCAAGCTGGACCTGATCCTGACTGGGTTCGGCATTGGCCGTAGTGGGGGTTGTTTTTTTGACCATGAGCCATATCCCAATCGCCCCGACAGCGAACAGAACCACCAATATCATAGTACTCCGGCGAACTTTTTGGCTCTGACCTGAGACGGTTAGATAATCTTCTGTACTGCTTGCCGACTGATCGCTGCCCGGCATATCAGATGACGCAGGTACTGAGTTTCCATCTTTCAGATACGATAACATAGCCATTCTCCATAAATTTTTAGTATTGAGTTTAAGCGGCGTTCTGGAAGAAAATACTCATGACAAAAGTCGCTTCTGTCTGACCTTCCTGTCTGGCCTTTTTTAATTCCAACTCCCGAATCTTCGTGATGCGGTCCAGTTGCTCCAGTTCAAGCAGAAAGGCGTAATACGAGTTGAAATTACCGGTCAGCTCCATCGCGAGGGGTTGCTCGATATAGCCGCGATTGTCCTTGTTATTATGGGTTCGTATGCTCTTGGGCGTTAGACCGTGTCGTTGGGCGATCAGGGTAACATCTTCAAGAACGGTATGGATTTCGCTGCTGGGAGGCAGCTTGCTTTCAAATGCCTCAATCGCTTCTTCGATTTTTTTGAGCTGGCCGGCCAGATCCTTAGCGGCAGCGGTCGCGCGTTCCAATTCACCCAGCTTGGCGCGCATCACTTCCATTTTGGACCGTTCCTGTGTCAGATGCTCATTCGCCGGCTTAATCATATAGGCCCATGACACATACGCCATTCCCACGATCAATATAAAAAAGATGAGGTATCGAAGACTACTGTTCATTTTAAGATCCTTTCGGTATCGTTTGTCTGATTCCTATGTGGTCTGTTCCCGCTTTTCGCGGATCATGTCAATATTCTCTTTGGTCAGCATCAGTTCGGGTCGAATGTTCGCTTTCAGATAAAACTCGCGATATTTGATCTTCTCAATTTCAACTTCTTTGGACTCGACCAACGAAACCTCGTCAAACAGGATCGCGTTACTCAAATTAGCGATAAAACCGGCGACCTGAATATCACTGGGGGCAAGGCCTTTGATCTGAAGATGGGTCGCAATTATTTTCTCAGGTGCGCTTGCGGCGGCCTTCGTATTCGATTTACTGTACCGACTGCCCGTCGTGTTAGAAGCGGGTTTGTACACCTGAATTTCTTTTTCTTTCAACCCAAAATCCAGCAGTGAAACGCCGGAAGGCAGGTTGTTTGTCAAGGACGCCAGAATGATACTGCGGGGGACCGGCTCGAGCAGTTCGGCGGTCATCACCATGGTTTTCATCATGGCCTTGCTTTTTGTTTTGAGTTCTTCTAACTGAGTGATTTGCTGCTGCGCTTCGGTCATCCGATGATTGAGCTGTGCTAACTCCGTCGCGACGGCCCGCTGCCGAATCTTGATGAAGCCAAAGGTCATGCCGATAGCGCCAAGCATGGCCAATAGCAGCATTAAATAGAGTACATTAGCACGACTGGCTCGTCGTTGTTGTACATAATCGTCTGGAACAAAATTGATCATAGCCATAGTGATTCACCTCATTTTAATTAAATCCGTCCAAGCTCAACCCGAATGCCGTGGCCCAATCAACCTTACAGTTGCGGCGGTCAATCAGACAGTTCGGGCTATGATTGATTTCAATGGCACTTAAAACATCGCCAATTTGTGCGGCCACTTGCATTTTTTGGGCCAATCCGGCCAGCTTATCGCAGAGTGTTCGGCTGGCGCCGGCGCCGGCCAAAAACACAATCCGACCGATTGGAGCCGCCGCCGTGCTGTCTCCGAAGTATTGCAGACAAGCGTCAATCTCGGAGAACAGCCGCTGAACCATCTGTCCGGCCTCGAGTTGCGCGTAGCCGATAGACACCACGCGGGCGAACAATAGATTGGCTCCGCGGGCGATGACAATATTGGTATGGTTGGTGCCGACATTAATCAGGATCGCGACCGTATTCGCTTCATTCTTTCGTCGGCAGAAAAAACTCATAAAACTGCTGATCATAGCCGTTGGCCAAATACTGATTCCCGCGACTTCAAGACCCGCTTTTTCAAAAATAGCGAGATGTCGATTGACATCTTCGCGATTGGCCGAAATAGCCAATACATCGGCGATGTCCGACTGGTTTTGTTCGCCGGAGTCAATCACAACATGCTGGAACAGAGCGTTCTCGATGGGAAAAGGCAACCGCTTTTGGAGTTTTTGAGGAAGTACTTCGTTGATCTGTTTCAGTGCTGAGCGCGGAACTTTGACCGGATCAATGAACAGATCATCCGAGGGAATGGCGGTAACAACGGATTTTCCTCTGAAATCATTTTCCCGAACAAGATTCCGAGTGGTTTCAGCGGCCCAGTGTTGCCAGGCGGCACTGCGAAATTCAGTGCCTTCGGGGTTGGCACACAGTGCGGCTGATTGCAGAAACAGCCCCTGTCCGTTCCGGCCCAATTGGACGATCCTCAAATATCCGCTGCCCAGATCAACTCCGATCGGACAGTTTTTTTTACCGCTTGTCCCGAACATCTATTGGTTCCTTGTTTTACCAGTTGTGCTGCTCAAATCTTTTCCCGTCAGGCCAAAATCCATAAGCGGCCCATCAAGAGTGCCTCTTGCTCTGTCGTCTATATAACCCGCCGGATTAACCATGCAAACTCAAGCGGCCGCATTAATGCTCGCGACAGTCCACATAAAATGTAAAAAATAACACCGCCCGGGTCAAAATATCGCCGAGTTTTCCTTTTGGATGAGATTTGACCGATAATATCCTTATTTTTTCGAGCAGGGGTGTTTTTTTGCTTCCGGCCAAGGCCGCCTGGAAAAGCCAATGCTTCGATAGGGAGCGTTTGGAAAATGTCCGACGCCACCTTGGCCATTTCTAAATGTCCGATAAGGATTCAATATTAGACTTGGGTAGTCTTTTATTGGTTCACCCTTGGCGAAACAATAAAGGCGCGAAATCTCTTGAAGCACACCTCGTATATGTATAGAATGAAGCCCCGTAGTGGTATTGAAAAACAATATTCAACGAGAGAATAACAATGGCGAATCGACGCATTATCTTAGTATTGGCGGCCTGCGGGATATTCATGTCCGGTTGTACACAGTATTGGTATCAAGAGGGCGTCTCCCATAAACAGTGCCTAAAGGATCGCGAGGATTGTTTTCGGGAGTTGCAAAAACGGACCGATTTCAAAAACACAGGCAATTATGAGTTCGAGTTTATGACCCAGTGTATGCGCGAAAAAGGATACGAACTGGTTACAGGAAAAGAGCTGCCAATGGATGTTAAACGAACGGAGCCGGAAACATCGCTGCACTGGCGAATGAAAGGCCTCGCCGGTACACTGAAACGGCCATAATAAGGCGGCATCTTATCGAAAGGGTTTTTTCAATGCGCAGATTCTTGATAGCAGTTGTTTTGATAATGGTTGTTTTATCCGGCTGCGGCGGCTCCAAGCAGACTATTGGCCGGAGTCAGACGCCAACAAAAGGCCAAATCAGCAAAGAAGAGCTTCGGAATGAATTGGATAAATTCGAGTATTCATTTATTTCCAGGATGAGACAGACTATCGATAGCATCAATGCGGCCAGCGGAACACGCCGCAGCAAACGGTCAAGTACACGAATGCAGACAAAGATCGTTGAGTCGCTGCACGCGATGACAGCATCAGATGATGCGGTTACGGCGTTTTTTGATACATGGGGGTTGGTGGTGCGATTGCGGCTCTATTTCGAGAAAGGCGCTGGCCAATCCGCCTATGGAGACCAGCAGTCGCAGGTCATTGCGTTTATTAACACAGCCGAAGAAAATATCGATCGCATCGGCCAGCTTTTCTTAAAGCCAAAACAATTTGAAGAACTCAAAAAAAGTATTTACCGATTTGCGCAACAGTATCCCATCGAGAGGGACTATGCGAGCCTCGTCGTCTATGCAACACAGCAAGAGGAAAGTGAAGCCGGTGTGCTGATGCAGACACTCCGTATCCCGATGGCTCCGATTCGGGCGTTGGAAGGTGTGGATAACACCGCCAATGCAATCAGTAAAGTGAGCGATTCAATCGGTCGCTTCACCGATATCGCCGAGCAGATGCCGGAATCAACGCGATGGCAGATGTCAATCCTGGTCGATGACTTTGAAGAGTCTGAGATGACACAGTCATTCCTTGAAAGTTTAAACGACTTCTCTCAAAGCAGTACTCAACTTGTTGAGGTCTTAGACACCATGCCCGAGCAGATGCCGAAAGACCCGAACGCCCCGCCGGGCTTTGGAATGCGTGATTTTGATACCCTACTGCTCAATGCCGGCCAAACGGCTGACAAAGTAGGCAATGCCGTAGCTCAAATTCAGCAGACGGTTGATGCTGCGGAAATGCAAAAACAGCTTCGTTTACTGATCGATCATATTATATGGCGATTGTTTGAACTGGTGCTGGCTGTGTTGGTGTTGGTTTGGGGCAGCCGGTTCATCATCAAAAAGCTGCAAACAGCCAAAGCGAAGAAAAATCAATAAGTGATTAAGGGTACAGATGCGATTTTATAAGCGGTTCTTTGGTCAATTCGACACAGTTTTTTGTATGGGGTGTGTTTTTATCATAGCGACAGTATCGCTGTCGTATGCCGACGAAGTAACGCTCAAAAGCGGCGATGTTATTCACGGCAAAGTCATTATACAAGATGCCAACAGCGTTCTGTTAGAGCATGCTGACCTCGGCCCGATCACGATACCTTCGGACAAGGTCGCGTCCGTACTAATTTCGGATGAAATAATACAAGCCGATGAGCCAGCCGAACCGGAAACAGGCCCGCCGGCCCCCAGCCATTTGGTCAAAGAACCGGAATTTGACAAGCTAAAGGCATTTTCCGCCCGTGCCAAAGAAAAGGGTTGGTCATCAAGCATCAATGCGTCCCTGACCTCAGAAACCGGCAATACGGACGAACGGTCATTCCGCATGGGGTTTAAACTCGGTCGAGAGTTATCCAATATGAAGTTTGTAAGCGATCTGGCTTATTATAATAAAGAATCGGATGGAGAAAAAACAGACGACAAATTAACAATCGGTCTTCTGCGGGATCAAACATTCAAAGATTCAGATTGGTTTTTCTTTATGATGGGTCGTTATGACTACGATGTATTCGAGTCCTGGCGGCATCGTGTCGGGCTTCACTTAGGGCCGGGCTATAAGCTCATCCAGAAGCCGGACTTTTGGATGGATCTGCGGGCCGGGCCGGGTGTTCGTAAGGAGTGGGGTTCCGACAATACGGACCCCAAGTTTGAAGGGATCGCCGGCACGAGCTTTGAGTGGAAGCCGACGGCAAGGCAGACATACAGCTTCTCGACATTGTTCTATGCGGCGATTTCCGATTTCAGTGACCACCGGACACGGACGACATTCGACTGGGATTATCTATTAAGCGATGAGATAAACCTTAGCTTCGTTTTGGGTATATTGCATGAGTACCAGTCGGTTGTCGATCCGGGCAAAGATAAAAATGATACAAGAATTCATACGGGTATTCGTTACAAATTCTAAACAGACTACAATAGGAAAGGATTGAATATGACTCTAAAAATTACGCCGACGCAAAAGAATACGCACACCATCAGCTTCACACTGTCTGGCCAACTGAACTCCGAGACGACGCCCGCTCTGGACCAGCAGATACAAAAGGCGTTATTGGATGGGATGGGCATTATTATCCTTGATATGGCCGATTTGAAAATGATCACCAGTGCTGGTGTGGGTGTTGTGATGAAGACTCAAACTTCAGTGGCCAAACGCGGCGGCGACTTGATGATGCTGAACATGCAGCCACAGATAAAAAAAGTATTCGAGATCGTTCGCCTGCTGCCAACCTTGCAGGTTTTTGATAACACGCAGGAAATGGACAACTATCTCATCAAAATCCAACAGCGAATTCGGGACGACGGCTCGTTTGATTCCAGTCAGTAAAAAGTTCTATGAAGATACGAAGTAAATTACTGGTTCTGTTGCTGACGGTGTCACTACTGCCGGTGTTAGCGATCGTTTTTCTGACACGCATTTCGATCAGGCACCTCGCTTCGCAGATTTCCAACGATATCCAGACTAAAGAGCTTCGGGATGCCACCGAAGGCCTTACCGTTCATGTTCACAATTATCGCGAAGCGATCATGGGTTCGGTCAGTGCATTGCGAGTCAGTCTGCAATTACAGGTGCGCGAAATCGAAAACCGATTGGCAATCCAAAGTCCGCCGCCACACCCAGTTTCGGAGAAGGTGGCATATGGATTTTATGACGCGTTGACCGATTTGTCTGCTATAAACGAAACATTCCGGCCACAAGAGGGTCGCTCGTATTCCAAAAATCTCAACTTCCGGCAGCAGACCCTATTCCTTGCCGAAGATGGTGTCCCCCAAAAAATCCAAAAAGACGCAGCTCGCCTGTGGACGATGACGCCGACCTACCATGATTTGTACGAATCCAATCGCGGCAGGATCTTTTGGCTCTACACAGGGCTTGAAAATGGTCTCTATACCGGTTATCCCAGCGAAAAAATGTCCCCGCTTCCTGCGGATTATGACCCGCGACTGCGCAATTGGTATCGTGCGGCCAAAGAAAGGCAGGACGACTGGGTCCCGCCGTCGGTAGGCATCGATGTCGCAACTCAAAAGCTTGTCCTGACTGTTTCGGCTCCCGTCTTCCGGCCCGGCCGGGTCTTTGCGGGTGTCACCGCGATTGACATGACAATGGACAATATGTTTGCCGGTCTGAAGATCCCTTCGGCCCTGGAGGACAAGGCGGAATTATTTCTGGTCACACTGGGCAAACCGGAAGCTGAGATTGCTGACGAGCTGGATATTTTAATGCATAGTCGGGATACGGACACCGCCGGCAACTGGCGGACGAAAGTCAAGATGCCAAAACTGCTTTCGGCAGATACCGATGCACTGAGAGAAATTATCGAAGACCTCAAATCTGAAAAGGCCGGCCTGAAAATAATGGAATACAATGGCGAAAAGGCGATTTGGGTCTATAGCAACCGCATCGGACGCAAGACGGCACTGGTGATGATCGTCCCATATGGTATCGTACTCCACCTTGCTGAACAAACACAGGCGACATTGCTGGATGAGACTATTAAACATTTGCAAAGATCAGGGCTTCTTGTCTTTGTGATTATCGCCGTCGCCGCGATTCTTTCGTTTTTCAAAGCCAAGAAGTTCACCAGACCCATCAATCAACTTGCCCTTGCGGCCAACACACTTGCCGAAGGGGATTTTTCCGCCCGTGCCGATATTCACACCGGCGATGAACTCCAGCGGCTCGCCGAAGTGTTCAACGATCTCGGCCCCAAACTGCACGAGCATGAAAAAACACAACGCTCGCTTGCCTTAGCGCGGGCTATCCAGCAAAATCTTTTGCCGCAGCGAGCGCCCGAGTTGCCCGGTTTTGACATTGCCGGTCGATGTCGTTATTGCGATGAAACCGGCGGCGATTATTTTGATTTCATTCATTTGCCGGAGTCGGAAAAAAACAGGGTTGGTATTGTGCTGGGCGATGTAACCGGTCACGGCGTCGGGGCCGCTTTGCTGATGGCGTCGGCTCGCAGCATCTTGCGAAACGCCTCACTTCACTTTACCGGCGATCTGGCGGAATTGATGAGCCAATTCAATGACCAGCTATCCGAAGACACCGGCGATGATAAATTTATGACGCTATTTTATGGCATATTGGAAAGTGAGAGCCGGTCGCTGATTTGGGCTTCCGGTGGACATGATCCGGTCCTGTGGTATCACTGCAAACAGGATGCGTTTGAGGAATTGCCCAACACCGGCCCGTTAACCGGATATATGAAAAACATGACCTATGATCAGGACGGGCCGATCACCCTCGAAGCAGGCGATATTCTGCTGGTGGGAACCGATGGCATATGGGAAGCCGAAGACCCATCCGGCCAACCCTACGGCAAGGATCGGCTGCATGAGATGCTTAGGTCACATGCTGAAAGCTCAGCCGAACAGATGGTCGATGCGATTATCGCTTCGGTCGAGGCGTTCTCCAACCCCATCCCGCCATCCGATGATGTGACGCTGATTATCATTAAAGCTTTGTAAGGAATGACACCCATGCAAATACTGACTTTTCTAAAAACACCCCCGAGGAACACTGAACAAAAAATCTTGCGGCTTATGCTGCTTGCTGTTTTGCCGTTAATGACAATTCTGACGGTTTATTCGATTATTAGTATTGCCGCGACAAAAACAGAAGTTGCCAAAGATAAGATATATGACCAGAGCGGAAACGCCAACAAGCGAATCACCCTTTTCTTTGAGCCGATTTTTCGAGACATCCGGTATTTACAGGCCCGGGGAAATACAAAAGAACGGTTGAATCCCAAAAACTCCGAAGATGTTCGAGATTTTCTGGAGCGATTCTCTGGATTTTATCTTCAAAATGTTAATCAGGTTCTTTTCTGGGACGGTGAAACAACGACCGTTTATACACTAAACGAAAACGGCTGTACCGGCCCCGAAAAAATAACCCAAGACCAATGCAGCCAACTTCTTGACAAAACACTAAAGAAAGCCGACCCAAATAAGATCGACTGGCATCCCGACGACTTAAATTCAGAGAGTCACAAGTCAACCATTTTTGCGGCAACTGTTTTTCGAAATCAAAAATCCAACAAGTCCTATGCCGTTGCGCTGAATATAGATGCGACAGATTTCTTTGCCGGCCTCAAAAAACACATGGAGGCTCGCCTGTTTCTGCTCTCTGATCTTCCGGGACGATTGCCCCAGCAGTTCCTTATAACCGACAGTGACAAACCCGACATTGAAGAAACAAATGACCCGCTGATTCTGGCGGTTTTTACGCAGTGGAAAAGCGGCAAAACAAATAGCAACGAAGCATTCCGTATGCCATTTAATGGAAAACAGTGGTGGGTTTCAATTCGTCCATTGCAGATTAAAAACAAGCCGCTCTATTCCGGCCTGATTATGCCGGAGTCCGAAATGATCGCTGCGATGCAAAAAGGCCCTCTGTCATTTGTGTGGTTTTCGTCTTTTTCAGCTTGGCTTTGGGCAACTGGCTCGCAATGCCAAACAACGACGATTGCAGGTGTGAGGTATTTTTTCGGAACATCCTTTTCCCTTTGCGTAGATCAGTGATTTCAGTCGTATATATCATACAAAGTTCACCCAAAAAATCAAGAAAAAACGGAATCTTTCGTCTTTTTTCAACCACCCTTTTTAGAGTGGGCTCAATCTTATTAATCAGCACTTGGGTCTGGAAACCGTGGACAGCTTTTCATTTGATATTCGACATCTCGAAAACGGCATCATCTTGATTGTCGATTGCAACCCATCTCCCGTACCGGTTTATGTGACACATGACAGAAAAGAAGATTTTTATGTTCGCGTAGGGCCCGGCACACGCCCACTGACCACCAGCGAAGCACTGAACTACATCCGCAACCGCTTTTAACAACAGCGCGGCGGTGCAAACCGCCCGATGATAACGCTTGCGTAACCGTAAACAGCTTTTAGCCGGCAACAAAATAGCTATTCCTCATCAGTTCCGAAGGGTACGGTTTTTACGACAAAACCTTCTTTATTTTTACGCAGGATATGATAAAATCACCTTCGAGTACAAACAGAGTGTGGATAATCCTAATCGATTGAAAGGTACATAATGAATAAACAGGCCCATGAATTTCTAACCGAATTACTCGCCGCTCCCAGCCCGTCCGGCTTTGAGCAGCCCGCCGCCAAGATCTGGCGTGATTATGTCAAGCCCTATGCCGACGAGCTGACCGGCGATGTCCATGGCAACAGCATCGCTGTGCTGAACTCGGATGCGGAGTTCAAGTTTATGCTCGCCGGACATATTGATGAAATCGGCCTGATGATTACGCACATCGACGACAAGGGGTATCTCTACACCGCCCAAATCGGCGGGATGGACCCGGCTCTGCTGATTGGTCAGCGGGTCCGAATTATCACCCAAAAGGGCGAGGTCTTCGGCGTCATCGGACGCAAGGCGATTCACCAGATGACGCCCGAAGAGCGCAAGAAAAATGTCGATATGGACAATATCTGGGTCGACATTGGTTGCGATACAAAAAAAGCCGCCGAAAAGCGCATAGCCATTGGCGATCCTATCGTGGTGGATGTGGCCTGCCGAAAGCTTAACGGCGACAAAATCGTCTCCCGCGCCACCGATGACAAGGCCGGTGCGTTTGTTGTCGCCGAGGTCATGCGCCAATTGTCCCGCCGCAAGCTGAATGTCTGTGTCATGGGCGTGGCCACGGTGCAGGAGGAAGTCGGCCTGCGCGGCGCAATTACTTCCAGCTATACCGTCAACCCCGATGCCGGATTCGCTGTCGATGTAACCTTCGCCAGCGACCATCCCGACACCAATCCCAAAAAAACCGGCGAAGTCAAACTCGGCAAGGGTCCGGTCCTGCATCGCGGCCCCAATATCAACCCCATCATGGAGGCCGAACTGTTCAAAATCGCCAAGGCCAAAAAGATTGTTTATCAGGTAACCGCCGAACCGCGCGGCACCGGCACCGATGCCAACGCCATGCAGCTCTCTCGCGGCGGGGCCGCCGCCGGACTCATCAGCATCCCCAACCGCTATATGCACACACCGGTAGAAGTTATCTCAACAAAGGACTTGGACAATACCGTCAAGCTCATCGTCGAGTATGTCGCCGCCCATCCAGCCAGGCGAGACTACCGACCTTAGCAAGCGGGCCGTACCTAAAAAAAAATCCGCTGGGGCCGATAAGATCCCCATCTCTGTCTGACGACCGACTATTTCTCACGAAAAACGCTCAATATCCGGTTTTTTTCAGCTTCAAAGGGTGTTATTTGCTATAATGCACCTGTGCTTCGGGGGAACAAAGCATACAGCAGCAACATAAGGTGTGGCGTTTTCAGGGCTGAAAACAGCATTTTTGGGTAACGGACTCCCCAGCGAATGACCAGCGCGAGTTTGGCTTCGGAGAAATGGTAACTATTATCAGGGGTGATAAATATGGACAACGCAGACTTCCGTGAAAAACTATTTGAACTGATGAAAGATATTGACGGCGTAACCGCTCCAAACAAAGACAAGATCATCCGGCTCACCAGGAAGACCCAAAAAGGCCGCGACCTGCTTCAGGAAAAGCTCGGCAATCTTCAAAACTCTCTCGATTCGTTGCGGCTGGGATTAAAGTATCTCATCTTCGACCTCGAAGCCACTCGCCGCGAAAACAACGACCTGCGAAAACGCCTCAATCAGAACCCGCCGAAATAACAATAGCCCGAGTGCGGTACGACAAAACGCCGGCGTCATCACTCGCTCGGTAAGAGTTCAGGCCTTAGAGGGATATTCGGAAGAAAATTTAAGGGGTCAGACACC
>NBLM01000054.1 GCA_002084585.1 Planctomycetales bacterium 4572_13 | reverse complement strand
CATATCATCAAAACTCCCGAAGAGGCCGATGGGGCCGATCGTCTGCAAGCAGCCCGATCAGTTCGACAAGATCGAACGCATCATGTTTGAAGCGATTCAAGCCGAAGACTCCGACAAGTGGTTCCGTCGGTAAGCATTTAGTGTTGCATGAGAATACACAGGTTCCGGCGGTGTCATAGCCGTCGGAACCCTTTCGTGGCACGGCCATCTTGGCCGTGAGTACGGGCTTGGAAGCCCGTGCTATATGGATAAGAGAAAGACAGGAGTTGATTATGAGTACACACAGGATAGTAACAGGTGTTTTATTGGCCGGGCTGCTGATCGCGGCATTCGGTTGCAATGAAACACACGCCCAGAAAAAGAAGGCGATGGTTGATCAGTGGGAAAAGTCCACGGCAAGTGCGCAATTGCCGGCTGTGGAGAACATGATCGAACAGGGACAGATCAAAGAGGCCAAAGCAACCCTCATCAAATGCATCCAGGCCGATCCCAAAGAGCCGAAGGCCTTTGTGCTGATCGGTCGCATTCACGCGATCGAAGGTCGTAATGATCAGGCCCGCACCGCATTTGAAACGGCGGTCAAGCTGGATTCAGAGTCGGACAGGGGCTGGCATTTCTTAGGGTCGTTGGCGGTTTTGGAAAAGGATTACGACCAGGCGACCGAATACTATCAAAAAGCAATCGATCTGATGCCTGCCAAAGCGGATTATATCATTGCCCTTTCCGATGTGTATATGGAAACCGATCAGTTGGACAAAGCGCAGCAGACCATCGACCGCGGGCTTTCATTGCAGCCGCAGGATCTGGAACTGATGCTGTCAAAAGCCCGGCTCTGCCAGCAGGTTGGTCAGACGGACCAGGCCATTCGCGTCTATGAACAGGCCCGGATCATGCACGGTGATATTCCGCAGGTGCTGGAACCGGCCGGATATGCCTATATCGCGCAGAGCAACTGGAAGTTGGCCGCCGAAAAGTTTGACTTGCTCATTAAACAATATACCGAAGAGGATTCTCATTATAATGTAACGATGCGAACTCTGGCGAGGTGTTTGTTTAATTCAGAGCAGTATGCAAGCGCACTGTTTTGGTATGACAAGTTGTCCGTCGTGTACCGTGATGACGCGGGTATCTGGCTGGATATGGCTCAGGCGGCCTTGGGGCTAAATGATGCCAAGCGCGCTTCCTACTGCGCCAACAGAGCAATCAAAGCCAAGCCATCCTGGCCCCAGGCCTATGCTGTATTGGGAAGCGCTCACTATATGCAGGGTTCTTATGACCAATCGCTGAAGGCCTTTTACAAGATCACTGGCGACGATGAATTGGCGGGATTTGCGTGGTTTATGTCCGGCCGCTGCTATCAGCAGTTGGGCCGGAACCGTCAGGCCAATATCGCGTTTGAACGCGCTGAAAAGCTGGATCCGGACAACCCGTTGATCGCATCATTCTTGAAAAAGACAGTACACCCCCTGTAGAGGACCAATTTTCCGATGAAAAAGGAACAGAAAATCTGGATAGCGCTGGCCGCCGTTGGGTGTGTTGGAGCATTGGTCGCGATGATCGCCGCCGTTTCGATGTCGAAAGGGATTATCATTGTCGCTGTGCTGATTGTCTGTGCGTCGATTGTCGTCAATTGCGTTGTTCTGTTCAAACACGCTGACCGTCTGCAAAAGATCGTACACGCCTTGTCTGTCGGATCGCAGATCAAAATGACCGCGGCTTATCCACCCGGTTCCCTGTTGAAGGATATTGGGACAGCCACAGAACAATTTATGGATGAGACAAACGCCAAAGTCAAGACCCTGCAAAATGAAAACACCGACATCGGCCTGCAGCTTCAGCTGATACAGCGCCGAAAAAACAGCGTCGAGGCGATTTTAAACAGTATTCGAGATGCCGTCATCGTTACCGATGACAGGGACAGGATCATTTTGGCCAATGCGGCCGCCGGGACATTATTCGGATTTGAATTTGATCCCGCCCAACCTATGGCGATCGAAGAAGCGCTATCGTCCGGCGAGTTGGTTACCGCGATCAGCAAATGCCGCACAAGCAAAACGGCCCATGTCCGACGCGAACTGACATTCGAAAAAGCGGAACAGCCGGTTTCCTACGATACGGTGCTGTCTTGTGTTGAAGACGATAAAGGCAATGTTTTGCAGCTGGTGGCTGTTCTGCACGATATAACACGAGAAAAAGAAATAGCCCGGATGAAAAATGACTTTGTCAGTCATGTCTCACATGAGCTCAAAACGCCGCTGGCCTCGATCAATGCTTATGCCGAAATGCTGGTCGATGGTGAAGCCGAAGATACCGAGACCGTTCAGCAGTTTTGCGGTGTTATTCAGAGCCAGGCACAGCGGCTCGGTCGCCTGATTGAGGATATTTTAAATATCTCGCGAATTGAATCCGGCCTGATCAAAGTCAGCAAGGAAACACACAGTCTGGCGCTGGTCATTCGCGATTCCGTCGAGATGATCACCAGCTATGCCCAGGAAAAGAGTATCACGGTTCATTCCCCCGCGTCGATCCTGTATGACCAGGTGAATATCGATCGGGATATGATCTCACAGGTAGTGATCAACCTGCTCAGCAACGCGGTCAAATATACCCCTGCCAACGGAGAGATTACGGTGCGAACCGATTTGAATGAAATCGAAGGGCAGATCACGGTAACGATAATCGACACTGGCGTGGGCATTCCCGCCGAGGATGTGGATCATGTGTTCGATAAGTTTTATCGGGTCAAGGCCAATAATAAATGTGCCAAAGGGACCGGGTTGGGACTGAATCTGGTCAAGCAAATAGTCGAAACAGTACACGGAGGTTCTATTTTTGTAACCAGTACAGTCGGCGAGGGAAGCACTTTCGGATTTGTGCTGCCGTTATCAAAAGAAACAGCGACCCAAACGGTTTAGCGTTGGGTGTTGAATAAATACAAAAACTAATGGAGTGAAAAAATGGAAAACAGAAAAGCATTAGTCGTCGATGATGAGTTCCATATTGTTCAGGTTGTTGCAATTAAACTCAAAAACAACGGTTTTGATGTTGTTACCGCCGAAAACGGCAGTGACGGCTACGATTTGGCATCTGAGACACTGCCGGATATTATCATATCGGACTATCAGATGCCCATTATGAGCGGCATAGAAATGATCGAAAAACTTCGCCAAAATCCAGAAACAGCGCATATTCCCGTGATTATGCTGACGGCTCGGGGATTTGCGATTGAAGACGAGCAGAAGGAGCAACTGCGGGTTTCCGCATGCCTGAGCAAGCCGTTCAGTCCGAGAGAGGTTCTTGCGACGATTGAAGATGTTCTTAAACAGGACGCGGCGGTTTAAACTTTTAAACGATAAACCAATATAGAGACCATGATGAACAACACGATAACACAAACTATTTCGGACTCACAACTGGGACAGTTTAACGAACTGGCTCATAAGTTCAATCAGTTTGGACTCAACCTGCTGATCTTTGATATGCAGCAACGATGCGTCCTGCAGACCGATGCGGGCCGGTTTCAAAGTGATGCGGCCCGGATTGCCGAATCGATCGGACAGAGGTCCGCTGCCGACACCGACAATGCATCTGCCACCTGGCTGAGCGAAACGCTTTTGGTTTGCCCCGTCAAGGTTAACCGGTCCGTGATCGCTGTGATGGCGGTCGATACAGGCCCGTCGGCGTACGAGAAAACGCCTCAGGAGAAAATATACCTGGCCTGTATGGTTGAGGAGGTCAATAAAAATATGGCTACGGCCGAACAGGTTCCTCAGCAGATTGAAAAGTTCAGCAATGAACTCTCCAGAGCTTACGAGGAAATTGTTCTGCTGTATAATCTTAGCACGAATATGCAGGTAACGCAGTCCAGTGCCTCCTACTTGCAGATGGCGTGTGATCAATTGACTCAGCTTGTTCAGGTTGAGGGGATTGCGATCTTCATTGAGCGTGAGGTCGATGGACACAAACAGATTGGCTTATCCGCCGGCTCAGGCGTGATGGTGATTGATCCGGTACGGGCCGACATCTTGCAGATGTATTTGGCCGAAGAACTTCATGTCGGAAAAGATGCGCTCATCGATAGCACTGAGGACGGGGGATTCAAGTATCAGTGGCCCGAAACCGTTCGCAATATCATTGCGGTTCCACTTGGAAACGCCGAAAAGATGTTTGGCTGTCTGGTGGCTACCAATGTTCAGGACAAACCGGATTTTGACACCACGGATATTAAGCTATTCAATTCGGTCGCCAATCAGTGCATGGTGTTTATTGAAAACAATCGTCTTTTTGACGAACTCAAAGAATTATTCATCGGCTGCTTAAAAGCCCTGACCAACAGCATTGATGCCAAGGACCAATATACGCGCGGTCATTCCGAGCGGGTGGCCTTTATTTCCCGCTGGATTGCTGAACAGCTTGGACGCGTTCGATCCGTATCGGATAAGTTGATTCATCATGTTTATCTTGCGGGGTTGCTGCACGACATCGGAAAGATCGGCATTGGCGAGGAGGTCTTGCGGAAAAATGGGCGGCTTTCAGATGCTGAATATGCGGTCATTCAGTCCCATCCGCGAATTGGGGCGTCAATTTTGACAGGGATCCGTCAGATGGAAGACATCGTTCCCGGTGTGTTGGGCCACCATGAACGAATGGACGGAAAAGGATATCCGCAAGGGCTTAAAGGCGATGAGATTTCCCTCGTTGCCAGAATTGTCAGTTTAGCCGATGCGTTTGATGCGATGACCTCTAAACGGGTCTATCGCAATGCGATGAATATCCAAAAGGCCCTTGATATTATCGAAGACGGGATCGGGACGCAGTTTGATGAAGAGATTGCCCGCGTCTTCCTGGACAGTGATGTCCAGAAGCTATGGAGCGTCATTCAGGATGGATTTATTGAGAATTGGGACTTTAGTAACATTGAGGAATACGGAACTCAGGCGGTGGGGGAATTGATTCGATGAAGATAGAATCTCAAAAATACAATGATGTCATGGTCCTGCGGCTTCAGGGCGACTTTACCGGCGAAACACTCAAGTCACTTGAGGATGAAACATCCAATGCATTTGCCGCAAAGGTTTCCGGGATTGTTTTGGATATGAACAAAGTTGTTTTTATGGATAGCCAGGCACTGGAATACATGGTGGATTTGACTGAACAATGCAGAGAAAATACACGGCAGTTGAAACTCGCCGGTCTCGATGAAACCTGTACCAAGATTCTCGAACTGACCGGACTTTTGCCGCAGTTTGATACCTATACGGAACTGACCGAGGCCGTCAAAAGCTTCGCATAATATCAATGTGTGATTAAATGAATAATACGACGATACAAACAAAATTGCAGCTTGGGCAGGTCCTGCTCAACCACGGCGTGGTCACTCAGGATCAGATCGATAAGGCCCTCGAACGCCAGAAGACAGTCGGCCACAGTAAATTGTTGGGCGAGCTGCTGATGGAGCTTGAATTTTGTACCGACAATCAGATCTGTGCCGCACTGGCCGAGGCCTACGATGTGCCGTATGCGCCGCTGACGCCGAAACTCTGCGACCCGGCGGTGGTTGAGTTGCTGCCGAGGGATTTTCTCGAAGAACATATCGTCCTTCCGCTGTTTAAGGTTCACGATACCTTGACGGTGGCATTGAGCGAGCCGTCCAATGTCTTTATGATCGAAGAGATCCAGCGGCTTAGTGAATGTCAGGTTCGGGTTGTTTGCGCCACAACAAAGGATATTCATGCGACTCTGCAGAGTTATCTGCCGGCGGCCAATGTCTTTGTCATTGACGAAATCATCGATGAAGCGGCGATGGCCGATTTCGCGATGATCGAAAACATGCCTGAGGACATCGCGGACCTGGAAGAAGTGGCAGGGCAGTCGCCAGTTGTCAGATTGGTCAACTATCTGATCTATAATGCCGTCCATGAAAACGCCAGTGATATTCATATTGAGCCGGACGAAAAAAGGTTGCGTGTTCGTTACCGGGTGGACGGGCAGTTGTATGAGAAAATGCGTCCGCCACACCAGATGCACGCGGCGATTGTTTCGCGTGTGAAGATTATGGCCGAACTGGACATTGCACAGCGCCGCCTTCCCCAGGACGGAAGCATTCATGTCTTGGTTCAGGGCCGATCGATTGACCTGCGTGTTTCGGTCATGCCCGGAACCTATGGCGAAAAAGTTGTGATTCGTGTGATTGATTTTCACAAGATGCTTACCAATCTGGAATCACTTGGCTTCGGCTATGAAAATCTCCAGTCCTTCAAAAAGGTAATCAATCATCCCAACGGAATCGTTCTGGTGACCGGCCCAACCGGTTCCGGTAAGAATACGACACTTTATGCGGCGCTGTCCGAACTCAATGGCGACCAAGTTAATATCTGTACGGTAGAAGACCCCGTCGAATGTAGCATTAGCGGCATCAACCAGTTTCAGGTTAATGACATGGCCGGCTTTAACTTCTCCAGCGCACTGCGGTCACTCTTGCGTCAGGACCCCGATGTGATTATGGTCGGCGAAATTCGAGACCGTGATACGGCCAATATCGCTGTTCAGGCAGCCCTGACCGGCCACCTGGTACTTTCGACGCTGCACACGAACGACTCACCGGGTGCGATTACCAGGCTGATCGATCTGGGCGTGGCACCCTATCTGGTCAGTGCTTCGCTGATCGCCGTACTGGCTCAGCGATTAGTCCGAAAGATATGCCCCAATTGTAAAGAGGAGTATGAGCCGTCGCACAGCATCCGCCGAACAGTTAAGGAATGGTCCGGTATAGAGCCGAGTTTTTATCGGGGTCTGGGATGTAAAAAATGCCGAAACACCGGCTATATCGGGCGGATTGCGATCCACGAAATGTTCGTTCCCGATGACAAGATACTTGACCTGATTGCCGAGGACATTCCCTTAAAGAAACTGCGGGCCGAAGCGATCACAAACGGAATGGTTCCGCTGCATCTGGACGGGATTGAGAAAGTCGCCGCGGGTATTACCACCGTGGACGAAATTTTGCGGGTTGCGAATATTACAGAATAAGCGGGAACGAATAAAATGGCATTGCAGACACTGGAAAAACCCATTGCCGATAGTCGGTCTCAAAAGAGCCATCTTTTGGGTCGCTCAGCCGATTCATCTGCGGAGGTCCAGTCGGTAACAAGCACAGCACATGCCAAGCAGGCCGAGTTGGTTTTGTTCGCCACACAGTTGTCAGTGATGCTCGACAGCGGTGTTGTTCTCAGCGACGCCATCGAAGCCATCGGCCAGCAGATGCGGCCCGGAATATTCCAAAATGTCGTCACTGAAATTGCCGACCGAATTAAAAACGGCGACAACTTTTCATCGGCGCTGATGGCCTATCCGAAAATCTTTAACACAATGTTCGTCAGTATGGTCCGGGCCTCAGAGGTCTCCGGCAGAATGTCTGAGATGCTCGAAGTACTCAGCGGTTACCTCAGCGCCGAGGCCGAAACACGCAAGCAGGTCAAGAGCGCGATGATTTATCCGCTGGTGATGCTGCTGATGGCCGTTGCGGCGACAGGGTCGCTGATTTGGCTAATCCGCTGTTTCTGGCCTTTTCGGTAACGATTTGTTTCGCCGGTTATTGGGCCTATTCTGTATGGAAACAGACTGACAACGGCCGCAAAGTGATCGATTGGATCAAGCTGCACGCCCCCATTTTCAGCACGATGATCATTGATGCGGTGATGACCCGCAGCATGAGGATCCTATCGACGATGGTCAATACCGGTGTGCCGCTGCTCGATGCACTGGATGTGATGAAGTCATCCTCGGACAATTACTACTTCCAGCGTTTGTGGATGCACACCGATGCTAAAATCCGCGACGGATACCAGTTTTCCGATGCCGTGATGACCTCCGCCGACAGCTACCTGATTGATCCGGGTATTCTCCAGATGATTCGGGCTGGCGAAAAGTCCGGCCAGATCGGGCAGGTCTGCGACAAAATCTCGATCTTTCTTGGCAAAAAGCTGCAAAACTCCATCCGTGTGGCCACCTCACTCATCGAGCCACTGATGATCACACTTATGGGCGGCATCATTGGCACCATCGCCATCGCCTTACTGATGCCCGTCTTCAAGATATCCAGCGTCATGAGCCAATAGGCAGGAGAGGCACTCGCATCGAGCCATTCGTCCACAAAGGGACGCAGGCATCTCGCCCGCATTCGTGTCATAGCGGTTTTGGGAAATTTTGTTGTAAATTATCCACAGCTTGGTAGTATTCCGGTATGATTAATGGAGTTAAATGCATTACTGGATGGGCTTTCGGGATATTTAGGCGGTGGGGCATCGCCTTTTTTGGGGGTATTGTTGTGGCGATTGTCTGTTTCGTGTCTTTGAATGCCGCGATGGAGCCGGTTTCGAGGAATGAATACTGCGGTACGGCCTGTCATGAGATGAACACCGCTTATCAGTCGTGGGAGTTGTCCCATCATGCCGCCAATGCCGATGGGATTCGTGTGGGCTGTGTTGACTGTCATCTGCCGCCAAAAGAGGAATATTTTACGCATCTGACCGCCAAGGCCTGGGCCGGGGCGAAAGATATGTATATGCATCATTTCGGACCCGAATACGATGTTGAAACCATTCGGAAAAAAGTGTTGGAGCATATCGACAATGAAACCTGCGCCCACTGCCATCAGGATCTGTTGACCAAATCCAGCGATGCCAAGGCACGGATTGCTCACTTAGCGGCTCAGAATGAGCCGGATAATCCTGAAAATAAATGTACGGCCTGCCATGAAGACGCAGGTCATAAACGAAATACAACACTGTATTCTCCATAGCGAGACAAGGAGGCACACATGAAAGCGATGAACCAAAAGAAATTATTGGCGGGAGTATTTCTGCTTGTTGTGGCGATGTTCGTTTGTTATGCCTATGGTGCCGGGTCGGATGCCAAGGCCAAGCCGCTGCGGCTAAAAGAGTTTAAGGTGGATCGAAAAGTTTCCGCCGAAGCCAGAGAATGTATTGATTGCCATGCGGTTGAAAGCCGGGGCATCGTGGCCGACTGGGCCGACAGCCGTCATGCCCATATTAATGTAACCTGTCTGGATTGCCATGCCGCTGGTGCGGCGGATGCGGATGTCAGCAAGGCGCATTTTGAACACGACAAGACGCCTGTCAGCACGATTGTTTCGCCAAAGGATTGTTCCCGATGCCATCCTTCCGAAGCGGCTGAGTATAATCGCAGCAAGCACGCCCAGACACTGGAGCTTATCTGGAAGATCGATCCGTGGATGAATGACGGAATGAACAACGCTACCGAACGAGTTACAGGGTGTCAGCACTGTCATGGGAGCATTGTTAAGGTTAAGGATGGTGCTTATGACCCGGGTACATGGCCGAATGTGGGGGTGGGGCGAATCAATCCCGATGGGAGTAAGGGTAGTTGCTCAAGCTGTCATACACGGCATAAGTTTTCTGTCGTTGAGGCACGCAAACCGGAGGCCTGCGGCCAGTGTCATCTGGGGCCGGATCATCCGCAGATAGAAATTTACCACGAATCCAAGCATGGGGCGATCTATGCCGCCGAAGGTGATGAATGGAAATGGGATTCAGCACCGGGAACCTGGACGGCGGGTGTGGATTATCGAACGCCCACCTGTTCGGTCTGCCATATGTCCGAGGTTAACGGTGTTGCCGCGTCCCACGATGTGACCGAACGACTCGCTTGGGAAACACAGGCACCGCTGACGGTACGCCCATCTGAGTTTAAGCCGATGCCAGCTAAGACGGACTGGAAAGTTGAACGCAAAAAGATGGAAACGGTCTGTCTGGCTTGTCATTCACCGGCCTGGACAAAGGGGCATTTTGACCACTTCGATGCGGCGGTTGAGAATTACAACGAAACCTATTACAAGCCGATGAAAAAAGTTGTCGATGAACTGTATGAAAAGAAACTGCTCAGCAAGGACAAAAATCTTGATGAGAAGCTTGAATATGATATGTATGAGTTGTGGCATCATGAAGGTCGGCGGGCTCGGTTCGGAGCGGCGATGATGGCGCCGGATTATGCTTGGTGGCACGGGTTCTATGAGCTAAAAAAACGGTGCATTGAAATTGAAGAGCAGGTCGAGGAATTGTTGGAATCCGGAAAACCTGCCAGAGTGCATCAGATCAAAGGGGCGACCGGCGATACGACGAAGCCGAAATTCGATAAAAAATAGTAGAAAGTTGTCATTTTATGCTGCTTTTTTGGCTATTCCTGCCAAAACCATACAAGGCCCTTGATTCTGCCTGACGAGAAGATTACAAAGGGGACTGGAAATAGCATATTAACCCTTTTCAGAAAAAGAAAGTAAATTGAGGTAAAACATGGCAGATTTGAAAGCATTGAGTGATTCGATTATCAAAGGAGATCAGAAAACCGCGGTGGATATTACAAAAGCGGCTCTGGACGAGGGAATGGCTCCGGAAACGATTTTAGCAGATGGGCTGATTGCCGGGATGAATATCATTGGCACGCGATTTAAGGCCAATGAAGTGTATATTCCGGAGGTGTTGATCTCCGCAAGGGCAATGAAAATGGCGATGGAAATTCTTGAGCCAAAGCTGGCTGAAGCGGGCGTGGAACCCGTTGGCACGGCGATGATTGGAACGGTCCAGGGCGACTTGCACGACATCGGCAAGAATCTGGTGGTGATGATGCTCAAGGGAGCAGGGTTTAAGGTGACGGACATTGGTGTGGATGTTGCCTCGGATATTTTTGTTGAAAAAGCAAAAGAATGTGGCGCCCAAGTCATTGGCTTGAGTGCTTTGCTGACGACGACGATGCCGGCGATGGAAAAGGCCATTCAGGCGATCAAAGATGCTGGTCTTTCCACTAAAACGATGATTGGTGGTGCTCCTGTAACCCAGGCATATGCCGACAAGATCGGCGCTGATGGCTATGCTGCTGATGCTGCTTCTGCAGTTGACTTGGCAAAGAGCCTGCTGAATTAAGTTATTTGTGGACAATTTGTTACTGATATAAAGGAAGCAAGCTTCGATAGCTTGCTTCCTTTTGTATGCGCATTAAATACAAAAAAAAGATATTTTTAATCTTGTGTCGTAACTGCTGCTTTTATAAATGGTTATTGCGTGGTCATTTAGATAAATTCAATCATGCTAATGCCTTCTCATTTTCAGAGGAATTTACGCTAAAATCGCGAAAGCTGGTTAAATTGTCTGTATTTTCTTCCGATATACAAAAAGTGATTTTCGGTACATCAAATCGATTATATGGTATTATTTATAAGAATAATTCAAAACGGTGCCAAGCGATGAGTAAAAAAATAAAATCAGAGCCGGGTCAGGTTCCAGGAGGATGTTCTGCCGGTAATTGTCGGTTGGATGTTATTACACCGCTTGCGAAGAAGATTAATTGTCTGGATGTCAAACGGATCGCCGAAATATGTGTCCACGAGATTCCGAAATTGATTGGCGCCAAACTCGTATCTTTATACATTCTTGACGAAAGCAGCGACATCCTTCACTTGGAGAATAACAATCATCCCTTTTCGATAAATAACATCGTCTCTCTGAACCAAAATCCCCCCTCACCAATGGTTGCGGCGGTTCGTAGCAAGGAATTGCTGATTATCGACGATGTAGAGTCACATAAGGCACCGAACATTCACAACACGCAGCGTTTCTTTTCACAGAACTATCAGACAAAGGCCTGTATCATTGCACCGCTGATCTGTTATGGTCGGGTCGTTGGTGCTTTAAATATGAGCGAAAAAAAGAATGGGGCGGCGTTTACTAAAGACGATATCGCGGTGGTGGAACTGTTCCGCCAGTTGATCGGTGCTTCCATAGGAAATGTCAGCTTGTTTGAAAAAACTCAGCAACAGGCCAAGACGGATGGTTTAACGGGGATGCTGAACCACCGGATGTTCTATGAGACATTGGAAATCGAACTTCGCCGTACCCAGCGATATGGCAATGGGCTTTCTGTCATTATGATTGACATCGATAATCTCAAGCCCATTAATGATAATTACGGCCATCGGGCCGGTGATATGGCGATCAAGCAGGTTGCCCGACGAATTAGCGCCTGTATTCGTCAGATTGACATCGCGGCCCGCTATGGCGGAGACGAATTTTCGGTGATTCTTCCTAATACCTCGCTGGACGATGCCGCTGTTGTTGCCGAACGAATGATTAATATGACCACTGGAACGCCGATGTTGTGGGAACAGCACAAAATTCCCCTATCCATCAGCTTGGGAGTTGGGCAGTATGATGGCGAAAGCAGTGCCGGGGATGTTGCAAAGATGACCGATCAGGCCCTTTATGCGGCCAAACAAGCTGGAAAGGGCAGGGTTTATATTCTTCGGCCGCATGAGGTTATTTCTTAGTACCGAATTGTTCCGGGGGTTCTGTTTATTGCGGTGGCTTTTCTGCGTTTGAATTTTCCTCCCTGCGCCGTTGAAAAAAGGCCTGAATCTGCCTTTTGCATTCGTCCTGCATCACGCCGGAGGTTACTTCCAATTGATGATTGAGTCGCGGGTCTTCGACGATATTGTAAAGCGACTTGACTGCTCCGGTTTTAGGGTCGTCGATGCCATAAACCACCCGATCCAACCGCCCCAGCACCAAGGCCCCGGCGCACATCGGACACGGTTCCAGTGTAACGAAGAGAGTGCATCCATGCAGTCGCCAGTTGCCAATGAATTCAGCCGCCTGCGTTAGGGCGACGATTTCTGCGTGGGCGGTCGGGTCGTGCAGTTGCTCCCGTTGGTTATATGCTTTGGCGATAACGCGACCTTCGTGAACAATGACGCACCCGATCGGCACATCACCATTTTCTTCGGCAATGTACGCCTGGTCGATTGCCATTCGCATATAGCGTTCATCGGTTGAATGGGAACTTACTTGCATATATGGTTTCGGCAATCCTACTGTTGACCGGACACATGGGTTTGAATAATAACACCGAGCTTTTCCATCATCTCCGGGTTCAGAGTGGCTAATAGCTCCAACTCTTTTTTTGCTTTTTCGAATTGTTCTGACACCATATAAGCAAGTCCCAGCCCGAGATGAGCTTGTGGGTAATCCGGTTTCATCGACAGGGCCTGAGTGAAATACCGAGCCGCTGTCTGGTCATCTTTCAGACGAAGCGACTGGAGTCCCATAAACAGTTGTGCTTCCGGGAAAACGGGCTGGTGAACCATCGCTTTTTGATAAGCCGTGGCGGCTTCGTCATGCCGGCTGGCTTTATCCAGCGAAACGCCCATCAGAAGATACGCTGCCGCATAATTCTCATTTAGCTCAATGGCCTTTCGGAAGGCCTCCTGTGCCTTGACAACCTGCTCGGCCCGTTCGTAAACAAGCCCCATGTGCAGATAGAGTTCCGCCGCATCCGGTTTAAGGCGGGCCGCTTCGGTGTAAGAAGCAATGGCCTGGTCGTACTTACCGTCAAGTGCATAGAGCCGTCCCATGCCGTAATGTAGCCCCGCTGCTTCAGGGGTGTCCTCCAAAGCCCGTTGGCAAACGGCCATTGCCGCCGCCGCATCTCCCTGTTGAAGTTTGATCCACCCTTTCATCAGGGCGGCTCTGGAAAACTTAGGGTCAATTTGGAGACATTGATTGCAGATTTGCTCGGCCTGCGTATAGTCCTGCCTTTTGGCATAGGTCCAGGCGAGTGTGTAGCGATTTTCCAGATCATTCGGAGCGGTCTGCAACCTCCGCTGAAGTTTGTCAATGGCTTCAGGATACCGTCCCTCTTTAGCATCCGCATAACCGACAATGTGCTTTCCCCAGTAGGGCGGTTCCTGATTGATTTTCATTTTGTATGCAAGCAGGGTTTGGTCATAAAGCGAATCGGTTGTCTGGAGGACATCTTTTAAGATCGCCTGTGCGATGTTGGATTGGGTATTTGTTTCCGGTTGTGTGGGAGTTGTTGGCGTCTCAACAGGCACGGTCGGGGCGGCTGTTGGTGTGCTTTGGCTCTGCGGCTTCTTCAATGCAATAAGAACGATTAGGATGACAAAAATGGCGATCGTATTGGTGGCGACAAGTGTCCAGATAATGCTTTTTGTTTTCATGGCGTTCTCCTGAATCTGGTTTTATTGGCAATATTTACTTTCTGTTATCGAAATTTTACTTGATTTCTTTCAGTCGGGACCGAAGTTCTTCCGCTTTGTGGTATCCGGTAAGCACATCCTGGATGATTCCTTCGGAATCAATCAGAAACAGCGTTGGAATGGCCGTAACCTTGTTATAAGGGGCGGGTACATCCTTATCATTATAGGCAATAATCGGATAATTTATTTTTGCCTCTTTGGCAAACGGAGTGAGTATGTCGGTTGCTTCATTAGACAGTCCCAGTATCACCAAATTCGAGTTGCCGTTCCCGGCCAGTTCAATGAGATCTGGGATGGCCTTTTTACAGGGCGGACACCATGTCGCCCAGAAATCCAGTATAACTTTTTTGCCTTTCAGCCGTGAAACGCGATGGGTTTTACCATCTAAATCAACCATTTTTAACTCCGGTGCCGGTTTGCCAACCCACGATTGAAAGGGGTTCTTCGGGGCTACCCGGACAGGCGGTTCCATATTTGCTTGCTGGTGCTGCATTATTTCCTGCTGGACTTTCATTACCGCAGCAACAACTTCTATCAGATGTTGCTTAGGAAGGGCCAGTCGAACGGATGCGCTGCCGTCGGAAACCGTTCCACCCATAATTAAACAACTTTGCGATCGGATGTCTTCTTTCATAAAGTCGAACATATTCATATCCGGCTCCATTGCCTGCATCATTACAGCCATGCCCTTCCATAGCTTGATGATATTCACGCTGCAAACAAAGTCATTGTATGGTGTATTTTGCAGGGCGTCCATCGCGATCTTGATATCCCCGGATGGAGCCGATGCCGAAGCGGGCTGGTCGATCAGGGCTTTCAGCGTTTGTTC
Source organism: Planctomycetales bacterium 4572_13 (assembly GCA_002084585.1). Lineage (GTDB taxonomy): Bacteria > Planctomycetota > Phycisphaerae > Sedimentisphaerales > Anaerohalosphaeraceae > 4572-13. The sequence goes on along the minus strand of NBLM01000054.1, from coordinate 14,083 downwards.
GCTGTCCGGCCCCATCGTTATATAAAACTTGTCGCTGGTTTGTGCCATATAATACTTAAAGTCGTCGCCGTATATTTTCTTGATTTCTTTTTGCATCACATCGTTAGGGTCGTCGGGATCAGCGAATAAAATCGAAATGGTGTCGATTGTCGCATCCTTATAGGTTGAAGTACCCTGCTCATATTTCAATTCGGCCGGGATTCCCATGTCTTTGTACAGCGTGTTGGCATAGTCCAGTCCCTCGGTCATCATGGCTCTCATCCCGGTAGCGTCTTTGATCTCGACCACTTCCTGCAGCTTAAATGGCGGCATTCCACCGGCGTAGGAATAGGAAATGGAGACTTCATCCCCCATTGCCGCAATCATTTTTTGGGTCAGAGACTTCATTTTGGCCGTTTGTTCTTTGGAGGATGATTCATCTGTCGCCGCCTCCATGATGTCAAACATCTTGTCATAGAACTTTTGCATAAAGGGGCGGTTTATCTTCATCAGACCGTTAACAGTGTCGTTGCTATCGAGATAGCGACTGAGTGTATAACCGTTTGTGTTTTGGCCAGCGACCAGCATTTTAGATAGGTCTGTGCCATCCTTTGCCTGTAGGGCGACATCAACGCTGAGGATAGTGGGTTCAGGTGTTAAGGCGATGGTTGCCGAGTCCGCTTCACCGGCGAACTCTTTGAATGCGGCAGCGAGCATTTTGAACTGAAAACCCATCATCTCGTCCATTCCGCCGCCAGTTTTGGCGATTTCCTGCTGGCTCATTTCAAGCATGGCCAGAGCATCCTTGTTGTATTTATCATAGAGCTTTGCAAGATTGACATACGCCCACACAGGAGCCGTTGCGGCATCTTTGGTCTGGTCAGAACTTAGATGTTTTGACAGTTTTGATTCACTTGCGAGGGCTTTTTTAAGAGGCGCAACAAATGTATCGTCAATAGTGGCTAATGCATATTTATTGCCTACTGGTGACAACAAAAGGCCTCCAAGCGGTGAGTTAGGAGAACTGAGCAATGTTGTGCCATCCTCTTTTACAGTGCAATTGGGATTTGTTTTGACAAATTCACTATAATCATTAACCGGTACTAATATCCCTCTTGCTGGCCCTTTTTTTTCTGTTTCAGGAAAAAGAGCGAAAATGGCAAAATCTCCACCTTGGTCAATTCCGGTCAGCATCGGATCCCCGATTGCTGCACCCAACTGCATATTGGCCATCATTGCCAAACTCACCGGGATCGGTGAAGCACCGGCCAGATAGCTGTCCAGTTTGCCCAGCGACTCGTTAAAGTTATTGACTCGCACACAGAACATGCAATCACCAGGGAGCATATTCAAAAGGGCGTCATCATTGGCACCGTGGACGACTGGCGATGCGCACAACGCAACGACTAATGAAAAAATGATAATTCCTAAGGGCTGAAAGGTCCGGATGTTCATTTTCTTCTCCTATTCTTGAATTTTCAGTTATCAACAATTAAAACGCTTGGCTGTAGTGATAAGATGCTTGATCACAGCGATTGTTTCACTTTTTTTTCAAAAAACAACTATTTTTTTGCAAAGATTTCCAATACATGGCTGTGAATTGTCTGATTGGTCGCCAGTGTTGGAAGTAGTTCAGCATTGTATTTTTCCAAATCCACCGGCAGTAGGGGATCCCCCTGGGTATCCGTTACGATTCCGCCCGCCCGTTCGACGAGAATCATTCCCGCTGCGATGTCCCATAGTTTGGCCGCCGGGCTTACTGTTCCGATCATCGCGCCTCTGGCTACATAGGCCAGATGCAGTGCTGTTGAGCCAAGACAGCGGTATCGCGTTTGGGCCATTATTTTTTGTTTTCCGGCCTCAATTGACGGCATCGGGTGGCTGTCCACCCCAAAACTGGAAAATCTTTCTATTTCGTCGTCATTTACGGTAATCCGCGAACCATTCAAAGCCGCATCCATATCCACCGCGGCGGCGTACATCGAATCGGTAGCCGGTTCAAAAATGACACCAACAAGGGGCTTCCCGTCCAGCATAGCCGCGATGCTGACCGAAAAACAGAGCATTCCATTGGCAAAGTTGTTGGTTCCGTCGATGGGATCGATGACCCACCAGATTGGCTCTCCTGATCGCGGCGGGATACTCAATAAATTGCCGTCTTGTCCTTCCTCACCGATAAACCCGTGTTCCGGATAAGTTTCCTGGATTCGATCGATGATGATTTTCTGACAGATCGGGTCGGCTTGGGTAACGATTTCATTTCCGTTTTTGACAGAAGTGTGAGTGTAACACAATTCTTCCATGGCCCGCTGCCCGGCCATCCGGGCGGCTACGACTGCGGTTTCCAGCATTTTACTCAACTCCGTGTGTGATAGCGACATAGAGATCCTTTCTTTCCGTCTTGACAAGTTGTTTAGCGAAACCTATTGTAGCGGGATAATGACGGAATACCAAACGACAAATAGTAAAAATCGAAAACTATCGCTACCGGCACGGCTTGTGGCCGCAGGTGTTTTTTTTGCGATCATTACGGTTTTTTGCTTTCTGCGGGCTTCGTCAAATGGGGCTATAAACATGAGCTACTGGTTTGGTGTTTGCGGATTCAAACAGCGGTTTTCCCTGCCCTGCCCCGGGTGCGGGTGGACACATGCCGCTGAGGTGTTTGCAGCAGGGCAGTTCCTGCAAGCTTTCAAAATCCAGCCAGCGGCCGCGTTTTTTTGCATCGTTTTGTCGTTGGTAGCGATTTTTGCTTTACATCGTGCTGTTTTTGGGGTAAATTCACGACTTCTGCAACGCATTTCCAGCTCAATAGGTGTTGGTGTCCTGTTAGCAGTTGCCTGTGTTGTGATTTTAACCGGCTGGATGGTGAATTTGATTAGGACAATTCTTGGAAATTAAGAAGACTAAACATTTTGTTTGTTCAATCTCTCGAATAACGGCAGTTGTTGCGGTGCTTTTGTGTACCCTTTTTATAGCATCGGGTTGCACGGCTCTCGCATTTTTGTTGAGCAGCGGCCCCTATGAGAAAAAAATCCCTCCCGCCTATGATCTGAAAGGCCAGCAGGACCGCAAGGTGTTTATTTGGGTTGAATGTCCTCGTTCAGCCAACGCTGACTTTGATGTTCAGGAGAAGTTGATTACGGCATTTCAGTTGTACCTGACCGAAAAAGCGGGGTTTAATGCGGAAAATATTATTACTAATCAATTCGATGGATGATTTTGAAGCGGTTGTCAATCTGGGTATCAGCGAGGACGAACTGTCTAAAATTATCGGTGACTATGAGGGTCTGATCATACGAAGCGCTACTACAGTCACGCCGAAAGTGCTGGAGAATTCCGGCAAACTCAAGGGTATTGCTCGCGCTGGTGTAGGTGTCGATAACATTGACATCCCGGCCGCCACGCAAAAGGGTGTGCTGGTGATGAACACTCCCGGTGGTAATACGCTCAGTGCTGCCGAGCATACGATGGCACTTATGCTGGCACTGAGTCGGAATGTTGTTCCGGCCTGCAACAGTCTCAAAGAAGGGGCATGGGACCGCAAGAAATACACCGGCAACCAGCTCAATAACAAAGTTCTTGGCGTGATTGGACTGGGTCGGATTGGGATGTCCGTTGTGAAGATGGCCCTTGGGTTTGATATGAAAGTTATCGGCTTTGATCCGTTTGCGGTTCCGAAAGAAGCCGAACAATTGGGAATTGATGTGACCGAAGAGATTGAACGGATTTACAGAGAATCGGATTATATTTCACTGCATATTCCGCGAAACGATCAGACGGTCGATATGATTTCGGCCAAAGAACTGAAGACGATGAAATCGACTTGCCGGATTGTCAATTGCGCACGAGGCGGAATTATTAACGAGGCCGATTTATACAATGCCTTGAATGCAGGTACCATTGCCGGTGCGGCATTGGATGTATTCACCGAAGAACCCCCCAAAAACAACGGATTCGCGGATTGCCCGACCTGTCTGGTCACGCCGCATCTGGGTGCCAGTACGGAAGAGGCCCAGATTGAAGTGGCCGTCGAAGCGGCGAAGATTTTATGCGATGCAATCAAGGGCGGCCCGGTCTGCAATGCACTGAATGCGCCTGCATCCGGAGGCGGCGTTTCCCCCGTTGTTGTTCGTTATGCGGAATTGGCCAAACGCATTGGGACCGTTATGAGTACGCTGGCTCCGGGACATATCAAGAGCATTAACATTGAATTTCGCGGTTCGATTGCCGAAAAACCTGTAGATACGGTTGCGACAGCATTTACGATTGGTCTTCTGCAACCGCACTTTGACACGGTTGTCAATATGGTGAACGCGCCGGTATTGGCAAAACATCGCGGCATCAGTATTGACCAGACCAAGAATGACCAAATCAAAGACCTCGAATCCAGCTTTGCCGCAACGGTTAAGACGGACAAAGTAACACGCACCATTCGCGGAACTGTTTTCGGTGACAGTTTATTGCGGATTATTGGTATTGATAGTTTCGGTATTGAAGTGACCCCGGAAGATACAATGGTGATTATCTTTAATGATGATAAGCCCGGCGTTATCGGTTCTGTTGGTAAGGTTTTCGGCAATCACGGAATCAATATGAATACAATGGGCGTTGGCCATGAGTATCAGGGTGGAAAGGCGATCCTGGCTGTCAGTTTGGACAAAACACCTAGTGAAAAGGCCGCGGCAGAATTAGCAGGTTTAGACTTTGTTAATGAAATCTATGTTTGCAAGCTTCAATAGCGTATTGAGGAGTCAATGGAATGGCGGGCCGTAAAAAAACGGATGAAACCCAAATGAATTTTGATTTCGACGGAAACTCGGTACCGGCGAGTAAAGGCGTCAAAAAAATCACCAAAGCATCGAAAAAGGCGGTTCATGGCAAAGAAATCAAAATGACTATGAAGGCCGCCGAGGTCTCTGTTAAGAAAAAGCGATCCCGAAAATCCGTTGCAGCGACCGCCGAGTCGATGGCGGCCAAGCAGCGTGATATCAGTGTCAGTGAGTTTTTTGCTAAAAACCGCCATTTGCTGGGCTTTGACAATCCTCGAAAGGCACTGCTTACGGCGGTTAAAGAGGCGGTGGACAATTCACTGGATGCCTGTGAAGAGGCGCATATTCTGCCCGATTTGATGATTGTTATCAAGCCGGTTGCGGATACGGACAACAAATTTATTTTGACCGTTCGGGATAATGGCCCCGGTATTGTGGCCAAGCAGGTTCCCAATATCTTTGCCCGGTTGCTTTATGGCAGCAAATTCCATACGCTCAAGATGAGTCGCGGCCAGCAGGGTATCGGCATCAGTGCCGCCGGGATGTACGGTTTGCTGACGACCGGCGAACCCGTACAGATCATCACGCGGATCAATGCCAAGAGTCCGGCTCGGCACTATCATGTCCAGATTGACACGGTGAAAAATCGTCCCGAAGTTATCAGCGACGAGGAGTGTGAATTTGAACTGCCGACAGGAACGAGCGTAAGCATTACGCTGGAAGGTAAGTATCTCAAGGGCAAACGAAGTGTTGATGAATACATTTCACAAACGGCGATGGCCAATCCGCACACAACGATTACCTATCACGCCCCCGGCGGCGAAGTACACGAGTACGCTCGTCAGTCGGAGGATCTGCCATTTATGCCGGTCGAGATTAAGCCGCATCCGTATGGTGTGGAGTTGGGCGTACTATTCAAGATGGCCAGAGAGAGCCAAAGTAAAACGGTGGGAAAATTTTTAAGGAATGAATTTTCACGAGTCAGCCAGCCGTTGAGTGCTAAAATTATCAAAAAAGCGAAGCTTACGGCCAGTTCAGAACCTGTTAAGATAACACTCAAAGAAACCGAACGGCTTCACGAAGCCATTAATTCGACAAAGATCATGCCGCCGCCAACGGATTGTATTGGGCCGATTGGTGAAGAGAAAATGATCGAGGGTCTGTCGCGAGTGGTGGAAGCGGATTTTTATGCAAGCTGCACGCGGAAACCGTCTGTTTATCGCGGCAATCCATTTGTCGTAGAGGCGGCTCTTGCGTTTGGTTGCAAAAGCGACAGCAAAGACAAAAAAGAGGATGAAAAAGAGTCGCTCATGCGTCTGGTCCGGTTTGCGAATCGGGTTCCGTTGCTGTACCAGCAATCCGGATGCGCCACACACAAGGCGGCACTGGAGGTCAACTGGCGAGGGTACGGCCTAAGCCAAAGCCGTGGGGCGTTGCCAAGTGGTTCAATGATGTTAATGCTGCATATCGCCTCTGTGTGGGTTCCATTTACCTCTGAGAGCAAGGAGGCCGTAGCCCATTATCCTGAAATCATCAAGGAATTGAAGCTGGCGATTCAGGAGTGCGGCCGCAAACTCGGTATGCATGTACGCAAACAAAAGCGGATTAAGGATGAACTTATCAAACGAAGCTACATTGAGATTTATCTGCCGCACATTGGTCAGGCGCTCAAGGAAATTCTTGTATTAAAAGAACCGCAGGTCGATAAGGTCGTAAACAATTTAACGACTATTTTAGAAAAAACAAGATCTATGCCCTAAACATTGAGGATGCAAACGATGTCGCAGGAACTGATTATCAGCATTAGTGGGATGCGGGGACTGATCGGGAAAAATCTTTTTCCCGAAACCGCAACCGGCTACGGAAGCGCGTTCGGCACATTCTTGAAAAAACGCCATACAGGTCAGGAAAAACTATCCGTGGCCATCGGACGGGATTCTCGTCCATCGGGGGTGATGATCTTTTCAGCGGTGGCCGCCGGTTTGACAGCCGTTGGGATCGATGTGGTTGATCTGGGGATTTGTTCAACACCTGCGGTTGGCGTGATGCTTCGGCACTTGAAGTGTGCTGGCGGCATTGTGATTACCGCCAGTCACAACCCAACTCCTTATAATGGTATCAAGTTGCTTCTTGAAAACGGTATTGCGCCGCCGAAAGAAATGGCTGAACAGATTATTCAGGCCTATCGTGATGCTCGTTTTGATTTTGTTGATGCGCTGGGCTGTGGTATATCAAAGCTGGATACGCATGCAAATCAGGTGCATCTTGATAAAGTTTTAGCGATTGTTGATAAAGACAAAATCCGCCCAAAGAAGTTTAGGGTCGTTCTGGACAGTGTCAATGGTGCGGGCGGAGTCGAAGGACTGATGTTGCTGGAGGCCTTGGGCTGTGAGGTGGTTCCGATGAATGTTGAACCGACCGGTATTTTTGCGCATACGCCGGAGCCGACAGCAGAAAATCTGACAACGCTTTGTCAGCAGGTTGCCGATAGCGGGGCGGTTGCAGGTTTTGCTCAGGATCCTGATGCGGACCGTTTGGCGATTGTGGACGAAAAGGGCGATTATATCGGTGAGGAGTTCACGCTGGCACTTGTCGCGCAGCTCGTTTTCTCAAAGATGCAAGGCCCTGCCGCGGCGAATCTGTCCACTTCGCGAATGATTGACGACATTGCCGCCAAAGTGGGCTGTGAGGTCATTCGCACCGCGGTCGGAGAGGCCAATGTGGCCAACGCGATGATTGAGCATAACTGCGTCATCGGCGGTGAGGGAAATGGCGGCATTATTGACCTGCGGGTCGGGCCGATCCGTGATAGCTTGGTCGGGATGGCTCTGGTGCTGGAGCTTTTGACTGAGACGGGCAAGACGGTTTCGCAACTTGCCGGCGAGCTTGGCGGCTATACAATGCAAAAAAACAAATACCCCGCCGACAAAGAACAGGCCGCGGCGATCATTGAAAAAACAAAGGCCGCTTTTCCGGACGCGAAACTCAATACCAGCGACGGGTGCCGATTTGATTTTCCCGACGGATGGATCCATATTCGCACCAGTAATACCGAGCCGATCATGCGAATTATTGTCGAAACGAAGGATCCTGCCGTCGTAAAAAAGTATCTGGACACAATCGAAACGATTCGGCTTGACATTCTAAAATCATGAGCAAGTCATTACAATCACAGAATAAGAGTATTCAACAGGTTACTTTCGTTGGCATGGCGGTTAATGTCAGCTTGTCTGTTCTGAAAATTGTCTTTGGTTCGCTCGTCGGTTCCATCGCACTGTTGACCGATGGTTTCCATTCTCTGTCGGATTTGGCGACGGATGCGGCGGTGCTGGTGGGGGTTCATTTCGGCTCTAAAGAGGCCGACCATGAACATCCCTACGGCCATGGGCGCATTGAAACTTTTTCCGCCGCATTGGTTGCATTTATTCTGCTTGTCATCGGTTGTGTGATGATTTCCAAGGCCAGTATGCAGATCGCCCGTTTGCCGGGATCGAGGGAGCGTCTGCCATTTTTGGGTATCGCGATGATCTTGGTTTCGCTTGTTTCGGTCATCTCGAAAGAGTTTATTTATCGCTGGACACGCAATGTTGCAAAGAGGACTCACAGCACCGCTCTCTATGCCAATGCCTGGCATCATCGCTCTGATGCGCTGAGTTCGATGGCGGTGCTGATTGGTGCGGCTGCCGTCATGTTTGGTTATCCTCATGGCGACCAGATCGCGGCGATCGCGGTGGGGATGATGATTATCTTAGTGGCTGTCAAAGTGTTCAGCGGCTGTCTGAATGAATTGACAGAGCGGGCAGTCGATCAAAGGACCGTTAAACAGATCGAAAAGATTATCGCTTCCGAAAAGTGCATTTTGGATTGGCACAAACTCCGCACCCGCACGCTGGGTCGTGAAATATTCATTGATCTGCATATTCTGGTTGATCCCGGCTTGAACATCACCGAAGCGCATGAAATAGCCGATTCCCTCGAACAATCCCTCCATAACCGAATGACCCAACCGATCAATGTGATGGTGCATGCGGAGCCGAAGATGTACTGACTTTCCAAGAGCGGCCTTATGTCAGGAGGCCGTAATCCTTCAGGGCTTTTCTTAGGATGGTTGCCTGCGATTCATCCAGTTCTGTCATTGGCAGCCGCATTTCGTCCGAGGCCATATTCAACATTGCCATCGCCGCCTTGATGGGAATAGGGTTCGTCGCCAGCGACAGCATGTTTTTGGATAGTGTAAAGAGTTTACGATGCCATTTACGGGCTGAAACCAGATCGCCTTCGAGAATCAGATCGGTCATCGCTTTAACATCTGCCGGGACGATATTGGCCACGACGCTGATGACACCTTTTCCGCCAACCGATGCCAGCGGCAGCGTCAGCGAATCATCGCCGGACAAGATGGTAATATCGCTTAACATTGCGATTTCACTGGCCATATCCAACTTGCCGGTGGCTTCTTTGACGGCGACAATGTTTTCGTGTTCGGCCAATCGTGCGACTGTTTCAGCGGTCAGGCCGCTGCCCCCGCAGCGGCCGGGGATATTATAAAGCACAATCGGGATATCCACTTCATCGGCCACGGCTTTGAAATGCTGGTAGAAGCCCTCCTGTGTGGGCTTGTTGTAGTAGGGGGCGACCTGCAGAGAGGCGTCGGCGCCGATTTTTTTGGCAAAGGCCGTCATTTCAATCGCTTCGGCGGTGCTGTTGGAGCCGGTCCCCGCGATGACCGGAACCTGTCCGGCTACGGCTTTGACAACGCATTCGATGACGCGCTTATGTTCTTCATTGTCGAGCGTGGGCGATTCGCCGGTGGTGCCGACAGGAACGATGCCGTCGATGCCGCTTTCAAGGTGGAACTCGACCAGTTCGGTGAGTGTTTCGTAATCGACCTGCCCGTCCGAAAACGGGGTAATTAAAGCTACGAGCGTACCGCTGAACATTATAAAATCTCCGTTTTATGTTTCGATTAATGTCTTCATTTCTTTGGTGGCTTCGCCGATACCGACCAGAACCGCGCGTGAAACAATGCTGTGGCCGATGTTAAACTCACACAAGCCCTCAATGCCAGCGACGGGACCGATGTTGCGATAGGTCAGCCCGTGTCCGGCGTGAACGATCAGGCCGGCGGCCATTGCGATGTCCCGGCCGTCGCGGAGTTCGTTGAGCCGTTTTTCGATTTGCTTGTCTTTGGTCGCATTGGCGTACATACCCGTATGTAATTCAATCGCATCGCAGCCCGCCTCGGCCGTTGCGGCGATCTGTTTTTCGTCGGGAATGATAAAGGTGCTTACCAGAATCCCTTTTTTGTGCATTCGTTTGGTGATGGCAGCCAGTCGTTTTTGGAATTTGGCACAATCCAGCCCGCCCTCGGTGGTTAGCTCGGCCCGATTTTCCGGTACGAGTGTGATCTGGTCGGGTCGGATTTTTTCGGCGATCTTGACAATCGGCTCGGCCATGGACATTTCCAAGTTGAGTTTGCAGGCGACGGTTTCTTTTAGAAGCCGCACATCGCGGTCGTTGATATGCCGCCGATCCTGCCGCAGGTGAACGGTAATCCCGTTGGCTCCGGCCAACTCACACTGCACTGCCGCCCAGACCGGATCCGGTTCATCCGTCTGCCGCGCCTGACGAACCGTCGCCACATGATCGATATTCACATTCAGTAGAGCCATGACTTTCCCTTAAACAATGATAATTAAAGGGCATTGTATCACCCAAATCCAACCCTGCAAGGAATTTCTGTCTTGTCAGACTGTTTGTTATAGGGTATCTTCTACTGTGGTCTTATACCAAATATAGGTATTTTTGTGCTTGTGGGGTTATTTGTTTTGAATAGTAAAAACAGAAATAATAGAGGTGTGGGGGTGAGAGGTGCATCTCATAAACTTCGCGCAAAGGGAAAGACGGATCCGGGGATGCATGTTCCGGTTTTGCTGGAGGAGGTGCTGGCGATTCTTAAACCCCAGCTTGGGGAGATTGTTGTTGACTGTACGCTGGGCTATGGGGGGCATACGGTTGGCTTTGCCAAAAAAATCGGCTCTGATGGCCGGCTTGTCGGGCTGGATATGGATGGTGGAGAGTTAGAGAAGGCACAACGCCGGCTGGGGAAAATTGCCGCGAAAAAAAGTTTTCATCATAAAAATTTCAGCCAGTTAACCGAGGTACTTAAAGCCGAACAGCTCGATGGTTGCGATATTATCTTTGCGGATTTGGGTGTTTCGAGTATGCAGGTGGATAACGCCGCACGGGGCATCAGCTATAAAAGCGACGGCCCGCTGGATATGCGGATGGATAAGCGGCTGACCACGACAGGAGCGGACTTGCTGATGTCGCTGCCCAAAGAGGAATTGTCAAAATCCCTGTGGGAGCTTTCCGACGAGCCGGATCATGACAGGATTGCCGAGTGGATCGTTAATCAGGGTCGCGTGAATGCGATTACAACCGTGTCGCAGTTGGTGCAGTTGGTTCTCAACGCTAAGGGGCTGACCGAACGCACATGGAAAAAGAAGCAAAAGAACACAAAATTCGGCGCATCGCATCCGGCAGCAAGAACTTTTCAGACCTTGCGGATATTGGTAAACGATGAAATGGGTTCGTTGAAAAAGTTGCTGGAAATAGCCCCTGTATGCCTGCGAAAAGGGGGGCGAATCGGTATCATCAGCTTTTATAAATCCTGTTAATCCTGTCTAAAAAAATCTGTGAAATCGGCGTAATCTGTGGTTTTATTCTTTTTTGGTTGCGGCTCGACCGCCCCAAGAAAATTCGTATTAATTCGTGGTTCTTTACAGTTTTTTATGAATATTGTTGAAAAAACAGTGATCATCACCGGTACCAGCGGCCAGTTGGGCGCGGCGATTGCCCTGTGTCTTGGGCGGATGGGGGCCGACTGTCTATGTCATTACCATACCAATAAAGCCGCGGCGGAGAAAACTGTCGCCGCAATTCGGTCGCTGGGGCGAAAAGCCGTTGCTGTGGAGGCGGATTTGGCTTCTGCCGATACCGCGGCACTGCTGATGGCCGAGGCGCAGAAATTGGGACCGGTGCGGGGGGTCGTTAATTCCGCATCCATCTTTGCCAGACAACCCATCGGAACCTTTGGCGAATCAGAGGTTTCGGAGGTTTTGGCGGTGAATCTTGCGGCCCCGATGCATCTTTGCAACGAATTCGTGAAATATCTGAAACACGCCGAACCCAACTTTCAAAAGGAACAGGAAACACTTGCGGCGATTATTAATCTTGTCGATGTCGCAGGCGTTAAGCCATGGGCTGAATACGGGCCATACTCAGCATCGCGGGCAGGGCTGATCGGGCTGACAAAGTCGCTGGCGAAAGAACTGGCTCCGGCGGCTACCGTCAACGCCATTGCCCCCGGGATTGTAACATGGCCCGGCAAGATGGACCCCACCGAAGAACAAAAACAAATCAAAATGATCCCCGCAGGGCGATTTGGCAACCCCAAAGACATCACCCGAACGATCGAATTCCTGCTGAACAATGACTACATCACCGGACAGATTTTATGCGTCGATGGAGGCCGATCGATCTGAATGATGATACATGGCTGCCTTGTGATTAGTCCGGCTCTTTGAATGAACTCATCCATTGGGGCCATTGGGGCAGGGGGGCCGAGGTATCATAGTTTTTGTGCCATTTCAGCCGCCACAGTTCTTTTGGGCTGACGGTTTTGATCATTCCATCCATAAACAGGACATTCAGCTTTTCGTCGTGCCGATTTACCGTAAATCGCCGCATGTGGTTGGAAGGGTCTGTTGGCCACATATCGTCTGGTGGTTCAGGTATTGAGCCGCCTCTGCCTGGTGGTTTTATCGCGGGATCACTTGGCTTACTGCTGCCGGAACGACTCTTCATATCAAGTTGCCCTTCTGTTTCCGGCGGAAGATCGGAGGATTCCGGTCGGCTGGTAAACCAGAGCGCATCGGCCATCAGGGGTATTTTCCCAGAGTTGGAAAAGTCCATCGTTCGCCAACTATTAGCGGTGTCGTGTCCTTCGGTTTGCAGGACTTCTTGGGGAGTATCGCCCACCCACCCGTTGAGGCCGTAACTACCGGAGAAGATTTCATCGACTTTGTCGCCCCATACTGACCATGTTGATCGCGATCTATATCTGCCCGAGCGAGATTGTCTTGCGGACGGGCAGAACTTCAGTTTCGGCGACTGGTAATAGGACTTCAAGACATACGGCCATAAATCGGAGTTACTGCTTGTATAGCTTACGCCGTTGGGGTCGGTGTAGTCATAATGACCGGCGAAGAAATGGCCGTCGTGGTCCTCGGTGTACAGCGTAAATATCAAGCCCCACTGGGACAAGTTAGACATGCAGACCACTCGTCGTGCCTGTTTCCTTACTTTTGACAATGCCGGCATCAGAATCGCCAACAGCATGGCGATGATGGAGATGACGACGAGCAACTCGATCAATGTGAAACCGTTTCTGTTTTTCGATGGTGTTTTCATTTTTATTTACTCCTGAATCCTGTTAGCGTTTTGATATAAATTGACAAGGGTGCTCATAGGAAAATCGTTTATCTTCGGCCCGTCCGGGAGAAATTAGTTCAATAGTACAGGTAATGGTTTTATCTTTGTGGTCGATCTGTAAAATAACAGGGTGATTATTTGTCAGCGATTTTTTGGTGTTATTTTCAATCCATGCCATGCCGCTTTCGCACGCAAGTTGTGCGTGTGTTTTAACGGCCAGTCGCCGGGACTGTGTTAATAATTGCCTGCTGTTGGCCGTCAGGACGACCGACACCATCCCGATCAGCGGAAGTAACGCCACAACCAGTAATAAGATAAACCCTTTTTTATTATGTTTTCGTCTCATTATCTCTGGTTGAATCCTTTTTGAAAATACACGAACGATTGTTTTAGCCGGATTTGCTGCCTGCCGGTGCCGGTTTGCTGATTCCAGGTTGTAATCTCAACGGCATAGGGTCCATCATCATTTTCCCAAAGCAGCGTATTCATCTTCACATGGGGCAGGGTCCATGTCGATTCTGAATCATTGCCGGAGACCTGTCGCGATATTTGACCGTCTGAAAAGGTATATCTTATCCGGCCGTCTTGATGTTCAAGGGTCAGCAGATTGTCTTGTAAATCTACAATCCGGCGGGATTTTTCAATATCATCCTTGAGTTGTTTCATTACCTTGGCCGTTGTGTTTTGTGTCTGATAGATTCTGCCGGATCGGGGTATCTCGGTCATCATCATTCGAAGGGGTTTGGCTGACAGAGCCATAACCACCACCAGCGCTGCAATAATAATCAGCATCTCGGTTAAGGCATAGGCGCGGTGTTTAGTCGTCATGGGTCGCTCCT
>NBLM01000116.1 GCA_002084585.1 Planctomycetales bacterium 4572_13 | reverse complement strand
GAAAGGGTAGTAACATGAGAAACAAAAAAGGATTCACATTAGTAGAAATTCTGATCGTCGTCGTCATCCTGGGTATTTTGGCAGCTATCGTCATTCCTCAGTTCAGTGACGCAAGCACGCAGTCAAAACTCAGCAGTGGTCGGACTTCTTTGGCGAGTCTGCGGTCGCAGATTCAGTTGTTCAAGATTCAGCACAATGACACACCTCCTACAGTAGCGAACTTTGTAGCTCAAATGACCGGCGAAACCGAACCTACATCTGCTCACGCCGTCGGCGATGACAGTGGTAATGAGGTTGGTCCTTACATTCAACAGGTTCCCGCCAATCCCTGGAATGACTCACAGACAGTTGCGGCTGCAGATGCAGTGGGTGTTGGTTGGGTTTTAGAAGCTGATGGTGACATTTACATTGCTGTATCAGATGCTACTACGGCTGTAGATGATGATCTTGTGGCTTCTGGCGATGCACTGTAGTGTTAATTTGATATGCTAAAGCATTAAACAGCCGGTCGGCTCCTGGGTTTTCCGGGGGGCGGGCCGGCTTCTTTTGGATTGTCGATTTCCGATTGACGATTGAGGAATTGCCTTCGCCGGGACGAATTTGCTTTTTAGATAGGCATTAGCCAGTAGCCAGAAGGCAGTAGATAACTGCCTGTTGCCTAAGGATGTTATTATGAAAAGACAGTCAAGAAATCTTGGGTTTACACTCATCGAGGCCACTATCGCGATGGTTATTTTAGCGATAGCGGCGGCCGGTGTTTTGCTGCCCTTTGCCAATGCCGCTTCGGTACTGGAAGAAGGCGCACGGCAGAGCTTAGCAGCTAACTTAGCTTCGGAGTTGATGGAAAAAGTCCTGCTGGCAGACCCCAATACGATCATCGAGGACGCACCTACCGGTTACAACAACTATACCGAAGCCGACGGCGCGATGCTGGATAGTTCCGGCAGCACCCTGACCGATTCGATCTATACGGGATTCAGCCGCTCCGTTGCCTGTCAGGACGCGACGGTCAAATCCGTGCCTTTGGTGCTGGTAACGGTTGCGGTGGCGTATCAGGGCAATGAAATGACCCGCGTTACAACGCTGGTGAGTGAATAGGTAATTAAACCATGAAGAACCTGATGGTCGCTTCAATCGTTCTGGCCGCGGTGGCTACACTGGCCGGTGCGACAACCGCCGCTGACAATGTGACCAATCAGATGGGACGCGAGCAGGCGCAGTTGCGGATGGTGTCAATGCGGCTGACCGATCTGATCCGGCGAGCGAACCGCGTAACAATTTCAGCCGTGAACGGTTTCCAACTGTGGCATGATAACAATGCCGATGGTTTTAAAACAGCGGATGAAGTGACATTGGTTGTCAGAGGCGCCGATGGAAATACATTGACAATTGGGGCCAATGAAACACACAGCGACTGTAAAAATATCAGCTTTGCCTATAATGAGGATTCTCCTGATACACGGTTTATCACCGTTAGCTTTGATGTGACGGAAAACGGACAATTACAGAATCACAGTGTCAATGCCCGCTTGCGGGTTTCGGACGAACATCGAAAGTTTTAAGGGAACGCAGGCATCTTGCCTGCGCTTTGGGAAGTTGTTGTTACGCGGCACAGGCAAGATGCCTGTGTTCCATTAGGAAATATGATGAAACGATATCAAAGTAAATCTCGTTCACGACGCGGTATGGCCATGCTGGTCGTGCTGTTTATTGTCATGGCCATTGCGGTTATCTCGTCGGGGTTTATCGCCCGCAGCGACGCGGCGCTGCAATGCGGTCGAAACTACCGGCTCCGTAACGAAGCCGATTATCTGGCCTGGGCGGGTCTGGAACATGCCAGAGCGTGGATTATCAGCCCCGACAACAGCGGGATTATTGAGATTAGTTTTGAACTGAACAATCTACCCCTCTCAGGCAGCTCCGGCCGCTATAACCTGGTCTTCGAGAGTCCCACTGAAACCGTCGCCGCTGATCCCAATGACCCCTCTACCTATACCTACGCGATTCAAGCTGAGGCCTATGACAAGACTGCCGCCGGTGTTGTTCAGGCGCGCAGTGTGCTGGATGCGACCCTGTTCTACAATCCCGACCCCAACAATACACAGGCCTACTACATCTCCGTAACACGACAGTAGTGGAACACAGGCATCCTTGCCTGTGCTTTGAGAGTTTGTTGTTACGCAGCGCAGGCAGGATGCCCGCGTTCCATTAAGTGTCCGATAAGTCGAAACTTCCAATTTATCCTCTGCCCGCCGGTGTTTATTTGTTACTTTTTAATAAGACCCGCTGTCAGGGTGTGTCTGTTGGAGGATGTGAATTGTAAGGGTTGTAGCGATTGAGCGATAGTGCGACCAACCTGACTGTATTGAAAACAAGGGTTATGGGTTCTTTGAATGGATCGTTGACAGTCGTTTCAACCCGATTTCACGAACCTGACGCGGCGGTTGGAATAAAATGGAGATGATTTGAAAACAGGTGTGATCGCTGATTAAGCAGCGGGGCCGGGATGTCGAAAACAATTTTGGATTTGTGTCGAATGAGCATGTGAACTCAGAGAAAAGTGATGGTGTTATGCGAAATATGAGAAAAAATAAATGCTGTCGAAACGGCTTTACGCTCGTTGAGCTTATCATTGTGGTTGTGATCCTTAGTATTGCCGCGCTGATGGCGGTGCCTATGTTTTCCGGTGCGGCGGATATGCAGGTTCGCTCAGCCGCCAATCGCATCGCCGCGGATCTGGATTATGCCAAGGGTCTGGCCATTACCCATCAGAGCCGGTATTGCGTTATTTTTGATGAGGCAGATGAGTCCTATGAAATTCGGGTTACTTGGGTTCGCCTTATAGTAGTACGACGACACCTTTGTTGACCGGACAGATTACGCTGCAGGACAAACAGAGTGGAAACTTTACCCTGACGGTCGATGTGGAACCCGTAACGGGTTATGTAACGATTGAAGATACACCTTAACGACGCTAAGGCAAAGAGATAAAAGATGTTTGACTATTTAATGAAATCCTTAATAAAAGCAAAAGCACAGCCCATCGGCCTGGATGTCGGTCACTCCGTGATCAAGATGATCCAACTGAGCCGACAGGAGCAGACGATCTGTGTTGAGGCCGCCGAAGCGGAATCGCTGGACCGGACACTGGAACCCGGCTCGGACAAATGGCGTCAGCAAGTGGTCGATGTGGTCAGGTTGTTGTATCAACGCGGCGGGTTCAGGGGCCATGATGTTGTGTCCTGTCTTCCGGGCGACATGCTGAAGATTAAAAGTTTGCGTTTGGATGCGGATTGGGCCGAGACAGCGGAAGAAACCATGCGGACGGAAGCGGCTCGACGGTTTGGGTTGGATGCTCAGCGTGATGAGATTCGGTATATGGTTGCGGGCAAGGCCTATCAGGGCGAAGAGATTAAAAGTGAGGTCATCTTCTTTGGAATCCGGCAGGAACAACTAAGCCGGCATATCGAGTTGATTGGGCAGGCCGGACTGATTCCGGTCTCGCTGGATACGGTTCCCTGTGCTTTGTTTCGATGTTTTAAGACAACGCTCAGGCGTCGTGAAGACCGGGACTTAGTCAGTGTCTTTGTCGATCTGGGGTCGCAGTTTACCACGGTCATCATTGGCCGGGGTCAGGAGATTGCCTTCGTCAAACAGATTCCCATCGCCGGAGATGAGTTGAATAAGCAGGTCTCGACCCGGCTGGGCATTTCCATCGAAGAGGCCATCGCGGTGCGTGACCGGTTGCGGAATGCTGAGGCCGAACCGATTGATGCGGAAACCAAACGGGCCGTCGTTGATGCGATGAGCGGTTCGATTGAAAATCTGGCCCATGAGATTTCCCTGTGTTTCCGCTATTACGCGGTTACCTTTCGGGGTCAACGACCCGCCGAGGCGGTCTTTGCCGGAGGCGAAGCGTATGAATTGGCTCTGATGGATGCGCTTCGCAGTCAGTTGGGCGTGGCGATCCGAGTGGCTGAACCCTTGCGGGGTTTTGATTTGACCCATACGAATTTTAATCGGCGGCCCAATCCCCAGATGTGTGAGTGGGCGATTGCGGTTGGACTGGCGATGAAGGGCCTTGAACTGGATGAGACAAAACAAGGCCGAAATGAACAACGGCAGGAAGTGGCGGTTTAGCGTATGAAAGAAATCGACTTCATTCCCCAGTGGTACAAAGCGGGTCGCGAGCGTAAGCGGCGTTATATTCGCCATTATACGCTGATGGGGGTTTTGTTTTCGTTGATGCTTGGCTGGGGGTTTATCATTAACGGCCATGTCTCGCGTGTTAGCGCTGAGGTCGAAGAGATTCAGACCGCGTTTGAAAAAGGGCGATTGCGGGGTGAGCAGGCGGCGATCCTTGAAAGCCGGATCGCTGAAATGAGACAAAAAACGACCCTGCTGGATAAGATCGAATCCCGGACAAAGATGACGGCGATTCTCGGTGAGTTGTCTTATTTGATCGGTGAGAATGTGATTCTGAGCAAGCTGTCGTTACAGGATGAGTTGATTCAAAATTCCATAAGAAAGAATGCTTTTGCTTCTGCCGCCGTCGTGCGTGTGAGCGGTTCGCAAAAGGACGATCAGGATGTCGTCATTCCCGCATCGCCGTCCCATTGCAGGGTTGTTTTAACCGGTATTGCGGCCCGACCTGCGGATGCGGCCCTGTTGATTGCCCGGTTGGAGCAAACGGACTATTTTGACCAGGTATCGCTGATCTATTCGAAGCCTAAAGAGGTCAAGGATAAGGATGTGACGGAGTTTGAAATTCGCTGTTTTGTAGCGGATTATCAATATGTGGAATAAAGGATCCCAATGAAGCTGGATAAACAACAATTGATTATTTTGACGCTGAGCGCGGTGATTCTCTGCGGTTTCGGGATGTTTCAGTATATTCCCGTGATCCGTCAGAAACACGCCCTCCGGGAACAAATGGTTCAACAGGACCAGCTTTCCGAAACGATTCGTTCGCAGACTGTTTTGCTGCCCGAACTGAAACAGCAGGAAAAACAGCTTCAGGCCGAATTGACGCCTTTTTCAAAAAAGGTTCCTCAGGGCCGTTGTTTTGCGCAGCTCTGGCAGCAGATTGCCGTCGTGATGAACGAGTGCAAATTGACCGACCAGCTCGTCCAGCCCGGGGAAGAATTAAAATCTGACCAGTTGTGCAGTATCCCCCTGACCTTTGAATGCCGGGGTTCGCTGGAACAGTTGTTTGCGTTTTTCCGGGCGATGGAAAATATGGATCGGCTGGTTCGGTTCGAGGCAGTGAAGTTTGAAAACGACAGCGATTTTAGCGCCGTTGTCAAGCTCAATGCCAAGGCGAGCGTTTATTACCAACCCGATAAGAGAGACAATGGCTGAAATGGTGAATCACAAAAATAAGATGACGAATAAAAAGCCCGTTACCGGCGGCCTGCAAAACATCAGTCCCAAGGTGATGGCCATGGTCGTTTTACTGGCCGTGATGGCGATTCTCTGGGGTCGGGTATTGCTGAAAGGCAAAGGCGGTCTCGCCGCAGCGAATGCGCAGAACCAGATAAGCGCCCAGGAAATCGTCTCCGATTCGCCTCTTCAGATTGAAGCCGTTGAATTACCTGTATTACCCGGTCGAAACGATCGCGTTTCAAACGGTCTATTCGGCGGCGAGAACTGGACGGCCTTTGAGTTAAACCCAGACACTCCCCGTGGCGGCGTGAAAGTCGGTGGGACGGGGGATTCTGCTGAATTGGCACACCGATCCAGTTTGGAGCGAATCGCCGAACGGTTGAAGCTGGAAGCGGTCATCTGCGATGCTCAGAATCGCCCCTTTCAGGCGTTTGTTGATGACAAAATCTTATCCGTCGGTTCGACACTGACGGTTCAAGAGGGACCTGACCAATTTGTGTTAATGTTAGAAGAAATCAGTGAAAAACAAGTTGTGTTTTCGTGGAATGAAATGTCAGTCATACTGAAAATGGCTGAAACCTTTTGAGCTTTAGAAAGGATGGTGTTTTATGTTGGCAAAACGAACAAAAAGAAAAAGGTATTAAGGATGCCCTTCGGATGCTGGCTCAGATGTATGAGAAAAACATCGTGCCCTCAGCCAGTGTGGACGGTATTGTGACCGTAACGAATTTGTACGATGTGACATTCGACGAAGCCCTGCAGGCGATACTTGGGACACACAAGTATGAGGCCAAGGGCAACTTCATCAAGGTGTACACCAACGAAGAGTTTATGCAGGACAAGGATCGCTTTGAACATGCGATGATCACCCTGTACTACATCAACTCCGAAGAAGCCACCAAACTGGCCGAACCCCTCCTGAGCGAATTCGGTAAACTGGGCGCCACCACGGCGGCAGAACCTGATATGGAAGCTGGCGTAGGCGGCGATACACTGGCCGTTCACGATCGTCTGGTTATTTCGGACTATCCCGAAAATATCGAACGCATTCGTGAGGTCCTCGCCGAAGTCGATACCGAACCCATGCAGGTGTTGCTGGAAGTAACGATCATGAAGGCCCAATTGAATGAAGATACCAAAGTCGGGATTGATTGGACCAATATAGATGGCGTCATACCTGGCGTACCTCTTGACCTGTCAAATGGTGGTGTTGATTTCCAAGGCGGTGTATTGGAAGTTGGTATATCCATTGATGATATCACGGGTCTGATTACAGCATCGGAAGTTGTTACGGATACGACCATTCTTGCCAACCCAAAGATTCTGGCTTTGAACAAACAGGCCGGTAAACTCATCATTGGTAAAGAAGAGGGGTATTTGGACACAACAAGTCAGAACCAGTCGGGTTCAACGACTCAATCGGTCGCATTTCTTGAAAGTGGTACGCTTCTTGAGTTCCGTCCCTTCATTGGTCGGGATGGACTGATCCGCATGGAAATTAAGCCCGAACAAAGCGCCAGTAATTTTACAACGGGCGGACAAGGACAACTTATTCCTAACAAAACGACCACGAACATCATTACGAATGTTCTGGTTAAAGACGGCCAGACAATTGTTTTAGGGGGTCTCTTTCAGGAAGAAACGACGATCATTCGTGAACAGGTTCCCATCCTTGGCGATGTTCCTATCTTAGGCGAGCTTTTCAAGCAGAATACCGATACATCGATCCGTACGGAGTTGATTATTTTGATTACACCTCATATCATCAAAACT
>NBLM01000053.1 GCA_002084585.1 Planctomycetales bacterium 4572_13 | reverse complement strand
CCATTATTTATCCTTCTCGATCCTTATTTTCTTCAATCTGTTTGAGCTTTTCGAGGGTTGAAGTCGAGCTTTTGCCGTCCACCAGCGGGGCCAGTTCAACACGCCCGCCATACGATTCGACAAACTCCCTGCCGACGACTCCCTTATCCGACCAATCGGCGCCCTTGACCAGAATGTCCGGGCGGACCTGTTGAATGAGACCAAGCGGGTCAAGTTCATCAAAGACCGTGATATAGTCGATGCTTTCCAACGCTGCCAACACCGCGGCTCGATCATGCTGATTATTGACCGGACGGTCGGGGCCTTTGAGTTGTCGTACGGAGTTGTCGCTGTTAAGTCCCAAAACGACAATGTCGCCTTGGCCCTTACAAAATTTCAGATATTCAATATGCCCCCGATGCAGGACATCAAAACAGCCGTTGGTAAAGACGATGATTTCTTTTTGCTGCCGATGATAGTCCAGATGCCTAACAAGCTCTTCGACGCCATGGATTTTCCCGGTTTTGCCCTTATGTGTCAAGATGATTTCATTAACGATCTCATCAACACTGACGGTGGCCACGCCAAACTTTTCGACTTCAAGGCCGCTGGCGATGTTGGCCAATTGAAGCGCGGTTTCGGTGTCCTGTCCGACCGCCAGCGATACCGCCAGCATCGCCAGCATCATATCCCCGGCGCCGGTTACATCATAGACCGTTCGCGGCAGGATCGACAGTTGTTTGGCCTGTTCGTTTGTTCGTAGATAGGCGCCTTCTTTATCCAGTGTAATGACCACCGTGTCCAGTTTTAATTGCTCTTGCAGTTGCAAAGACCCTTTTTCCGCATCGGCGATTGTTTCGATCTCAAAGCCGACCGCATAGGAGGTTTCCTTACGGTTGGGTGTAATCAGAGTGGCGCCGGAAAATTTGCTGTAATCTGAATCCACCGGCGGATCGACGAGTGTTTTTTTGCCCGCCTTTCGAGCCAGCGCAATCAGTTGCTGACAAAAATCCGGTCCTAAAAGCCCCTTATTATAATCCTGCAGACAGACAATATCGCACTGCGCCAGTTGCTCCCGATAAATCTCAAGTAGCCGCTGATAATCGCTTTTGGCCAGCGGTTCGGTACATTCATTGTCCACACGCAAAAGCTGCTGACGATGGCGATGCTGTGCCAGGCCGACGATCCGCTCTTTGGTGATGGTAGGGCGGCCTTCAATTTCGATGATGCCTTCTGTTTCGGCGCCGAGGTCTTTCAGGATGTTCGTCAGTTTCCGGGCATTCGTGTCATGGCCGACGACGCCGATACAAAAACACTGTGCCCCCAGCGTTGTTACATCGGCGGCGACAGACGATGCACCACCGCCGGCATATTCTCGTTGTACGACTTTCAGTATCTGCACCGGTGCCTCCGGACTAATCCGCAGGGCGTCTCCGTAGATATAGCTGTCCAGCATAAAGTCGCCCACCAGTAGTACCTTTGGCGAGCCAAGATGCGTAACAGCTTTTAACAGATTCGTATAACTCATTCGCTTATCGTTCCATATTCTTCTGATTGGTTGGAGAACAGATTGTCTATCAAGGGTGTTATTTTATCAAATCCCTCGATAAAGTCCAGTTCCATTGCCAGATAAGCAAAAACAACATCCTCTTCCTCCGGCGACAGCAGGGCGCTTTTGACCCAGTCTTTTTGCGTACACAGAATCATCTCGGCTCCGCAGGAACGCGCCCGTTCAAAAATCTGTTTCATTTCGTCCTGTGTATAGGGGTGATGGTCGTCAAAGATTTGGGTGTCCGCCAGAGACAGACCGTTCTGCTCAAGACAGCGGAAAAAGGCGTTTGGGTTTCCGATGCCGCAGAATGCCAAAATCTTTTTGGAGCGAAGTTCTTCCATATCGAATTTTGCATTCTGGTAGGTTGCTGCATGGGTGTGCCGATGAACGGCTTTGGCAATGGGAATGCTGGGTGAAATCTGTTGAATTTGCTGTTCCAACTGTTGCATTTGCTCAGCATCGGCTTGATCAAATCGTGTGATAATCACCGCATCGGCGCGGGACAGTCCGCCTTTGGGTTCTCGCAGCAGGCCGACAGGCAGAACGCGTCCGTAGCCAAACGGACAAGTCGCGTCAACGGCAACGATATCCAAATCGCGTTTGAGCCGTCGGTGCTGAAATCCGTCATCCATAACCAGCACCTGTGCCCGATGGACAGAGATGGCCTTTCTCGCCCCGGCGACGCGATTGGCATTGACGATGACATCGGTGCCGGGACAGGCCTTGGCCAGCAGGGCGGGTTCATCGGTGATTTGATCGGGCTGGGTTTTATACCCCCGTGTCAGGATCGAACTGTGCAACCCTTTGCCCCGCAGATAACCGCACAGCCAGATCACCAGCGGCGTTTTTCCCGTGCCGCCGGTGGTGATATTGCCAATGCTGATGACGGGAATGCTCGCTGTGTGAGAGCGGAGAATGCCGCTGTTGAACAACAGATTTCGAAAGCGCATAACCAACCCATAGAGAAGCGACACCGCGCCGAGCAGACCGCGCAACAGCCCGACTCCGGGGCGCCGATCTTCTCCTGAAACAATCCGTCGATAGGCATTGTGATTCAAACGCGTATTCCTGTAAATCCAGAGCTTCAAAAACATGAAACTTGATAATCTCTCACGGTGAAATATTTTAACAGGGGCTGTAACCACTTGTCAAATCAAATGATAACTATCGGCGAAGAGTGCCTCGTGGGCATATACTGTTACATGGCGTCGATAATGCCATTGAAGGTTTTGCTGGGACGCATTTGCCGGACGGCCATTTTCGGATCGGGTAAATAATACCCGTTGATGTCCACGGCTTTGTCTTGTGCGGCGAGCATCTCTTTAGTGATTTCAGCTTCGTTTGCCTCAAGTGATTTCGCGATATTTTCAAAAGTTGTCCGAAGCGAAGTGTCTTTGTTCTGTGCGGCCAGTATCTGTGCCCAGTACATTGCCAGATAGAAAGTACCTGACCGATTATCAATTTCATTGACTTTGCGGGAAGGCGACCTGGCGTTTTCAAGATACTTGCTAATGGCTTCGGTGAGCGTTGAGGCGAGAATCGCTGCTTTGGTGCTGCCGGTCTTTTCGGCGATCAGCTCAAACGACGGAACCAGCGCACAGTATTCACCCAGCGAATCCCATCGCAAGTGGCCTTCTTTGAGAAATTGCTGGACATGCTTGGGAGCCGAACCGCCGGCACCGGTTTCAAACAACCCACCGCCGTTCATCAGCGGCACAATCGACAGCATCCGGGCGCTGGTACCCAGTTCGAGAATAGGGAACAGATCTGTCAGATAATCACGCAGAACATTACCGGTAACAGAAATCGTATCCTCTCCCCGGCGGATTCTGTCCAGTGAAAATTGCATTGCATCCTGCGGGGCCATGATATGAATCTCAAGGTTTGCCGTATCGTACTGTGGCAGAGAGCCATTAACTTTCCTAATGATTTGTGCATCGTGTGCCCTGTTTTTATCCAGCCAGAAGACTGCCGGCGTGCCGGTGGCTTTGGCACGGCTGACCGCAAGTTCGACCCAATTCTGTATCGGCGCATCCTTAACCTGGCACACTCTGAAAATATCACCAATTTGAACCGGTTGGGTCATAATGACACCGTCTTCGCAATCAACAAGACGCATCGCTCCGTCAGCAGGGGCCTTGAATGTCTTGTCGTGTGAGCCGTATTCTTCGGCTTTTTGGGCCATCAGTCCGACATTGGAAACACTGCCCATCGTGGCCGGATCAAACTGACCATGCTTTTGGCAATCTTCGATAATCTGCTGATACATCGTTGCATAAGATCGATCCGGTATCATCGCAACGGTATCCTGAAGCGCATCGTCGCTATTCCACATCTTACCGCCGTCGCGAACCACATTGGGCATGGACGCATCGACAATAATATTGTTCGGCACATGCAGATTGGTAATCCCTTTTCGTGAATCGACCATTGCCAGCTTGGGACGATTTTCATAAACCGCTGTGATATCGGCCTCGATCTCAGCTTTTTTATCCGCATCGAGTTTATTGAGCTTGTCCAGAACATCGGCCAGACCGTGGTTCACATTGGCCCCGATTTGCTTGAGTGTGTCAGCGTGTTTTTCGAGTGCGTTTTTGTAGAACACCGAAACGCAATAGCCAAAAATGATCGGGTCAGATATCTTCATCATCGTCGTTTTCAGATGAAGCGACAGGAGTGCACCCTCTTTTTTGGCGGCATCGATCTGTTCTTCATAGAACCGGCGCAAAGCAGCAACACTCATAACTGCCGTGTCGGCCACTTCGCCTTCGAGCAGTGTAATGTCATCTTTGAGAACGGTTGTGTTTCCGTCGTCGTCAACAAACTCGATTCTCGCCTGACACGCTTTATCCAGAGTAACGGATTGCTCGCTGCTGTAGAAATCCCCGCTGTCCATATGTGCGACACGGGCTTTAGAACCGTCGGCGGGCCACGGCTTCATCATCTTATGTGGATGTTTTTGGGCGAATTTCTTAACCGAAGCGGCGGCCCTGCGGTCGGAGTTACCCTCCCGCAAAACAGGGTTTACCGCTGAACCGAGCACTTTGGAAAATCGCTCCTGAAGCTGTTTTTCCGCATCGTTTTTCGGCTCTTCGGGATAGTCGGGAATGTCATAGCCCTTTTCCTGCAATTCAGCGATCGCCGCCTGCAGTTGAGGGATCGAAGCGCTGATATTGGGCAGCTTGATAATATTCGCTTCCGGTGTCTTGGCTAATTTGCCTAATTGAGTCAAAGCGTCTTCGACTTTTTGTTCATCTGTCAGATTGTCCGGAAAGTTCGCGATAATTCTTCCGGCCAGCGAGATGTCCCTGGTCTCGACCTCAATACCGCAGGCCTTTGCATACGCCTTTACCACAGGCAGAAGTGAGTAGGTTGCCAAAGCCGGGGCCTCGTCAATTTTCGTCCAAATAATGTCGAATTTTGCCATTGTTTCCCGGTTTCCTGAAATAGTGGGTTATGTTTAAGGTTCAGAACACATTTTATGATAAGGGTAATCATACCGAAAGTGTTATCACGCCCGCATCCTACTGAGTTTAGCCGAAATGTCAACACGAAATATAGCCGCCAAAGGTCCTCTTTTTTGTTTCAAACATGAGAGGGTGAGTTTGTTTTAGTAGGGTGATTCAGGGTAGGTGATTGCGGCCAGCAAGGCGCGGCCGTAGCGGTCCCAGAGTTGGGCGGTGGTTAGGTCGCTGTCCTCTTTGGCCAGTTCCATTGTGATGATGGGGATGTTTTTCTCGACGCCGACGAATGAACCCATTGAGCCGGGGCGTGAACCGAGTTTTTTAACCGGCAGAGAGCAATATTGGCCCATATGCCGGGCAATCTCTTCGCCGGGGCCGTCATAGTCCAGACAATACAGCGGCTGATGGATGCTGACGATATGCGCGGGGCGGTGGGTTAGTACCAAATCGTACAGAAGGGTCGATTCCGGCTCGGTCAGACCTTGCTGGCCGTGAACTTCGTTATTGATACGGTTGGATGCCGGAAAATTCCTGTTCAGGTCAATTCCCGATGCATTGTGCCTCGTTCTATTCGCCTGTCCGTCCGGATTTGCCAGCGGCACAATTAAAACGGTGCGGCCGGTCAAAAAATCCGGTCTGGCCCGGAGCTTATCGAGGAGGTGATAGACCAAAGGTGTTCCGGCATCTTCATTGCCGTGGATCGTCGCGATGATCATGACCTTTTCTTCACCGGTTCCGATGGTGATTAGCTCAATGGGCCTTTGCTGGACCGAATAGCCCAGGATTTGAGCGGATGCAAGCTGGGGCTGCTGAATGACCGGCGTGTAAGGATCTTGGCAGCCCGTTAAGGCCAAAATAAGAAACAGAAGTGCCAATGTGATCAGTATCTTTTTTGATAACATCATAATATCCAAAGAGTTATGTTTTTTTAGTGGACATCTCGAAAGTTTACAACGGCTCAAATAGTATCGGACAGAAGCGGCAAGCATATTGAAAAAAGAGTAAGAGTTCAAGCTTTAGCTTGTTTGTTTACACACTAAAAGTGTGAACGCCTACAAAAAAGAAGGTCTGCGATTGCCCAGAGGCAATTTCTTGCGTGCAAATCGAAACTTGCAATTTCATCTCTCGCCGGATATACAATGAGGTATGACTTATCTGGCGGTATCTATTTTCGCAAAGAATGAGGACGATTTTTTCCGGCAGCTTGACTGTGCCAAGGGCAAAGGTGCGGAGGCGGTGGAAATTCGTGTCGATGCACTGACGCAACCCGGCGTTGAGTCTGTCCTGAAAATGGTCAGGGCGGCCCAAAAAGCAAAGTTGCCGGTGATTGTTACCTGCCGGGACAAAAAAGAGGGCGGCTTCAATGAAGTGGCTCCATCGCTTTGTCTATCGATTCTTCGGGAGTCGATTCTGGCCGGGGCGGAGTTTGTTGATATTGAGTACGCCAATTTCAAGTGTCCCGATACGCATTCGGTTCTCAAGGCGGCGATTGAGCAATCCGAAACCAAGCTGATTTTGTCCAGTCACAATTTTGACCGGCCTTTTGAGGAATTGGATATTTTGTACGAGTCGATTCTGGCGGTTTATCCTGATGCGATTCCCAAGATCGTGTACAAGGCACGGCACATTAACGATTGCTTTGCGGCGTTTGATCTTTTGCGAGACACCGACCGGCCGTTGATTTGTTTTTGTATGGGGGCCGCCGGTCAGATCAGTCGGATTTTGGCGAAGAAGTTCGGGGCGTTTTTGACCTTTGCGTCGTTGGATGATGACAGCGCGACCGCGCCGGGGCAGGTTCCGGTTGAGCGGATGAAACTATTCGCCTGGGATCGTCAGGATGCTGATACTGAAATCTTTGGTCTGATTGGAAACCCGGTGGCCCACTCGCTGGGGCCGGCGTTGTATAATGCCTGTTTTGACGCCGAGAAGATCAATGCGGTTTATCTGCCGTTTTGGGTAGAGGGGGACAGAGAGGAATTTGACGCATTTTTGGATTGTGTCAGTGAGCGGTGTAAGTTTGGCTTTGGGGGCTTTAGTGTAACCCTGCCGCATAAGACGCACGCGCTGGATTATGCGAATCAGCACGGGGATTATGTGGATAATCTGGCGGAGGCTATCGGGGCGGTCAATACGCTGAAGATTGGCTTCAATGGGTTGCTCAGTGCTTATAATACCGATTACGCCGGAGCGATGGATGCGCTCGCCGGGGCGATGGGAGCCGGCCGCCACGATCTGCACAAGAGCAAAGTGGCGGTTGTGGGTGCCGGCGGGGTGGCACGGGCGGTGGTGGCGGGGTTGGCCGATGTGGGCGCTCGCGTGACGATTTATAATCGCACTCTCAGCAAGGCCGAGTCGCTGGCGAAAGAGTTCGGTTGCAAATTCGCTTCGATTGATGAACTGGCCCAGACGAAAGCGACGATTCTGGTCAACTGCACCAGCTTGGGGATGCATCCGAATGTTGAAACTTCTCCCGTCCCGGAGGGCGTGCTTCATAAGAACATGATCGTCTTTGATACAGTGTATAATCCGCTCCAGACGAAGCTGCTTACTGATGCCAAAGCCATCGGAGCGACGGCGGTCAATGGAGCCGAGATGTTCATCCGCCAGGCGATGGCCCAATACAAAATCTACATCGGCGACGAACCGGACGAAGAACTCATGCGGAAAGTTGTCTATGAATCGTTGAGTTCTTCTGTGTGAATTCGACACCAACACGGCCAAGCACAGCTTGACCGTGCCACCCTGAGTTCATTATTCCGAAGGTGGATAATTAGGGTTTACAGTCAGTTCTGCATTGCTGGAAAGTTCCACTGTATTTGCCATCAGCATCGAACAGAGAACATTTCCCGCGACTTCAACATGGTTGGCGGGGAAATACAGTCTTCCGCCACAATCGGCAACGCCTTTGAAAATCGCGTCGTTGGTATTGTTGCGTGACTGGAAGAACAGAAACTTATCGTAATCACCGCTTGTGGGTGCTGTTGCTGTGAGCGTGGCATCTTTGCCGATTGATACCTGACCTGTTCCGACAATATGGAACATCACTTCGTTGACATCAACCATGGCATCGCCTTTGAGAATCAGTCCACTGTTTGCTTTTGCTCCGCCGCCAAGTGTGTAGGTACCCGGCAAAAATGAAACAGCAGCGTCTTCAATGATGACTCCTGCTGAGTAGTATCCCGGTTCTATAATCCACTCGCCTCCGGTGATAACAACTGGCAATATTTTATCCGTATTGAGATCGACCGGACACAAATCCGGCAATCCGGCATAGTCCGGCTCATCCAGATCAATATCCGGACACGGTTCTTGGCCGGTGTTTTCTGAAATGTACATTTCCTCCGGATAACTTAAACTGCCCTTTAGGTCGATACTGCCTGCGATGGACAGATTGTTTGCAGAAATACTCGCTTTGCCTTTGACCAGCACCGCGTCTTTGGCCAAAGAATTGACAATGATGGTTTCCGCTACAATGGGATTACTCCCGGTTACGACCGTTAAAGCAGAATTGTTTTTCAACGAAAGTCCCGTTTTTTCTTGGGATAGCGCAACCAGTGCAGTTCTGAAAGCCATGAATTTTCTAATGTGAATGTCACCAAAGAGAAAATGGCTGTTCTCGCTCACTTCAATCTTAAATGTGTTATTCAAAACAGTCCCATATGATAAAGTCCCGGTGATGGTGCCTGTATAGTAAGGCGTTTGCCCCCATCCAGAAACTAATGTTCCGAAATCGCTCAATTTGTCTCCGGGCGAGAGGGTTGTTGTGATACCGTTCAAATCGGTCATTTCAAAATTGGTGCCGTAGAGATTTATCTTGCCATTTTGAGGTACCTCAAGCATATCGCCAACCGTTCCCCCGGTCATGAGGATGGTTGCCCAGTTCTGTGCGACAAAACTGCCCCCAACGGTCCCATCAGACATGTCAATGATAGACTCATTATCCGCCATTAGTTCATGCATAACTTCTCCGCCGGTCATCTTTATAAAGGAGTTATTATACGCAGACAGCCAACCCACTCTTCCTCCATCGACCAGATCGACATATGCGGGAGTCCCACTGGAATAATTCGCAACAAACGGTTCAGACGACTCTGAGGGTCTTTCAATCCCCAAATAAACTCGGTCATTCTCATAGGTCGCATCATCAAAGACATGAGTGCCGCCATTAATATAAACATCTTCGACCTTGGTTCCGATGAACTGGATATCATTAATTGTCGGATAAAGTGGCCACTCACTATCAACTAACTCGATGCTGAAGTCTGTCTCGTCAAGCCAGCACCCGGTCAGCATCTGGGTGGGTTCATCATAATAGTAATACGAACATTCCAGGGTAATACTGGGTTCTATCGATACTGCCTCGGATGATCGGTGACTACAGATTTGGTCGATTCTGCCCCCGGTGAGAATGGCTGCGGTGATAGTGGGATCAATGATAATTAGATCTGGAACAATGGGAATAATACCGCTTCCGATTGAGTTGGTATCGATGACAATGCTACCGCCGCCAATAATAATGATACCGCCGTCGATTTCGCCGATATCGATTCGGCCAACATAACCACCCGACATACTCAGTGAACTGTTACCTTTAATATCAATCTGTCCAACATGAGTTATTCTATATGAGCTCTCATTGAGAACAACGGTGGCAGTGTCTTTCATTGTGAGTTTTTCAACTTGCCCGCCGGACATGGCCAATGAACTGGCATCGGCCATGTTAATCTGATCGATATGAAAGCATCCCAAGCAAGTTATGCCACAGCCATCACAATCGTATGGTAATGATAACGATGTACCTTCGATGATGGCCGTACTGTCTCCATACATGCCTAAATTGCCAATTTCACCGGCGGTCATATAAAGGTTGTCACCTGACCACAATGTCAGATTCGGAGTAAGAGACGGTGTGGTGATTTCATAATCTGTTGCATACGCCGGAACAATAAACAAACTGGCAAGCATGAGATAAAGAATTGTTTTTTTCATTTTTCTGCCTCCTGATTGGCAATGCTCTCCTTTTTTCAATATTTGGATTATAGCGACTCGGGGTGTCTGAAATCAAGGAAAAAACAAAGTACGCACTTAATTTTTGGAGTTTTTGGGTTTTATGCTTGAAAAGTTAGGGGTGGCTAACTATATTAAGGATTGTTAACTTACTGGGAAATGTATGGCTGCATCGGTTGCTGGAAAACTGAGTGCTTCGTTAGAGGATTATCTGGAGGCGATATACAATCTTACCGAAGGGCAGGAGGTTGCTCGCAGTAAGGATATTGCTGAGGCGATGAAAGTGTCGTGTGCCTCCGTTACCGGGGCGTTAAAGGCACTCTCCGAAAAGAGCATGGTTCACTATAAGCCGTATGGCTATGTGACGCTCACTGTAAAAGGACAGCAGATTGCCCGCCGGGTTGCAGGCCGACATGAGATTTTGACCCGTTTTTTTGGGGGATTTCTGGGGGCCGAAACGGCGACGGCTCAGCATGCGGCCTGTCGTGCCGAGCATACGCTGGGGCCGGAGATCACGGCTCGGCTGATGGCATTTATGGAGTTTGTCTCCAAGACGCAGGATGATGGACAGGACATTACAAAGCAGTTTCAGCACTACTGGAAAATCGCAGATGGAAAAGACAAACACAAAAACCTTGGATAAAATTCAGGCCGGTACGGCGGTTCGGATTGCTGCGATCGAAGCGGGCCGTGGTTTGAAGAATCGCCTGGCAGCGATGGGCTTGCTGGCGGATGTTGATATCCGTGTCGTTCGCAACGACGGGGCGGGCCAAATCATTATCAGTGTTAAAAGTTCCAAGATTATTCTTGGCCGGGGTATGAGCCATAAAGTATTCGTCGTCGAGATTTGATAATTACATTCCTGATATGGAACGACCCTTGTCAACTGTTTTTTTTGGTGCTATTCATTTCATTTTTTATAGACGCTTAAAGCGTGGGCTGCTTCGACAATGAATCAG
>NBLM01000052.1 GCA_002084585.1 Planctomycetales bacterium 4572_13 | reverse complement strand
GCAGGCAAAAAAGGACGGTGATACCGAAAAGGTCAAAGATATCCAGGCATGGGGTCCGGCCCAGCAGGCACAGGCGCATTTGAAAGCGTTTGGTACGGCACCGGTGCATGAGTGCTTTGACTGTGTTAAGGATAAGATTCCAGATGTCGCAAAAGCCGCCGGGGTGGATGTGATTGTCAGCAAGTGGGAGTTTGACTATATGTCGCCTGATGCGGATGTGGTGGATATAACGATGGAACTGGCAAAGCTATTTAATCCCAGCGAAAGGGGTTGGAAGTCGATCAAGTCGCTCAAAAAGTGGAAACCGTACAGCCATGAAAAATTACAGCGGATTGAAAAGAAGCATCCGCATTAAGAAACGCACCGAAGGTGCAATATATTATAGCCCGGGGCAACGCCCTGGGTTCGGTGAACCCTTATGATGTCTCGCCCTGTAAGGGCAAGATAAAAGCGATTGTTTCAATTATTGGATTGTTGATTTTACGGAGGTGTTATGATAGAAACAGTGTGTCAAATTAAGGATTTGGAGTTTACTGAATTGAAGGAACGACCGGACATAGAACCGCTGGCCGCAGTTGACCCTGCGGCGTATTCCGCCGGAGCAGAGGCGTATTTTGCGCATTATGGTCTGGATGGCGATTGGTGCGATGCGAAGCATTGGTTTGGCTCGTTTGAATCGGCGGGGTTTACGCTCACAGCGCATTTGTACGAACCGGCTCAATATACGGCTACCGTGGTGCTTTTGCACGGCTATCTCAATCACACCGGCCAGTTTCGGCATTTAGTTCGGTATCTGCTGGAGTGTGGTTTTTCGGTGGCGGCCTTTGACCTCCCCGGGCACGGTCTCTCCAGCGGTGAAACGGCGGCCATCAATTCATTCGATCAATACATCACAGCGACGCAGGACTTTGTAAAAATCGTCAAAGACCGACTCAACGGACCGTATCACGCTGTCGGTTTCAGCACCGGCGCCACGATCCTGATCGAGATGCTGCTGGAAAGCATCACTGACGACTTCGAAAGGATTGTCCTGGCGGCTCCACTGATCCATTGGACGGCTTACGGGCAGTCCAAGGCAACCTATAGAATCTATAATGCCTTTACCGACAAGGTGGCCCGATACCACCGCAAAAACTCATCGGATAAGGATTTCCTGGCTTTCAACAAAACCAAAGACTACTTGCATGCCAAACACCTGTCATTAAAGTGGGTCAAAGCATTGTTCGACTGGAACGACAAGATCGAACCGATGGCCGCCTGCGATAAAGAAGTGCTTATCATCCAGGGCGACAAAGACGGCACGGTGGACTGGAAATACAACTTAGGGCTGATGGGCAAAAAATTCCCCAAAGCCAAAATAGAAATGATTCAAGGTGCTAACCACGAACTTTTTAACGAAGCACTGGAATATAAACAACAGGCATTAAACTTCGTTGGCGATTACTTAAAAAGAACCACGGAAAGCACGGAATGACACGAAAAAAATATAAAAACATTCTGTGTATTTCAGTGAATTCCGTGGTTAAAAATCTGTGAAAATCAGTGTAATCTGTGGACTCAAAAAATAGAAAGGAAGATAATCATGGAAACAAAACGAAAAGCAAGGGGCTCATGGGGTGTGCGGTTTTTTATTGGGGTGCTTGGGGTCACGCTTGGATTCCTGTTTTTCTGGCTCTTGAGCTTTGCTGAGAGTGATATCGGTGACATCAAAGGACCGGACTGGGATCAAGTACGGAGAATCCATGTCAGTGCCGATCTGGATGAGCAGAAGAAAACTCTGAGCAAGGAAGTGGATGACCTTAGACGCGGCATTAAGGAGTTGACCGAGCGAAAGAACAATCTTTCTCGCAGTACCTCCAGTTTGCAGAACACTATCAGCCAACTCCTTTCAATTCAGGAGAGAAGTCTGGCAAAAAATGTGGAGTTTCCGGAAGAAAGTGCTAAGACCTTGCGCCAAAGCCAGTCGGCCTTTCTGGAAAACCAAAAAGAGGATTTGGAATTTAATCATGAAATCGGTGCATTGATTGCTCATCGACAGGAAAAGGAATTGTTATTGGCCGAAGCAACCGAGCAAATCGAAACACTGGAAGATGATGCGCATGAGAAATTTAACAAGCTTTGGGAAAAGCACCGGCTCAAGGTGGCGGTTTTGAAGCTATCGTTTTTGGTGCCGGTTTTTCTGGTGGTATCGTTTTTCTTTATGAAGTTTCGCGGCGGGGCGTATTGGCCACTGGTCTGGTCGGCGTTTATCGCGTCTTTTATCAAGATTGCTTTGGTCGCGCACGAATACTTCCCGACCAATTACTTTAAGTATATCGCGTTGCTGGTGGTACTTGGGATTGTGCTGCGGATACTGATCTATCTGATTAAGATGATCGTGGCACCAAAGAAAGACCTGCTCAGCAAGCAATATCAGCAGTTCTACGACAAGCATCGCTGTCCGGTCTGTACCAAGCCGATCAAAGCCGGGCCGCTGCGGTATGCCGGATGGAAGAAGAAGACCACTGTGCTTGTACCTCAAGGGACGGAAATACAGAAGCAGGAACCTTACACCTGCCCATCCTGCGGCACAAATCTGTACAATAAATGCGACAAATGTGGTAACATACGCCACACACTCCTGCCATATTGTGAACACTGCGGAGCCGAAAAAAACGAAATCTGTGAAAATCAGTGTTAATCTGTGGCTAAAATAAAATAGGAACTAAAAAATTGGTTATCGAAAATAAACTCTCCCGTTCATTTGATTGGCACAACGCCACACAGTTCTTTGGTGCGCTCAATGACAATGTGTTTCGCTGGCTGCTGGTTTTCTTCCTCATCAATATGCTTGGCGATGACAGGGCGGCGGCGGTGTCATCGCGAACCGGGGCGGTTTTTGTGATTCCGTTTTTGCTGTTTACGCCGCTGGCCGGCATCGTGGCCGACCGGTTCAGCAAGCGAAACATCATCGTAATCGCGAAGTCCGCCGAACTGGTCCTGATGGGACTGGGCCTGCTGGCGTTTTATTCGGGATTGCAGTGGGCCGTCTATACGGTTTTATTTTTAATGTGTACGCAAAGTGCCTTTTTCGGCCCGTGCAAATACGGCATCATCCCCGAACTGGTGGGTAAGGACCAAATCTCTCGTGCCAACAGCTTCATGGAGGGGATGACCTATCTGGCCATCGTCATCGGGACGGCCTTTGCGCCCTGGCTGGCGGATACGCTGAATCTCAACTTTACGCTGGCGGCGACGGTCTGCGTAGTGCTGGCCGTAGTGGGATTGCTGGCCAGTTTTCGTATCGAAAAAACTCGCCCGATGTCGGCTGGCGAAACCCTGGCGGAACAGTTTTCCATCGCGGAGTTTTCCCGCGTGATAAAGGCCATCAAGAGCGATAAATACCTACTGATGACCGTTCTGGCC
Source organism: Planctomycetales bacterium 4572_13 (assembly GCA_002084585.1). Taxonomy (GTDB): domain Bacteria; phylum Planctomycetota; class Phycisphaerae; order Sedimentisphaerales; family Anaerohalosphaeraceae; genus 4572-13. Next base: position 7,710 of record NBLM01000052.1, on the reverse strand, counting down.
AGTGCGTATTTTATGCTGCTGGGCGGTTTTGCGCAGATCAATATGATTCCGTTCGGGATGGAAGTCTGCGGCTACACATTCATCAAAAGTGGTTATCTGTTTCTCATCGCGGCGATCGGCATTGGCATCGGCTCCTATCTGGCGGGCAAACTCTCCGGCCGCTCGGTGGAGTTCGGCATCGTTCCGATGGGGGCGGTCGGAATGGCTGCGGCGGCGATTGGCTTGGGTATAGTGGGGTTGGGCGAGCAAGTGGGCAATGGCGGCATGACGGCTATTTTTGTGCTGATTTCTCTTTTTGGTGTTAGTTGCGGCCTGTTTATCGTGCCGATTCATTCTTTTATTCAGATGCGAGCGCCGGAATCGATTCGTGGAAAAATTGTCGCCGCTTCCGGCTTTTTGGGATGGATGGGTGTTTTGGCTGCGTCCGGCATGATCGGGCTGTTTTGTGATAAGCTGGGTGTGGCGTCCAGTACGATGTTTCTGGCACTGGGCATTTTGACATTGATTTTGGCGGTTACAACGGTGATTATCCTGCCGGACTTTCTGGTGCGGCTGATTCTGGTATTGCTGACACGGACGATCTATCGTATTCGTATTTCCGGGGAGGAAAATGTCCCCGCTGAAGGCCCGGCACTGATTATCTCAAACCATGTTTCCTGGGCCGATGCGGTGGTGCTGATGGCGACCCAGCAGCGGCGAATCCGCTTTGTAATGGATCGTGAAATCTCGCAAAATCGCTGGATTGGCTGGATGTTCCGGCTGGGACAGATTATTCCGATCAGTGCAACGGACCCGCCCAAAAAGATTGTCGCCGCACTCAGAGAGGCGCGGACAGCGATGGACGATGGTTACTTAGTCTGCATCTTCGCAGAGGGAACGCTCACACGAACCGGCCTGCTGAACAAGTTTCGCGGCGGCTTTGAGCGCATCGTCAAGGGAACCGATTACCCCATCATTCCGACCTATATCGGCGGCTTGTGGGGCAGTATTCTCAGTCATTATCACGGGAAATTGTTGGGTGCGTTGCCGCGGAAGTTACCCTATCCGGTCGGCGTGCATTTTGGTGAGCCGATGGCGGCTGATTCAAGCTCGCAGCGGATTCGTGAAGCCATTGAGATATTGTCGGTGGATTTCTACAATACCAAAAAAGCCAAACGGTTGAGCTTGGGCGAAACCTTTATCAAATCCGCCCGCAAGCATTGGGCCAAGCCCTGTCTGTCGGATACAACGGGCAAGCGGCTCAGCTTCGGCAAGGCGTTGATTGCGTCGGTGGCATTGGCTGATAAGCTCAATGTCCGAACTGTCGGCCAGCAGAATATCGGTATTTTCCTGCCGTCAACGGTCGGCGGCGCACTGGTGAATTTAAGCACGGCATTGCTGAACAAAACAGCGGTTAACCTGTCCTATACCGCCTCAGTCGAAACACGAAATTATATGATCGAGACCGCCCGAATTCGGACGGTTTTAACCAGCCGAAAGTTTCTCGAAAAGCTCAACCTCGACCGAAAAACACTGCCCGGTACAATTTTTATCGAAGACATTGTAAACTCTATGACCCCGGCGCAAAAGCGACGGGCACTGTTGAAAGCATTATTTATGCCAAGAGCTAAACTTGCCCATCGCGGCAGAAATTTCAGTGCTGACGATACGGCAATCATCCTGTTTTCGTCTGGCAGTTCAGGACGGTCCAAGGGCATCGAGCTGTCGCATCATAACATTTTGTCGAATACCGAGGGGGCTTTGTCAATTTTTCGGGTCTATAAGGATGACCGGTTGTGCGGGGTGCTGCCGCTGTTTCACGCATTCGGATTGTCTTTGACCCTGTGGCTGCCGATTGTGGCGGGGGTGGCGGTCAGCTTTACGCCCAATCCGCTGGATGGCAAGGTCGTCGGGCGAATGTGCGGCAAGGACAAATGCACACTGCTGTTTGCTACGCCGACATTTTTGCAGAATTATTTGCGCAGGTGCAAGCCGGAAGATTTTGCGGCGATGCGGTTTATCGTTACTGGTGCCGAAAAGCTAAGGGGTGAACTGGTCGATGTGTTTGAGGAGAAATTCGGCCTCCGTCCATATGAGGGATACGGTGCGACGGAATGTTCGCCGCTGATTGCCCTGAATGTGCCAGACAGGCAAGCGGGCGTTCCACATCAGGTCGGCAGTAAGACCTGTACGGTCGGTCACAGCATCCCCGGTATGGCTGTTCGGGTGCTGGACATACAAACCGGTGAAGCGGTTAAGACCGGCGAGCAGGGATTGCTGTTCGTCAAGGGACCTAATGTGATGACCGGCTATCTGAACTTGCCCGAAAAGACCACCGAAGTTTTGGAGGGCGGCTGGTACAACACCGGCGATATTGTCAGTGTCGATGCCGACGGCTTTGTCACCATCCGCGACCGGCTCAGCCGCTTTAGCAAGATCGGCGGCGAGATGGTCCCGCACGGGACGGTTGAAGAGGTCGCGATAAAAGGGCTAAATACCGTTGAGCCGGTCGTAGCGGTAACCAGCATACCAGATGCGAAAAAAGGCGAGCAGTTGGTGGTCCTATACGACAAACGAGCCGTTGACGGCGACAAACTATACAGCATCCTCGCCGAAAGCGACCTGCCCAAACTCTACATCCCCAAACGCGACAACCTCATTGCAGTAAATGAAATCCCCCACCTCGGCTCCGGCAAACTCGACATCATGAAACTGCGACAACTGGCAATGGAAGCAAAGAACAATAAAGAAACCACGGATTTCACAGATTAACACGGATTGTATGTTATTTTTAAGAAAGGGAAAGAATGAAACGGGACTTGCTTTCGAGGTGCTTAATTTTCTTTTCGTTCGTATTGTTGTTCTGCTCTGTTTGTTTTGCGCAACCCTCAGAACGATATCACAGCAGTGACGGTTATTTTTCATTTATACCACCCGATAATTGGTATGTTTTGGACAAAGAAGATATGTCGGGAAGGTATAAGAATAAGCTTTACCGAATTGAAAAACAGATAGATTCCTGTCCTCTTAGTGGCACATTAATGGCAGTCTGCAAGTCAACAGCAGGTAACAATTCTGAACTTCCGTTGATATTTATCTACAGATCCTATCTTGTAGAAGAGTCGGAACTTGAGATGGAAAGTGACTGGCTTTCTTCAGAAAGTGAAATTGAAAAGTATCTGCTTTCTGAAAGAAAACAGAAGGAAATCCGGAGAAAACGCTATTCAAAATATTCTTCTGATGCAGATAGCCCTGCTGATATAACAATTAAAGATATCAAATACTTTTACGATCGGAGTATTCATACTGCCTTTGAAGAATTGAAAGGTCAAATGAACAATGTCGATATTGTAAGGGCAACAGCGACAATCTTGGGGAGCAGGACAAAAACAACTTTGTTTTGCCAGTCTGAAAATGCTAAGATCGTCGATCCTGTTAAACTTATCAGGTAAATTGCAGAATCATTCCAATATGATGCTGGTTATGAATTTGGAGCTCCTAATCCTGATCGGATGGATTCCCGCACAAGGAGAATGAATAGAACAAAAGGATCGTTGATGCAATTTTGCGTGTTTTCGCTTGTGCTGTTAGTAGGAATTTTCTTTTTTCGTGTTGCGTCTGGTGAATATATACCAATTATTGGCATGTTGGTGGCTACAATCTCAGGTGGATTGATTTTTCAGATTACTTGGTGGTTAGTTTGGCGAGTAGGATTCATGGCTGGGCACGAATGGCATAGTTATATGCTATTTATGGCTGCAATTATTGTGATGGCTCTAATTATGTGGAAATGGCCTGAATCTGAGATTTCTTTTCTGAAATCTATTGTTGCAGTCGTTTCTCTATTCTTTCTGGCATCATCAATAGTTTTCACACTTATGGCTGTAGCGAATGTGGCCGTAGCAAATGGAGGAGTAATGTATCTTTTATTTTTTGTGACACAATTAGCTTTTATGATATTCATCTGGAGATGTGATTTTTGATTTGAAAACAATAATTGAAGGGTAAACATTATGGATGGATTTGTTGGGTTTTTGATTTTGCTGGGGATTGGCCTGTTTGCGGCGGGGCCGGTGGCGATGGTTCTGGCGATTGTCCTGTTTAACAAGCTGGGCGGTATCAACCGCCGTCTCAACAAACTGGAAGGCAAGCCCGAATACGGTTCGTATGGCGCAGTACCGGCTAAACCAATGCGCCCGGTGCCAAAGCCGATAACTCCAACGGCCCCGACAGCTTCTGTGCAAAGTCCGCCCATTGAAGTGAAAACTCCGCCGCCTGTAACGCCGTCGAGCGAAGTTATCGCGGCGACAACGGCGTATCCGGTTCCAAAGGCCCAACTCTCGGCCAAAGGCGGGCTGGAACTCAAGATCGGCACGACGGTTGCGATGGTGATCGGTGCGATTTTGGTAATCGTTGGCGTGGGATTTTTTCTCAGGCACATTTACCAGGCAATGACCTTCGGCCCTGCTGCCCGTGTGAGTATGGTGGCGGCGGGCGGCCTGCTCGCATTCATTATTGGCGAGGTATTACGCCGCAGGGATTATGAAATGGTGGCCAAGGGGCTGACGGCGCTGGGATTTGCACTGCTCTATGCGGCGGTATTCAGCGGCAGTCGCGTCTATGCCCTGTTCAGTACGGAGTGGGCATTTGGCCTGTCGATCATCGTAACCGCCGCCACGATGGCCTATGCGGTGCGGCTCAACGAGGTATTCATCGCCTTTCTTGCTTTGCTGGGCGGCTATCTGTCGCCGGTGATTATCTCAACGGGACAAAACCTGCCGATTCCGCTGTTTAGCTATGTATTCGTCCTCAGCAGCGGCGCCATCGGTTGCGCAATGTTTCGACGCTGGCGGGCGGTCAACTGGATCGCGATGGTCGGAACCTATCTGCTCTATACCGGCTGGTTCGAGAAGTTTTACACGCCCGACCAAATGCAGACGGCTCTGCTTTGGCTGGGAGTCTTCGGCGGGATGTACCTGATTTGCCCGATTTTGTACGGTCTATTGCGAAAAGTACAAGCCCACGCCGAAGATGTGGGACTGGTCGTCCTCAACAGTGCGGCGGTGTTCTATTACCTCTGGCAGATTCTTAATGCGGACTTCCAACACGCATTCGCCCTGACCTGTGCCGGACTCGGTGTGGTGCATCTGGCGATGATGGAGGTAGGGCGTGTTCGCTATAAGGAAGACAGCAATCTTCAAGCGGCTCTGGGGGTTCTCGGTACCGCGTTCATGACCGTTTCGATTCTGCTGTATTTCAACCGGACCCAGCCAATGGTTATCGCTTGGTCGATTGAGACGGTCGTGCTGACATTTATCGGGATTCGCTACCAGAACCTTTGGACTAAGGCGATGTCGATAATCGTAGCGAGTATTGCCGCAATCGGGTTGTTCTACCACTTACCGTTACATAACAGCGTTGATTTCCATGTGTTTGTCAACGCGCCCTTTGCGACATGGTGCTGCGTATCGGCGGCGATCCTGATCTGTCACGGACTCTGGCGGTTCTTGGGCAGTTCTGATGATGAGGAATCGCTTTTTATGGCCCAGATATTTTACGCGGCCGGGGCGATACTGTTGGTTGTTGGGTGTTCACTGGAGTGGTATGCCCATTGCGACTGGCACATCGAATCGAGAACGGTTGGTGACAGTAATTTCTGGCTTGGTATCATTGTGCTGTGCGGGCTGGCGATTCTGGCATTTTTGGCTCGCCCGCTGCCGCCGCAGGGACAAGTGGCCCGATGCTTCGGAGTGCTGACGGCCTTTGGCGGGGCGGTTTGGACCGCTTTGGTCATGACCGATGTCTATCATGATGGCTTTATGATCTTTGCGAATGTGCCGTTTATGATCGCCGCGTTCTTCGTCGGCTCAATTTTGCTCGCCGCGTGGTTTGTCAGGCGAACTGATACGGAAAGGGAAGGTCGTTTCAGATTGCCGCCGGCGCTGGTATTGGGGGCATTGATTCTCGTTTGGGTACTTTTGTCTGAGCAAATCTATCAATACTTCTGGTGCAAAAACAAGTTCGTCGAGAGTGTCGAAAACTGGCGGTTTTCGGCACAGATGTATATGTCCGTGGCGTGGGCGGTCTATGCGGCGGTGTTGGTCATACTGGGCTTTATCTTCCGTGTGGCAGGCATTCGCTACCTGTCGCTGACGATCTTCGCGGTCCTCTTGGGCAAGATCAACCTCGACATCTGGGACCTTGGGACCGAATACCGCATCGCCACATTCTTAACCACCGGCCTGATATTGGTTGGCGTATCCTTCCTGTACCAGTTTCTCAAGAAAAAGGGCTTCTTTGATGCGGTGGAAAAATAAATAGAAAATGCTGAGAATGAGAAATGAAAACAGAATGATTCCTTATCAGGCCCGAAGGGCCGCGAGATAGTAGCCGGGGGTGAACCCCCCGGTAAGGATACTTAAAATGATTGAAGCCCCAAAGGGGCGATACAAAGGTGAAATTTAAATGTTGAAACATAGAAACAATTTATGTCGTCCTTTCAGGGCTTTGAGGGTGTTGTGGGGTATCTGTACCGGGGGTTTCACCCCCGGCTATTATATCACAGCCCCTTTGGGGCCTGAACGAAAATATCTTTTCCATAAAGCATATTCGGTTTTGTTATTTCTATTGGTAACGACACTTTGTTTTGCTGACTTTGATGCTCGCAAGGGAGTTATTAAGTTAATGGAGAATGGTGGGCTTGGAAAATATCTCGCTGCGCCGGTTACTGTCTCGCAGACCGATGGCGGGGCGTTGTCGATTCGGGATGAGGGGATTTTCCTCTTCCAGCACGAACTGCTAAAGCCCGAGGTTTCTGCCGACCCCAATGTGGCTATCGACAAATGTGTCTCCATCCATCCCAAAGCGGATAAGATGGTCGTTGTCGTTCATGGCTGGATGGACACGGGAACCGACGCCTGGCCGAGCGAGATGGCCGTTGCGATTGGCGAGCGAACCGATCCGAATGAGTGGGTGTGCGCATCGTATGACTGGCGGGGCGGGTCGATTGTAATGACTTCGATTCATGCCGCCGAATACGCTCGCGACATTGCCGGGCCGCGGTTGGCGAAAGCATTATTGGAACTCGGAACTGATTTCAAACATATTCACCTGATCGGACACTCCGCCGGAACATGGGCGATTCACTCGGCCGCGCGGGAGATCGCGGCGGCCCGACCCGATACGCAGTTTCACTTGACCTTTCTGGATGCGTATGTGCCGAGCCAGTGGGATCATGACCAACTCGGCGGTGTTTATGACGATCGCGTAAAGCAAAAAAGCCAATGCTGGGCCGAGCAGTATTATACCAAGGACATTACATTTATGGTAACTGAGCACGATCTCAAATACGCCCACAATGTGGATATATCCGCTATCGACCCGCTCATCAGCGAGCACGAGTTTCCCTATCGCTGGTATATGGCCACCATCACCGGCCAATTCACCCGATGGGACGAAAAAAAGGAAAAAGTCCACACTCGCTGCGGCGACATCAACTACGGTTTCGCCCGTTCATTAGAAGCCGGCGAAAAAAACTGGATCCGGACCCACAAACTAAAAACCAACACCCCCGCCGTTAAAGTCGAAAAAAACAAGAAATAGCCCGGGTAAAAGGACGGCGGCGGGTGGCGAACCTTTCGTAGAAATGCTTTCTTCAGCTTCTCGATGGCCTTTTTATAATGCCCCTGATGGCGGCGGTGACGCGTTTTCCATAACTCGAAGATTTTTCGC
>NBLM01000051.1 GCA_002084585.1 Planctomycetales bacterium 4572_13 | reverse complement strand
AATCCGCGATTGAGGGTGGAAACGCTCCACCTTGTCGCATGAACCGATTATCGGCTTATGACGACTTTTCTGCAACCACGGTCTGGTCGTTCCATATTTTCTATTCGGAGTTATCCGTAGCATCTTCTAAACCATTTCAAAAGCTGACTGTTGCTCTTGCGGGCAATCCCGACAGCGGCAGGACGACGGTCTTTGACGGCTTAACGGGTGCGCGGCATCGGGTGGCCGGGGTGTTTGGATTGATGAATGACAATTGATTGTTATTACGGGCGCGATGCCCGTGTTCCCAGTGGTTCCACTTATTGGATCGGCAGATAGGCATGGGCGCAGTTGCCTTTTGGTTCGCTGCTTTCAAATTCCATATACCCCTCATGTTGTTCGATACAAAGTTTGGCCAAAGGAATATCAAAACCGGTGCCGATCATGCTCCGCGTGCGTTCGAGCGGTTCGCTCAGTGACTGTATTGTCTCATTCGTTAGTGCTGGCCCATCATCACTAACAGATACCTGCACCTGGCGATGGTCCTTGAGGTATTTCGTTTGAATCCGAATGCTTCCGCAATGCTCAGGCAGATTGTCCAATGCGTGTGTAATCAGATTGGCGACCATCTCCTCGATTCGCTCGCCATCCAGTGATACCGGCAGGATCGTTTCATCTTTTCGAAGTTCAATTTTTACGGCGCCGTTTTTCAGGGCATATTTACATGAATGGATGGCTTTGTCCACACATCGATTCAGGTCGCAGACTGTTTTCCGAAGCGGACAGTGTTTGGTGTATTTAATCAAATCGAGAATAAACTTTTTCATCCGCACAAAGTTGGTTTCAAAAATGTCCCAGCTTCGTTCAACGCGGTCGAATTGTTTCCGCTCAAGTCCCAGTTCGATAATCTCGACGGCCCCGGAGGTCATTTGGAGGATGTTTTTTACCAGATGAGCCAGATTCTGCACGGATTGACCGGAGAGGCACATCCGCTGGAGTGATTCCGGCAGGGATTCTATCGTTTGCTCTATGTCCTGTTGTTCTTGTGTTTTATTGGGTTCGGGATTCATTACAGTGTTGTATCGGGGGAAAAAAGGGGGTTCTTAATGCCAAAAACATAAAAAAAGCCAGATTCCATACAGAACCTGGCTTCGGAGGAGGGTGATGAAAAGCTTAAAGTATAATATCGATTGCTCCGTCTTACTTTACTTATCGATATTCGGTCGCTAAATCTTTAAGGAAATAAGGATAAAAAATACGAAATTATCCGGAATTTTTTAGGGAATAGTGCTGTTTGAGGCATATCGGCTATTATCGGTCTAAAAGAAATCACTTGCCAACAAAATACCCGGCCCGTTATACTGTCGCCAAAGCTAATTTTCAGGTGAGCCGGATGACTACAAAAGTTACAATTTCTGATTTAATCAAAGCGAGGCAGGATGGGCGGAAAATCGCAGCCGTTAGTTGCTACGATTATACCTCTGCTTGCTTGGTTGCCGAGGCGGGGGTTGATATGATTCTCGTGGGGGACTCGGCGGTGCAGGTATTGCTTGGCTACGAAACAACGCTTCCGGCGACGATGGATTTCATGGTAACGATTACCGAGGCCGTCCGCCGGGCAGCGCCGGGGGTGTGTCTTGTCGCGGATATGCCGTTTTTATCCTATCAGACCAGTATTGCCGATGCGGTTCGCAATGCGGGTCGCTTTTTTCAGGAAACCGGCGCACAGATTGTCAAAGTCGAAGCCACCGCGGCGCATCTGGATGTCATCAAAGCTATCAGCGATGCCGGCATGGCGGTTATGGCTCACATTGGTATTTGTCCCCAACGCATCGCACAACTCGGCAAGCTCAAAGCTGAAGGCACAACCGCCGCTCTTGCATTAGAACTGGTGCAGCTATCCCAAAAAATGGTATCCGCCGGAGCCGGCTTGCTGTTGTTGGAAGGAACCGCTCGCGAAGTGTCACAGATCGTTACCGAACAGAGTCCTGTCCCGGTGATCAGTTGCGGCAGCGGCCCGGACTGTGATGGGCAGATACTTATCATCTCCGACATACTGGGCCTGAGCAGCGGCCAAAAACCGAAATTCGCCAAAGTGTTTGCTCAGTTGGACGCGGCGATGGTGCAGGCATTGCGGGACTACGCCGACCAAATTCGCAGCGGTCAATACCCGTCCGATGAACAATGCTACCATATCAAACCCGGCCAGTTGGAAAAACTCCGGCAGATGCTGACTGACCTACGCTAAATGAAAGCCATTTATGCCCGAAGGACTCACAGAATCATATCCTGAAACGGTTGTCCGTCCGGTATTTCTTGTGGACAGGTCGGTCTTTTTGTCATACTCCGCTTACATCCGAAGAATCCTTGTAGGACTTTCCTCCGGGAGGGCCCGTGTGTCGGCATTGGTTTGTCCGTCTTGTGCGGACTCGCAGACGATTTTATGTCCTTCTGTCGAACGGATTGAACATCCGGCACTTCGGTTGCCGATCTTCTGGAGTCAGAACCGAAAAATCCTACTTGACCATCTACTGCGTTTCAAGCCGACGATTCTGCACACATTTTCTCCGGGACAGGTCCATCTGGCGAAGTGGCTCAGCAAACAACTCCAACTACCGTTCGTTGTTACCTGTCATGAAAATCCTTCTCGTTGGTCGTGTTTCAAGAATCCCATCCATCACGCGGCCAGGGTTATCGCACCCTCGAAACCCATTGCGGACCGTCTGGCCGAAAAGTGTCCCGGTCTGGAAGATCGTATCGAACAAATTTATATCGGCAGTTTTGTCGAGGATCAATGCAGTTGTTTTTCTCACGGCGGCCATGTCGCCAGTTTAGTCGCGGTCCACCCGTTAAATTCATTGAAGCTGTTTGCCCCCTTTCTGAATGCCGTCCGGCATCTGGTACTGGATGGGTTTGAAGTGATGGTGGCCCTGATGGGTACGGGTAAAGCCGAGAAGGCGATTCGCGCACACATTCGAAAACTGGGGTTGACCTCGCTCGTAACGGTGGTGCCGCCAATCCGTCCGATGCAAAGTGTTCTTAGCGGGGCTGATGTCTATTTGCATCTGTCAGACAGTGGCGTTTTTGACGCGCAACTGCTCGAGGCGATGGCGGTTGGGTTGGCGGTGGTTGGTGTTCCTGAAACCACCAGTGGCTTGCTGCACGACGGCCAAACGGCGGCCTTTTGGGATTCGGCTGATGAACTGAACATCTATGGCTGCCTGAAAAATGTCTTGGGCCAGCGGGAAAAAAGCAGACAACTCGCCCAAAACGCCCAGGCCTATCTGCGCAACCAGAACAGCGTTAGCCGTATGGTTGATAAACTCATGAACACCTACATTCAGGCCCAGCAATCCCACAAACAATCCCTCAAAACACCAGATGAATCACCCGCATCACCGCCCCAATCCAGTCTGGGATGACTTTACAAAAGAGGCCGAAAAAATCTTGAAAACCCTGTTAATCCTGTCAGAATACTAATTATGAAAATTATAGCGGATCAAAATATACCATTTGTTAAAGAGTGTTTTTCGTCCATTGGAGATGTGACGCTGGCCGGTGGTCGTGAAATGACTGCCGAACTTGTCAAAGACGCCGACATCCTGCTGGTACGCAGCATCACCAAGGTCAACAAAGAATTGCTCGAAGGCAGCACCGTCAAATTTGTTGCCACAGCGACCATTGGCACCGAGCATATCGATCAAGCATACTTGGCGGCTAACGATATCGGCTTTGCCTCGGCGCCGGGGTCCAACGCGATGAGCGTGGCCGATTATATCACCGCAGCACTGCTGGCGTTGGGCAGAAAGAAACAAATCCGGCTTGAGGGCCACTCCATCGGCATTGTTGGTGTGGGTAATGTCGGTTCCCGCGTTGAAAAGAAGTGCCGGGCGTTAGGGATGGAAGTCATCCTGAACGACCCCCCGTTGCGGCGGCAAACCGGTGATAACAAATACCGTCCGCTGGAAGAAATCTATGATTGCGACTTTATTACGATGCACACGCCCCTGGCCAAGGACGGACCCGACCCGACCTATCATTTGGCGGATGAAAAGTTCTTCACCTCCTTAAAAGACGGTGCGGTGTTTATCAATTCGTCTCGTGGCAAGGTCCAGGATGAAGCGGCACTGAAAAAGGCGATGCAGTCCGGCAAACTTGGCGGTGTGGTACTGGATGTCTGGGAGACCGAACCGCGGGTCGATCCATGGTTGTTGAAAAATGTCGATTTGTCCACGCCGCATATTGCGGGCTATTCATATGATGGTAAGGTGGCCGGGATGATTATGATCTACGAAGCAGCGTGCGGGCATTTTGGCCTGAAAGCGACAAAGACCGCGATGGACTTTTTGCCTGAACCGGAGATGCCGGAGATTCGAATCGAGAAGCGTCCGCCCGTTGGCAGTGAAGAGGATGCCATTCACGATATTGTTCAGCAGGTCTATGTTATCAACCGGGACGATTTTAATATGCGGGAAATTTTGTTGCAGCCGGAAGACGAGCGATCCGCTTGGTTCGACGGTCTGCGAAAGAATTATCCCATCCGCAGGGAGTTCAGCAATACGAAGATCATCCTGCTTGGGATTGAGTGCTGCGAGGTGAATAAGTTGGCGGGCATTGGTTTTAAGGTGTTGCTATAATGGGAAAACTTTCCGACATCCTCAAATGGCCTACCGGCAAGTTGGATTTTTCCGGCGGGGCGATTGTGATGGGCGTTTTGAATGTCACGCCGGATTCATTTAGTGATGGCGGTCAGTTTACCGATGTCGATAGAGCGGTTGCTCGCGGCGTTGAAATGGCTCAACAGGGGGCCGCGATTATTGATATTGGCGCTGAATCCACCCGCCCGGGTTCTGAGGGTGTTTCTGCGGATGAACAGATTACCCGTGTGATTGGGGTGATTAAACAGCTTTCGAAGAAAATTGACATCCCCATCAGTATAGACACGACCCATCCGGCGGTTGCCAAAGCGGCGATGGATACGGGGGCGGCGATTATCAACGACATTACCGCACTGACCGATGAGGCAATGATGCGATTGGCTGTGCAGACACAAACACCGGTGATTCTGATGCACATGCAGGGAAAGCCGCGAACGATGCAGGCCGATCCATCCTATACCGATGTGGTGGCCGAGGTGTGTGCGTATCTTATGGAACGGGCCAAAGCCGCCGAAGCGTCCGGTATTCCACGAGAATACATTTTACTCGATCCGGGTGTCGGTTTCGGCAAAACGCTCGAACACAATTTGCAAATATCGAATCAGCTTGATCGGCTGTGTGAGCTGGGCTATCGTGTGCTGGTCGGTGCCAGCCGCAAGCGATTTATCGGCCAAATTACCGGTAAAGACAAACCGACTGACCGAATATTCGGCACGGCGGCGACGGTAGCAATTGCGGTTGAAAAAGGCGCTTCGGTTATCCGTGTTCATGATGTCGCCGAGATGCTCGATGTGATCAAAGTCTCCAACGCCATCCACTGCGCAAAATAAAACACCGACGATATTGGATACCGCCGGCGTTTATAGATTTTAGAAAAGCAAACCCTTAGTTGTCATCATCATCGTCGGTTACGCAGACATGTTCAGCGATCTGCGCCTCCAAAGCGGCCACCTTCACCTCAAGTTCCTGAACCTGTGCGGCTTTTTCAGCCAAATCCTGTTTCAGTTGACTGTCCTTGGCGGCTTGCTTAGTCATAATGGTTGTGATGCTTTCCATTGCCTTGGTCTGGATCTCGGTGTTCTCGGTCTTCAATGCTTCAATGGTGGTGTCTTTTTCCGTGATTGCGGTATTCACCTGGTCTAACTGGCCTTGCAGGAGATCTTTCTCCTGCTGACAGTTCACCAGTTCTGCATTCTCACAGCCGACCAGGCAGACGGTAATTGCTAACACGACAAATAAACTTACGATTTTCATGGTCAATCCTTTCTAAAGCTAAATATCCTTGACATTTTGAACGGTCACGCCGCATACGATTTTCGTTTGTAAGCCGAGTTTTTTCAAGCTAAAAATAGGTTGTTTCGTGTTATTTTTCAATAAATATCGAGCTGAAATCTCAAGTGTTTTTCATCGCATCTTCGAAACTCTTCATGTCGTTGGCCCATTTTTGAGCTTCCAGCAGGTCGATTTCCTCATTCTTGACCAGAATAGCCAAATGCCGCTCCATCGTGATCATCCGTTCATCGGGCTGATCCTTGGTCTTAACCTGCATCTGGGAATACATCTGCTCGACCTTGCCCTTGCGGATCAGATTGGACAGTGCATAGTTGCTGTTGAGGATTTCCATCGCGACCACCCGGCCGATACCGTCTTTGCGGGGGATCAGTTTCTGGCAGATAATGTACCGCAGTCCCAGCGACAGTTGATTGCGGACCTCGTCCTGTTTCTGATGCGGGAAGAAGTCCAGAATGCGTGTGATGCTGCCGACGACATCGCGCGTATGCAGTGTCGAAAAGACCAAATGCCCAGTTTCGGCGGCGGTCAGCGTTAAGGCCACGGTTTCGGCATCCCGCATCTCACCGACAAAAATAATATCCGGATCCTCCCGCATCATTGAACGCAAGCCGTGCGAGAAAGTGTCCACATCGCGGCCGACTTCGCGTTGTGAGATCACACAGTTTTTCTGGGTAAAGATGTACTCGATGGGGTCTTCGAGCGTAATAATTCGACAGGCGCGATTTTCGTTAATCCGGTCGATCATTGAGGCGATGGTCGTGCTTTTACCCGCCCCGGTGATCCCGGTAAACAGCACCAATCCCTGCTTGCGGCGGACGATGTCCTGCCAGGTGTCATTAGGAAAACCGATATTTTCCGGGACAGGAATATCTGTCCCCAATGCTCGAATCGCCGCCGTCAGCCCGTCGTTGTCAATAAACGCGTTGATGCGGAACTGGAGCGAGCCGTATTTGTACGAGCAGTCCACCGCCATATCTCGTTTGAGGAAGCTTATATTTTTTTCTCTCAGCAGGGGGTAGATTAGCTTTTCGGCAATCTCTCGCGTAATCACACCGCCCTTGAGCCGGACCAGTTCGCCGTCGATACGGTAGGCAGGTTGGGTGCCGATCTTGATATGCAGATCCGAGACTCGCATAGCCCCCATCTTCTCAAAATAGGCCAGCATATCGGTCATGCTCAGGTGTGTCCCGTCGCCAGCGGGGTAGATTTTTTCGTCGATATTGTAATTATTTTCCATACCAGATCCTTACATGTGCTTTAGCACGAAAGCATTCTACCCTTTTATCGCCCAAAAAGAAAGCCATTTGCTGCTCATCATAACTCAAAAGGACTTGCAGGTCGATGGGGAAAACAAGTGTGATAAAAAAAGCCCGCAAGAATAAACTCGCGGGCCTTTGAATTTCTGCCTACTGCCTGTTGCCTCAATTAATCTCTTCTTCTATCCAGCCGGTTAGTTCTTTCAGTTCGTCAATGGTAACATCGCCCATGTGCGCGATACGGAAAGTCTCGTTTTTGAGTTTCCCATAGCCGTTGCCGAAGACGATATTATGCTTTTCCTGAAGTGCCTTGTTTACACCGGCCACATCGATGCCGCGCGTGTTTTTAAACGCTGTCAGCGTGTTGGATTCATAGCCTGGCTGTGCGAACAACTCAAAACCCTGCTCTTTGCCCCATGTCCGCACGAAGTCAGCCAATGTCTCATGGCGTTTCCAGACATTTTTCATGCCTTCTTCCAGTAGCATATTGCACTTGTAATGCAGCGCCATAATATGCGGCACCGACGGTGTGGTCGGGGTTTGGTTCTTGGCCTCAGTTTTAGCGAATTCCTGGAAGTCGAAGTAGTAGCCGCGTTCAGGGACAGATTTACTCTTTTCGATGGCACGATTGCTTACCGCTGCAACGGCAAAGCCCGGCGGGATCGCAAATGCTTTTTGCACGGATGCAAAGGCTACATCCCAGCCCAGCTCATCAAAATGCAGCGGCAGACCCACCACGCCACTGACCACATCGACAAACACCAGCACATCAGGATACTTCTCTTTCATCATCTTGCTGATTTCATACACCGGATTGGTTACACCGGTACTGGTTTCGTTATACACAATCGTCAAAATCGGGTACTTACCCGTCGCCATCTTTGCATCGATCATCTCAGCAGTAATCGCCTGTCCCCATTCAACCTTCATTTCCTCAACCTGCCGTCCGCACGCCTTGGCCACCATCGAGAACTTATCACTAAACGCACCGCACATCGTACACAAGACGGTTTCATCTTTCTGCACACAGTTACGGATGCTGGCCTCCCAGATACCGGATGCCGATGAAGTACTCAAAAAGATATGTTGATTTGTATATAAAATTTTCTTGAGCATCTCGGCCACTTCGCCGTGAAGTTGGGCATACTCTTTCAAACGATGTCCCAGCGTCGGTCGCGCCATCTGCTCCAATACTTCCGGCAACACAGGTATCGGCCCTGGAATAAACAATTTCGGCGGATTTTTCCAATCAGTCATTTTTTCAGCACTCCAATTCAATTAAAGGTTAACATTTGTAATGTGGCCAAAGCATCTTACTTCGGAATGAAACAGCATCCGCCGTAGGCGGATTTCCTTTTAATATCTATATCGTGTTAATTCGTGGTTCCCCTACGAACTCGCAATCGGCTCAGTATCTAACTTCCGTATGGTCAATCCCGAAAAGATTTTCGGATAAAAGAAAGTCGATTTCTGCGGCATCTTTTCGCCCGCCGCTGCGATGGCCTGCACCTGTTCGGTCCGGGTGCTGTTCATAAAGAACACGCCCTGACTTTCGCCGGAATCAACCTTTGCGATAGACCGATCGATCGCATCGCCCAGATCTTTGATATAGACCAGATGGCTCTCTTTGGCCAATTTGTCATCACAAATACCCAGATGCTTTTCGAGAATTAACTGATGCAGCACATTCACATCCAGCCGCTGTCCCGCTTCGCTCATCTTAGGACACAATTCAACCATGAACTTTGAATCTTTGAGCCGGATGGCGTAGAATGCCTTCGTTCCGGCATATAAACCAAAAATATTATTACGGTCATTAAGTCGCATCATCTCAAACATCTGCTTGCGAGCTTGTTGCCGTTCAGCATCACAGGCAAAAGCGAACTCGCTTATCTCAAATTCGGCTTTTAATTCTTCAATGACCGTGGCCACATCGAAATCATCCATGTCCACCAGCAGTCGGTGCGTCGGCTGAATCACCAGCCCCTCATTTCGCATATTCACAAAGGTCAGCATTTGATACGCGGCCTGGTCATTTTGTGTTTCGGCCAAGTAGTTCAGCGCCGTTTCATATCGGTGATGCCCGTCGGCAATCACCGTTTGCTTATCGCCCATCATCGTAACAAACATTTCAATTGACTTGGTGTCATCGATGACAAACAAACGATGCCGAACATCGTGTTCGTCAGTCGTGTCGATGACCGGCTTATTTTTTATCGCCCCAGGGATGATTTTGCTGTCCACATTTGTCGCATCGTCGTACAGCATGAAAATCTGCCCCAACTGGCACGCCGTTGCCCGTGTCAGGTTCAGCCGGTCGGCCTTAGGCCCTTCCAGCGTTTTTTCATGGGGCTGAACCCCTTCGCCGAACGCTTTCAGCTTGCCGCAGGCAATGATTCCGCTGCGTTCAAAACGCTGTCCGGCGATCTCAAAATCCTGCACATAGGCATAGATCGCGTCGTTATCTTCCTGCTTCAATGCACCGGCCTTGACGGCGGCTTCCAGATATTCTGCCGCTTGTGTATAGACATTCTCGCTTGCCTTGCCCTTGATGGCACGCACGATGTTGTACTCATTCCGGCGATAGAGTTCATCCTGCATCGACGGATCGATCACATCATACGGCGGGGCGATGCAGTCGCCCGGGTTTCCAACAACTTCCGGATTAAAACGATATGCCTTAAACGGTTTAATTTCCACGACTTAAAATCTCAAAATAAAGGTATAGTTTAGCCCGTCGCCGTTGATTTCACAGCAGAACGGGCTTTTCGATGAAAACGAAACGCACACTATACAGAAAATAGTTTGGGTTTCAACAGAATTTTCCTATTGCAAAAAAGACCGGGTAAGGCCACAATGAATAAGGAATGTAAAGGACGAATAATGAAAGGACAGTCAGATACACTATCAGACAACATCAACCCGGTACGACACAATGCAATACAATCGTTGCGGCGACAGCGGCTTAAAGTTGCCGGCTATTTCGCTGGGGCTGTGGCACAACTTTGGCAATGTGGACGACTTCGACAATGCCCGCCGGATGATCCATACGGCTTTCGATAACGGCATCACCCACTTTGATCTGGCCATTCTGGAAAGTATGGGCGTTCGTCTGCTGATTCATCAACCCCGCTATTCCATGCTCTTTAGAAATTATGAAAAAGAAGGTCTGTTTGACACTCTGGATGAACTCGGAATCGGAGCAATCTGTTACTGTCCGCTGTCGCAGGGCCTGCTGACCGATAAATATCTAAACGGTATTCCGGACGATTCACGCGATGCCAACCCCCACGGCTTTTTGCAGAAAGATGTCATCACGCCGGAACTGGTCGCGAAACTCAAAAAGCTCGACAACCTAAAAACACTCGAAAACCTAAACTTCCGCCCCGACGAACTATCCCAAATCGACACGGTATTGAACACATGATTTGTTTAAAATCATAACGCGATTCAAAAAAAGGAAAACATCTGTGGCAAAACAGGAATATTCCAATTATCAAAAAAAGGTCATCCAGAACTACTACCAGCACAAGGATACCATCATCCTGACGCGCCTGCAGGAGTTGGTAACCGACCTCTACCTGGCCGAAACCCCGGCCAAAACAAAAAAGCTCTGGCAGCAGGTCGAAAAGGCCCTGGACAAAATGAAACTCAAACCAGCCATAAAGTCCCGCGTCATCGAAAAACAAAGCGTCGAAATCCTCGCCAAAAACCTAAACGAATGGCTGAAAGTATAATAACTGGGAACGCTTGTGTGATAAAAGAAAATATGCGGTGCTCGATTTTATTCCATTTACCGATCCCGGGCGGGAAGTGGCAAACCGTGATAATGAGGACACCGACACCACAGATGACTCGTCCCAAGACCCTCCCAATAAGGGAAAGATGCTCGTGGATGCAACCTGTACGCCGGCTGATATTGCTTATCC
>NBLM01000009.1 GCA_002084585.1 Planctomycetales bacterium 4572_13 | reverse complement strand
AATCGCTTGCTTAAAAACAACCGAAATCGGCACACCGACCCCGCGCGTTCAGTACAACAAGGTTTTCGAGATGGCAAAACATCTCGAAAAACCATTATTCGTTTTTAAGACATTCTGAGCATCCCTGTAAGTTTTCTTGTAAGAGAGGTTCAGAGTTGGCATTAAGTCCTTTGTTTTCAATTACTTGAGTGTTTTCCTGTTCGGTCTTGAAAACCGTTGTGCAGCGATGAACCGGGTTCGAATCCCTCCTCCTCCGCTTAATGATGGGTACTGACAATGACTGATTATCAGTGCCTATTTTCTTTTTTGATAAGGACTTACAGAAAACTTCGTGTCCGTTGTGAGTTTATGTCTTCATTCATCGCTGTGTATGCGGCTATATATAGTGCCAGCGACAAAATGACTATGGCGGTGGTCAAATTCAAGCGTGGGGGGCAACTCCGCCATTGCAAATCATCGCTGTTTCTGGTATAAGGCCGCATTATGGATAAGGATGTACTAATTGGTATCATTTTGACCGCCGCTGCCTTATTGACTGTTATTACGCTGACCGTGCTGTCGAGGGTCTCTATTGAGCGTATCGCTTCTGATGGTTTCAAGACTGCGCGCCAAACGCTTAAGGGCAAGAATAATGGCAAGTAGCCCCGGCTCTTCTTCCAAGCCCACACCAGAGCTTTCGCTCTTCCATGTTACGATGATGGGGCTGGGTATGATGATCGGTGCCGGGGTCTTCCTCGGCATGGGCATCTCTATCGGCGAGGCAGGCCCCGGCGGGGTGGTTCTGACCTTTGCCCTCAACGGCCTTCTCGCGATGCTGACCGCGTTGACATTCGCCATCTATACGGTTCGGTTCGCAAACGCCCTTGGCTGGCCTGACGGCCTTTATAAACTATTCGGTGCTGCTAATCCACAGTCGGTCGAGATGACTCTTGTGAAAATTGTTGCCGTGGTAACCGCGATCACATTTATCTACATCAACTTCCGCGGCGCTTCCGAAACCGGCAAGATCGGTGCTTTCATCACAATGGGCCAGACGCTTTTTGTCGTTACCATCGGCGTCGTCGGCATTGTTACCGCAATCAAGGATCCGGCGCGTCTTGCCAACTTTACGCCGTTTATGCCCAAGGGCTGGTCGCAGTTGCTGGTGACGATGGGCTTTACCTATGTTGCATTCGAGGGCTACGAGGTTATCGCGCAGGCAGGTGATGAAGCAATCGACCCACGGCGTAATTTGCCCAAAGCCATGATCTATTCGGTCTGCATCGTAACAACGATCTACATTCTCGTCGCTTTCGCAACAGTCGTCTCGGTTAAGACCGGCACACAAGGCGTCGAAGGCCCTGCGTGGCAATGGATTGGCAGCTTTCATGAAAAGGGCTTTGGCGAAGCCGTTTCCCGATTGATGCCGTTTGGCAACTTCATACTAACGCTCGCCGTTATCTTCTCGTCAACATCGGCACTGAACGCGACGATCTACTCAGCGACCCGTGCGTCCTACGCCCTTGGCCGCGATAGTATGCTGCCAAAGTTCTTCGCCCTTATCCACACCGCCAAGAAGACACCTTATGGGTCGCTTATCGCAACAAGTGTCGTCATTCTCATTGTTACAACCGTGCTGCCAACCAAAGATGTCGCCTCCAGTGCCAGTATTATGTTTTTGTTCCTGTTTTTCATGGTAAACCTGTGCGTGATTAAGATTCGCAGGTCGATGGCTGACGAGCTGACCTACGGTTTTCTGATGCCGTTGTTTCCACTTTTTCCGATTTTAGCGATTATCTGCCAAATCGTCCTGGCCGTATGGCTTGTCCATATGAGCATTATCGCCTGGATCGTTGCGCCGATATGGATTCTGATCGGTCTGGGTATCTATTGGTTCTATGCGCGCTCGCGGGCGACGACGACCGAAGATGAGATACTCATCCTCGAGGAGCAAAAGCACCATAAAAAACCGCTCGAAGGCAAATACCCGATCATGGTCGCCGTCGCCAACCCCGCCAACGCGACTCAGTTGATACAAAGTACCTATCGCCTGTGCGGGGCAAAGGACGCGCATCTGGAACTCATCCATATGGTGCAGGTTCCCGATCAGATTTCGCTGCACGATGCTGAGAAATACACCCATATCGGAAAAGAAGGACTCTTTGAGGTGATGCTCTCGCTGGCGCTGCACTTCCCGATCAGTACGACGATTCGTTATTGTCGAAATGTCGCTCGTGGTATCGTCTCTGCCATTCGCGAAAAGAAAACCAAAATGCTCGTTCTTGGCTGGCACGGGGCTACGCATCATACGCTATTTAACCTCGGCTCAAAAATCGATCCGATCATCGAGCAGTCACCGTGTAATGTGGTCGTGCTGAAAGGGTGCGGCGGAAACAAGGTCTTTAAGAGCGCCTTGGTACCGATTGCCGGCGGCCCCAACGGGGCGTTGGCTTTGGAGATTGCCTCGATTTTGACAGCCCCCGATGAAGGGATGGTAACCGCCTTCAGCGTCGATACTGGCCGGGGTGTGGTTGATTTTGATCAGTTCGTAGGTGTTAACTCAAAAAAGTTCGATATCCCCCGTGAGAACCTAAGGACAAAAACCGTCAAGGCAGAATCGGCGGTGAAGGCGATTCTTAAAGAAGCAAAGAACCATGACCTTGTTGTGTTGGGAACGACCCACAAGCCGCTGTTGGCCCAGATGGGTCGAATGTCTCTGCCGGAAAAAATCGCCTGCAGAAGCCCCAAACCGGTGGTTATGGTAAAAAGCGACAGTGGCGTTCGTTCGTGGATTCGGAGATGGATATAGGGTTGACATGAAAACGGATGATTATATTTTCAGCAGAGAGTCCGTCCGAGAATGGGTTACGGACAAGATTGCTGCGACCTTTACGCCGGTGGACCGTCGATCCGGCCAGTTGTTAAGTTTTTCATGTATGTTCGATTCGTTATGCATAATGGATTGGTTGATAGCACAAAATAATCCTGTTAAAATGTATTGGTCTTCAAGGGATGCTCATCTGGAAATTGCCGCAGTTGGATTAGCGGATACAGTTGACCCGAAAAGAGCATCTTGTCTGGATGGGGCACTGGCCGGGATTGAAAAGAATCTTGTAAACGGCTCTGTGGATATCCGATACTACGGCGGAATATGTTTTGATATGACGGATTCGGAAACGGCGGCGTGGGAGGGGTTGGGGCCTTATTATTTCTTTGTCCCGAAATTTGAACTTCGGCAGGAAAACGATCAAAGTGTTTTTTTGTTTAATGTGTTAGCGATGCCGCAGGACGATGTAGCTTCAATCACCGAGCGATTTCTGGAATCACTGGACAGTTTGTCTTTTGACAGTAACACTTCCCCGGAAAGTTTGACAGACAAATCCCGTTTACCATCGGTTTTGCGACGGTCGGATAGACCGGATCAGGATCGTTGGCAGAAACAAACGCGGGAGATGATTGATCTGATTCAGGCAGATCGCATAAAAAAAATTGTACAGACTCGAATAACCTCTCTTGAGTTGTCGGAAACACCAGATCCTTTACATTTGCTTAATTGTGTCAAAAGCCGAAGTGTCAACACATACGATTTTTGTTTCCAGATCGACACCGAGCAATCTTTTATAGGATGTAGCCCTGAACGCCTTTACAAGAAAGAAGGAAACAGCATCTGGAGTGAAGCCCTTGCGGGGACGAATGTCAGGGTGGCTGACCATGAACTGAACGGGCAGCTTCAGAAGGAACTATTGGAATCACAGAAAGAGATCGAAGAGCATGAGTATGTTTTTGAGAATATCAAATCAGAGCTTGAAAAAATTTGTAGCAAAGTGGAGGTGGTTGATAAGAGAGAAGTCCTGCCGTTAAAACATATTCAGCACTTGCGAAGCCGGTTTTCGGGAACTTTGAAAAAGGGCATTGACAACGGGGATATTCTCCGCGACCTGCATCCGACAGCAGCTGTAAACGGGTATCCTAAGAAGGCGGCTCTGGCATTGATTTGTCAATACGAGAACTTTTCCAGAGGATGGTATGCCGGGCCGGTTGGCTGGATTGGTCGCGGTCGAAGTGAGTTTGCTGTCGCCATTCGCTCGGCACATATTACCAGCCAACGGATACGATTGTTTGCCGGAGCAGGGATCGTCAGTGCTTCATATCCGGGTCGGGAATGGGAAGAAACGGAGATGAAGATGGCTCCTTTCCTTGATTTATTCGAACCGTCATTGAAATCATAATCGCCGTAACAGCGTATTTGGGAGTTTGAGTGTTATGGAAAACAACTTAAATGATTTTTGGGCGGGTTTGATCGTAGAGGAACTGATCCGCTGCGGCGTGGATCATTTTTGTATCACGCCCGGCTCCCGATCGACTCCGCTGGTGGTGGCTGCGGCCAGGAACGCGAAAGCACAATGCGTGATTTGTTTTGATGAGCGGGTGGCGGGCTTTTACGCGTTGGGGTATGCCAAAGCCGCCAACAAACCCGCTGTGGTTATCACCACCTCCGGGACAGCCGTTGCGAATCTTTTACCGGCCGTTACTGAGGCGCATACAGATAAGGTTCCGATGTTTTTAATGACGGCGGACCGGCCGGAGGAATGTGTGGATACGGGGGTCAATCAGACACTCCGGCAGACAGAGATTTTTGCCGGTTTTCTGCGCTGGTGCCATTCGCTGCCATGTCCCACTGAAGCATTCGGCCCCGAGGCAGTCTTGACCACGATCGATCAGGCGGTCTTTAGAACGCACTCTCTCGGCGGCGGTCCCGTTCATCTGAACTGTCGGTATCGCGAGCCGTTAGAATCGTGCGAGCCGTGCATCGACGAAAAACAGACCGCCAAAATCAATAACTGGATAGACTCGAATGTTCCGTTTACTTCGTATCAGGAAACACAGCTTTGCCTGAATGAGAAAACCCTTGATAATGTTCTTGGGGCTATCAAAGGGGCAGAAAGAGGATTAATTGTCATTGGCGGCCTCAAAACGAACCTCGAACGGGAGAAGATTTCAGCTTTGACCGAAAAATTGAACTGGCCGGTTTATGCCGATATTACTTCCGGCATCCGACTGAGCGTGCCGGCGACGAGCGGTATCCGCTATTTTGATCAGCAGTGTCTGTCCTCCGAATTCAATCAGGCGGCAAGGCCTTCTGTGGTACTCCATCTTGGCGGCAGAACAACCTCTAAACGATTGGATCAGTTTCTCGACGATTGCCGTCCTGACCCGTATATTGTCATTGACTCCAGTCCTGACCGTTATGACCGGGTTCATGCTGTAACGATGCGTATTCAGGCGGACTCTGCGCAGGCGGCGGCGATGATCGCCAAAAAAATTGATACTGGCCAAGAATCGCCTTATTCCGGCTTGATGCGAAAAATATCAACACAGACAAATGCCGTTATAGAGCAGATGATAGAGGACGACACACGACTGAGTGAACCGTTTGTTGCCAGGTCTCTTTCAAGGATCATCCCGGAGGATTCGTGTCTGTTCCTTTCCAATAGTATGCCTGTACGCGATATGGATCTGTATGGTGTGAACAATCGAAAAACCATTTTTTCTGCGGCCAACAGGGGGGTCAGCGGGATTGACGGGGTTCTTTCAACAGCCATTGGATTAACCACTGCCAGAGAAACTCCGACAACCCTTGTGATCGGGGATGTTGCGTTTATGTATGACCTCAATGCCCTCGCTCTCCTGAGCCGTCAGGCATTGCCGATTATTGTCGTCGTGATTAATAATCAGGGCGGCGGAATTTTTGATTTTCTGCCAATATCACAGTCCCCGGATGTTCTGGATAAATTCTTTGTTGCCAGGCATGATTTTCAGTTTGCGGGGGTATGCGAGACCTTTAAGATAGATTACTATAAGGCCTGTGAAAAAGAGGACTTCATTCCGGCGTATGCTGAAGCCGTCAAAAAACGAATGCCTGTCGTTATCGAAGTGATGACGGACAGGAAGACGAATTTGGAACTTCGTCGAAGTATCAAAAATAAAATGATAGAGATTTTGGAACAATCCATACAATAAAAAGGTGAAATGACGATGGAATCCACAAACTGGAAGAAAGCGGGCGACTTTAAGGATATTCAATACCACACAGACAACGGGATCGCTAAGATTACGATCAACCGTCCTGAGACGCGAAATGCTTTTCGTCCGGAAACAGTGACCGAAATGCTGCAAGCCCTTGATGGTGCCGAGCGAGATAATCAAATCGGCGTTATTATCCTGACCGGGCAGGGAGAGAAGGCATTTTGTTCCGGCGGAGATCAGAAAACAAGGGGCGATTGCGGTTATAAAGATACGCACGGTGCTGAAAGTCTTAATGTTCTCGAGTTTCAACGCCGGATCAGACGATGCCCGAAACCCATTATTGCTATGGTGGCTGGGTACGCTATCGGCGGCGGCCATGTTCTGCATTTGATGTGCGATCTTACAATCGCCGCAGAGAACGCGATTTTCGGACAAACCGGACCGATTGTTGGTTCGTTTGACGGGGGATTTGGCGCTGGTTATATGGCACGGGTCATCGGACAAAAACGAGCGAGGGAAATATGGTATCTTTGCCGGAAATACAATGCAGAGGAAGCGATGCAGATGGGCCTTGTCAATAAAGTCGTACCTCTGCCGCAACTTGAAACAGAAACGATAACATGGTGTCGTGAGTTGCTCGAAAAATCCCCAATGGCCCTTCGATGTCTTAAGGCCGCTTTTAATGCCGATTGTGATGGTCAGGCTGGCCTCCAGGAATTGTCGGGATGCGCAACAGCGTTGTTTTATCAAACGCAGGAAGCTCAGGAAGGACGCGATGCCTTTATCGGTAAGCGGAAGCCGGATTTCAGTCGGTTTCGAAAGTAACTGCCAAACTGTAGCTGACGAAAAAAACACGATTCGATAGGATGGGAAATGGATCTGTCGCAGGCACAATTTAAAATATGGTTCCTCAGCATCCGCCCTAAAACATTGCCGGCCGCCGCTGGACCGGTGTTAATTGGGACGGCTTTGGCGTACGGCGACCGTCCCATCCATATCGGTATTTTTTTGGCTACTATTTTGGCGGCGCTGCTCATTCAGATCGGGACCAACCTTTCAAATGACTATTTTGATTATGTCAAAGGTGTTGACACCAAAGAGAGAACCGGGCCGGTTCGGGCCACACAGGCCGGACTCGTTTCGCCGGCTGCAATGATGCGGGCCTCGGTTGGGATTTTTGGACTTGCGGCTGTTCTAGGGCTTTATCTGATAAGCAGGGGGGGCTGGCCCATCATGGTTATCGGCATCCTGTCGATCTTAAGCGGTATTCTTTACACCGCAGGGCCTTTGCCTCTTGGCTATGTGGGCTTAGGGGAGTTGTTTGTCCTTTTATTTTTTGGGCCGGTCGCTGTGGGCGGAACCTATTATCTGCAGACGCATTCAATCAATCCCATTGTGATTATTGCGGGGTTAGCTCCGGGGCTTATTTCAACGGCTATTTTGGCCGTCAATAATCTCAGGGATCGTCGGACGGATAAAGCCGCCGGAAAGAAAACACTGGTTGTCAGATTGGGCAGGAAGTTCGGCGTTTTTGAGTATATTGCCTGTGTGGTGACGGCATCTCTTATTCCCGTTGTATTATGCTGGATCACAAAAGGACACTATGGGAGTCTTGTCTCGGTGTTTGCTCTATATACTGCATGGAAATCTATTTACGCCGTCTATTTGAAAGGCGACGACGCTCCAACATGCAATCAGGTATTGGAGGATACAGGGAAATTTTTGATTTTATTCAGCGTTCTCTTTTCGGCCGGCTGGGTGCTATGAAGATATCGGATGTTCGATTGCAGAAGTATGACCTGAAACTCGTCAGGCCGATTATCATAAAAGGCCATGCTCTCGAGAATCGCACAGGTCTTATCCTTTCACTGATTGATTCAGTCGGACGGACAGGGTATGGAGAGGTTGCACCGCTGCCTTTTCTTCATAAAGAAACAATGGACGAAGCCGCTTGCTGTATTTTGCGGGTTCGTCAAACACTTCTCGGGAGGGATATTCAAAATGAAACAGCGTTGTTCACCGATCCAATAGAAAAACAGATTGATATGGATCTTCCCCCCTCAGTTTCATTCGGTCTTGAGATGGCGTTGTTTGATTTATCGATTCAGAAAACCGCCGGACAAGGTATATTTTCGGGGCTGAAAGTCCCTGCCTGTGGTTTGACGAGTGCTGATTCAGAGGGCTTATATACGGATTTGCGGGAGATGCTTGAACGGGGATTCACGACGGTAAAAATTAAAGTGGGGGGCAACTCGATTGCCGAAGACGCAAACAGAATAAAGACCTCAAGAGAGATCGTTCAAAATAAAATAAACTTGCGTTTAGATGCAAACAGATCCTGGACCTTGGAAGAAGCGGTAGCGTTCTGCGGGCGAATTGGTTCGGACCGAATCGAATATATTGAAGAGCCGGTTAATCGTGTTTGTGACCAGAAAGCGTTTGTCGAAAAAACCGGCATCCCCCTGGCCCTCGACGAGACACTTCTCGAAAAGAGTCTTGATTCGATCTCCGGTCTTGGCCATGTCGGTGCTTTTGTCATAAAACCCGGTCTCGCCGGAGGGCTTAGGCACACCGCTGAACTGATTGACATCGCCCGCCGTAACAATATAATGTCGGTTTTGAGCAGTAGTTTCCAAAGCGGCCTTGCTATCAGGGCGTTGTTTCTTTTTGCCGGAGCCATGGGGCTTTCGGGTGTTCCGGCAGGCCTGGATACGCTGAAATGGTTCGCTGAGGATGGCCTCGCTCATCGGATTCCCGTTGTGAATGGTTCAGTCAGATTGCAGCATTTGTTGGAACAACGCCCTTGTTTCAAGCAGGCATTACTGAGTGATGTCTGATGGAAAATAAAGACCGGAAACAGCCCATGCCAAATAGCAATCATCCATTAATGTCCAAACTGCACCGCCTCGGCATTCGTCAGGGGGACGCGGTTGCTATACGAAGTGAAAACAGTGTCCAATTTGCTAAAATGGCACTTTCCTGCTGGCAGTTGGGTGCGGTGATCATTCCGGTCAGTACACGCTATCCGAGTCGCAAAGTGCTGAGTACACTTGACGATTTAAGTGTCCATGCTTTTTTTACTTCCAGAGACTTCAAAACGGTTGTGCCGAAAACGGAATCTTTTTTTATCAATGATTTTGTCGGCGGCGGCAGTACAGACTGGACCCCGGACCCATATGACAAAAACAAGTTTGATCTTCAGGCAAACGCAAGTCTTATTATGACAACCGGAAGTTCCGCAAAGCCCAAAGCGGTTCTGCATACCCTTGAAAATCACTATTTTAGCGCTCTGGGAGCAGATGATAATATCTCGTTTGGGCCGGGGGACAAATGGTTGGCGTCTCTTCCGATGTATCACATCAGTGGTTTTTCACTGATAGCGCGGGCCTTGCTGCATGGTGGAACGATTGTTTGCCCGGCCCCGAAACAACCGCTTGTTGAATCGATCCGACAGTATGATATGACACATCTTTCCGTTGTGCCGACCCAACTTATTCAGTTACTGGAAGACCCTGCGTGCGTCCGAAAACTAAAAACGCTGACCGCCATTTTACTGGGCGGGGCATCGCTCCCATTGAGTTTAATTCAAAAAGCAATGGCCCTGGAGTTGCCGATTTACAGGACTTACGGATCCACAGAGATGGCCTCGCAAATTACAACTACGAGCGGGAAGGACTGGTTCGACGGAAATGACTCGACGGGTCAGCCCCTCAAATACAGACGGGTGAAATTGACCTTGGAAGGTGAGATATTAGTTAAAGGAGAGCCGCTTTTCAAGGGGTATGTCAGCGAAAACAGTATTGATCTCGCCGTTGATGATGACGGTTTTTTTCATACGGGGGATACGGGCTGTTTTGACGCTAAAAACAACCTTCATCTTACCGGTCGAAAAGATTCGATGTTTATTTCCGGCGGAGAAAATATCCACCCGGAAGAAATTGAGCAAGCCATTGGTTGTATTAAATCGGTTGAGCAGGTCGTGGTGGTCGGCATTGAGGACGCCCGTTTCGGAAAACGGCCCGTTGCCTTTATAAAAACAAGGCAGGGCAGGAGATTTGACAGCGGCCGAGCTAAAGAAGTGCTTCAAGACCGACTGGAACGCTTCAAAATTCCTGACGATTTCTTGCCATGGCCGCAGGACTTTTGCCCTTTCTTGAAGCCGAACAGGAGTGAATTTCAGGCCCGTGCGACGGAACTGATCCGACCGAAACGGCCTCGTCAATGAAGTGCTTCCAGAGCATTTTTGACAGAATCCGGGACCGGAACTTTTTCCTGATTCTTTTTTAATCGTATCGCATGGGTGGTCTTGAGACGGGCGGCACTTTCCATGTTACTGTTTTTGACGATATAATTCAAACTGAATGAAGATTCCCCTATCTGATCAAGGGATAACTCTACACAGATTTTTTCTGACAGTGCAAGCGGCAGTAAATAGTCCGCTTGGGCGCGTACGATGGGAATAATGTACTTTCCGTCTGACAGAACTGCGTTCAGGGGTAAGCGGGATTCGAGAAAAGACTCATAGGCGTCGTGGGCGATAACGAAGAGATGGGAGAAAAACACAACCCCGGCCGCGTCTGTCTGGTGTAATCGGATGGTCGTTTGGTAATGATACATATGGCCTGCCCTACTTAGGGTTTTCTTTTTGATGCCTGATTAATAATTTGGGTAAGGAGTCCTTCATAGTTGCAGCCCGCTCTTTCTGCGGCCTCAGCGACTTCTTCACCATAGGCGAGATCCGGATTTGGATTGGCTTCTAAAATGTATATTTTTCCGTCGGCTCGGAGCCGCAGATCAATACGGGCATAATCACGAAGATGCAACGCTCGAAAAGCCCTTTTGCATATCCGAGCTACTTGCCGGTGCGTTTCGGTGTCCAGTTCGGCGAAGCCAAAATGGATTCCCCAGCGCTCACGATACGCGTCGTTCCATTTGACGCGGTAAGTGGCCAGGCATGGCCCGTTTTCATTATTCGCATCAAACAGGCATTCTCTGGCGGGAAAAACTTTCAGCCGTTTGTTCCCCAGCACCGTTACATACAGTTCGCGGCCCTCGATATATTCTTCCGCAATGGCATCCTGCTCCCATCGGGCATGGATAAAATCCGCTCGTTCCCTTAAGGCCTCTTCCGTAAAAACCAACGAGGCATTGGAAATGCCCTCAGAGCCGTCCGCAAATGTAGGTTTGACGACGAGGGGGTAATGAGTTTTTTTGGAAATGCGAACGGTGCGATTCCAGGGCAGAGAGACGAAATTCGGAACACGGATTTTATGCACACCAAGGAGTTCCTTACATAATCGTTTGTCGCGGCACAGCATCAATCCGGTGGTTCCCGTTCCGGTGTATGGAATCCGGAGCAGTTCTAACACGGCCGTGATATTCTTATCCCAACAACGCTCGCCATAATACTGCTCGGTCAGATTGAAGACGAGATCGGGCTGTATTTCTTTTAAGTCGCCAATGATGGATTCGATATTGTCAAAGACCCCGATGACGGACACGCAATGCCCCAGATGCCGTAGGGCTTCGACGACATGGTATTCCGTTATCATTTTCCCTTTTGGCTCCCGAAACTCAGTGTCCCCAGCCGGGATCGTCGAGGCATCAACTAAGACGGTTATCTTTAGTGATTGGCTCATGTTGTTTTAGGATGCAGTCTTTTTGGCGCGTTCGGACAGAATATCGAGTTTGCTTCGGATTTCCGCAGCCATGCGGCTGTTGGGGAAGTTCTGGACGATGTTGCGTCCGGTTTCGAGGGCTTTTTTCCAGTTTTGCTCAGCCACCGCAACCGAAAACTCAACACCCAGATTGTGAAGTTTCGTTTTGAACACGCTGCTGGCCGATTCCCGAAGGGCAAGGGCTTCGTTCGGCGTCAGATACAGGTCTAGCTCTTTGAGGATTTCCAGACTTCGATCGGTACTTTTTTCTCGAACGGCCATATCCCAGTCTGCCAGCAGCTCGCGCTTTTGTCGATCCTTTCGTTCCCGCAGGTGAACCGGCATGGTTTTGGCCTTGTCTGAATACGGAAAGGTCTTAAGCAGATTCTCGATTTGTGCGGCGGCCGGAATCCAGAGTTTTTGGTCAAAGAGATCCTCAATATGAGCGATGATCTGATTGACGCGGCCCTCCTCGGTCGCATTGCGGTATTTTTCCGCCATGCGTTTTAATCGAGTTGCAAGCTCTTTGTATTTGGGGTATCCGGCCATCGCATTGATCATTGATTCAGCTTCATCAAAATCATGTTGATGCAGTTTTGTCAGCGCCGCTTCTCCTAACTCCATCTGTTCAGAATCTCGAAAAACGACTTCCTTGGCGGTATCGCTCAGGCGGGCGGCCTGTGATATTTGGGTGAGAAGGTTATTTTGACGGGAGAGCATTTCGGCCCCATTCTCCAGTCTTTCACTATTGACCTTGAGTGCTTCAACAGCTCTGTACAGCAGGAATAAGTTGGCAAATACAGCGACAAATCCACCTGTCCAAAGTAAGAGTTCGGTTGTAGTTGCAAAAAATAGACTCAGTTTGTCTTGATGTGGAAAGATCTGGGCTGTGAGAAAAGATAAAATCGAAAGTAAGACGATGAAAGCAAAAAGCCAGTGCCAGTGGAATCGCCATGAGGATTTGTGGCTACGGTTTTCAAAATACATTTTGTCGGCCTCCCTACTCAATATTTCGTAATCCCATGAGATACAACTCTTTTGCACCTCACCAATTATCCATAATATCCAGTATGTGTTTTTATGTCAAATGAATAATCTGAGGTGAATCTGAAATACTGCCAAAGAAGGGTCAGAATTAACAGAAGTTGTTTTTTGTCAAGACAGCAGTTCGCAGTTTACTCGTACCAGAACTTTTCCAGCCAGTGTTCGGACATAAGGACTAAGTCGTTTGGGTCAACAATCCCGCTTTTGTCCATATCGGCCAAATGACACGGAGCATTAGGATCTGAAATATCGTTGCAGTCCGCCAGCCAGACACTTCCGAGGACGGAGAAATCCAGCAAATCCACGCCGCAGTCCATATTGAGGTCCCCGTAAGCGGGAATGGCAGAGCAAATGCGAAGATTATCGACAGCCAAGTATGACCTATAGATTTTGTCGGTATAATCCTCGACCTTGCAACGAATGGTGTAATCACCTGTTTGCGATGAATCAAAGGTGTGTTGAAAGGTCTGCCAGCCGTCCGTTGAACCGAAGTTGCCGATATCGCTAACTTCGATATCTACCAGTGTAATCGGTCTTAATCCATCAATTGGATCATTGGGTTCAAGAACAATGGTTCCGATATCGCCAAAAGGCGTATAGTCGCAGGTACCGAAAAAATAGGCCCCGACAAGAACATCCCCCGTTCTCGCGTGAAGCACCTGCCAGGCGGCGGAGTGTTTGATTTGCCCGTCGCTTCCCGGGCCTTCCACATCCTCGGTGGACAGCAACAGGAAGTATTCCCCCTCGAAAGGAGATGGAATAGTCCACTCGATGGTTTGATTGTGTGCTGGCTGTGGGGTGAACTCAGAGAGTGTGTTAGCATAATTCTCGAAGTCCCAGTATTTGGGCGGCGTAAACCATTCGGTTGCGCGGTTCGGGTCAGGAATTTCAAATCGCCCGTTCTGGATTTGGCAAAATCCGACAGCTTGAACCAGAAGCAGTCCCCAAATTGTCCACCGCAAAATCATCTTTAGTATGAGTCCGTTTATAAATGGCACTAAACTCGATTATTATAAATATGACACTTTAACCACTCACTTGCATTCAACCAATATGGGTTTCATTGTAGCATATTGAGTATCCTTATTGCCAGATTATTTTTCACGAGCGGCCAATAAAGATAGATTTCCCCCAGTTTTTTATTGAATCCTTTTCTTTTGCGGGTTTAGAGGTCTTTATTGCCTAAAATATGACTTTCCAGAGGGTTCAGACGGCCTTTTTATGGGACTTTGTTGGCTTCCTTGAGTAGTTTGTACTCGATGCTGTCAACTAGCGCATGCCAACTTGCTTCGACGATGTTCTCGGAGACGCCAACGGTTCCCCACATATCTTCCGCATCGCGGCTTTCGATGACAACGCGGACTTTGGCGGCGGTTCCCTCGCGGGCATTGACGACACGCACCTTATAATCAATCAGGTTCATATCCTTAAGATTCGGATAAGCCGGCTCCAGTGCTTTTCGCAGGGCGCCGTCCAATGCGTTGACCGGGCCGTCGCCTTCGCTGACGACATGCTCAATTTTTCCATCCACACGGAGTTTGACCGTTGCTTCGGTAACGATTTGTCCCTCCGGCGTCCGTTCCACGGTCGTGTGATACCGAATCAGGTCGAAGCTTTTCTGATAGGTTCCCATCTCTTTTTTGATCAGCAGGTCAAAGCTGGCCTCGGCGGTCTCAAACTGATACCCCTCGCTTTCCAACTGCTGAACCCGCTTGAGGATCTTGCGGGCAAGTTCTTTGTCTGATGTTAATTTGCGATTCTCAAGTTTGCCCATCACATTGGAGGCACCGGACAATTCTGAGATCAGGAATCGTCGTTCATTTCCGATTAAGCTCGGATGGACATGCTCGTAGGTCTTTTCGTTTTTACGAATGGCGTCGATGTGCAGACCGGCCTTGTGAGCAAAAGCGCTTTCGCCGACATACGGCATATGCGTCGCCGGTGCAAGATTGGCGATCTCAAAGACAAACCGCGACAGTTCCGTCAGAGATTCCAGTTTGTCTTCTCCGACGGTTTCATAGCCCATCTTTAATGAAATGTTGGGGATGATCGTACATAAATTGGCATTGCCCGTGCGTTCGCCAAGTCCGTTAATGGTTCCCTGGACATGCGTTGCTCCTCCGCGAACAGAGGCCAGAGAACTGGCGACGGCGCAGTCGGTGTCATTGTGGCAGTGAATGCCGATTTCTACTGTGGGGAATGCTTTGCAAACGGCTTCGGTGATTTCATAAACCTCATGCGGCAGACAGCCGCCGTTGGTTTCACACAGAGCCAGCACATCCGCCCCGGAATCCGCGGCGGCCTGCAAAACCTTCATCGCATAGTCGGGGTTGTTTTTGTAGCCGTCAAAAAAGTGTTCGGCGTCAAAGATAACCTCACGGCCCTGTTTCTTGACATAAGCAACGGATTCGTCGCACATCTTCAGATTTTCTTCAAGCTTGCACCGCAACACTTCCGTAACATGCATATCCCATGTTTTGCCGACCATCGTGATCGTCGGTGTGTCGCTGGCTAACAACGCGGCAATACAAGCGTCTTCTTCGACCTTTGTATTGGCCCGGCGGGTGCTGCCAAATGCCACAATTTTGGCGTTCGCAAACGGGATTTCTTTGACCCGTGCGAAGAATTCTTCTTCTTTTGGATTGCTCTGCGGATAGCCGCCTTCGATGTAGTGAACCCCGAACTCATCCAGTTTGCGTGCGATTAGCAGCTTATCCTCAACGGAAAAACTGACCCCCTCGGCCTGCATTCCATCCCGCAGCGTCGTATCGTATATTTTGACCATTTTCATAGCGAATCCCTCATGTTCAAATCATTTCCAAGCATTGTAGTCAGTTTGAATCAGAATGTAAAGAGCCGTTTTCGGGGCAACTTACTGGGCAATCGGCTCGAAAACAGTATTTGTGTAAGGCACTGATTCGTGTTACAATGGTTCCTTGAGTGGGTTGGACGGTCGCCGGGTTGAGAGACATCCGGAGGAAAGTCCGAGCAGGGCAGGGCGCGGTGGCGGCTAACGGCCGCCCGGGGTGACCCGCGGGAAAGTGCCGCAGAAAACACACCGCCGATGGCCCTTCGGGGCACAGGTAAGGTTGAAATGGTGCGGTAAGAGCGCACCGCGTCGCTGGTAACAGCGGCGGCAGGGCAAACCCCACCGCCTGCAAGACCAAGTATGCTGTGTGTTCGGCCCGAACGCTATCACAGCGGGTAGGTTGCGTGCCGAATGGGAGACCGTTCGGCAGAGCCGGTCGGCGACGGCCGGTCAAAGTTTAATGACCGTCATCCCGTTTACGGGGGACAGAACTCGGCTTACAGACCCACTCTTTTTGATTGACTATTGATGATTGTCGATGGATGATTGTTTTGTGTTTTTTCTTGCGTCATAATCGACAGCGGCGTATTATGTGGGGCGTTAAGTGAACCCAATCGATAAATTAAGGAGAGTATTGCGATGGAAGCAAATCAGGCAAGACCACAAAATATGATTGATACGACCGACGCACTGGAGGCCGTCAGTGCCTGTCAGTCAATGAAAAACTTTCTGTTTACCCTGATCCTGATCGGATTGGTATTGTGCCAGATTGTTTTCTGGATGGACCATTTCGGCCGGATTAACAAAGACGGATGCTTGCCGTGTAAAGATGCCGCTCCAGCAATCTGTCCAACGACTTGCCCGAAAGAACAATGTTCGATCGAACCCAAACCACAGGCCAATGCACAGAAAACAGGGCAGGTGGGAGCACTCGTTTTTCTGGCCGCAACCACCGAGCCGGTCCAGCAGGCCGAACCGGTTGCCACGGAAGCCGAAGAGGGCAAGGCCATTGAACAGGCGATTGATGAAATCGTCGAGTCAGCGAATCAGGAGAATCCGGATGCGGCGGCGCTGGGCGAAGATGAAACGGATATGCTGCCTGTTGAAGTAACAGATTCGATGGCCGAGGCGTCAACGGATAACGCCCAACCTGCCCCGGAGCAGGCCGCTGCCCAAGAGCCGGATTTTTCACAGGTTGCATTGTCTCTGTTTCGTATTTCCTGTCCCTTCGCTGCCGGCGTGGTTGCGGTATGTAATTTCGTCATTATTACCGCGGTGATTCTTTACGGCCTGACATTGCTGATGTGCCTGAAGATATCGCTGGCCGCTCGTCTTGGTGGGATCAACCATATTGCGCGGGCATTCTTTATCTCGCTGTTTCTGCTGGTGATCGTCACGCCGTGGCAGGTGGTTCTGCCGAAGGTGCTGATCGGCACGATCTGGCTGCCCGGGGAACTGCTGTGCGGCGGCTGGGCCAAAGCCGACAGTTCGATTTTCTGGAAAGTGATGTTCTACCTTCGCTTCTGCGGCCTGCCATTTGTGATGCTGTGGCTGTTGCTGTGGACACAAATCCGCTCCGGCAAATGGACTCGCGCCACCCTCCGCCGATTAGGTGTGATGCGGTAGTTAATGGAACGCAGACTTCCAGTCTGCGCTTGGTGGTGAGCCGTCGTTGGTGTGCAGCGCAGGTTTAGGGAAGCTTTGGCAGAGCCAAATCCTTAACGATGAACTACAAAAAAATAAGCCGTACAGAGGCATCAGACAAGCACAGCTCTGTACGGCCGTTCTATAGGGTCCGGTATGCTTTTTGAATAGCTGCCGGATTAAGTCAATCCAATCGAGTCCTCTTAGATGATCTCCTCATAATCGCTGGGGTCGTATGAGATGACGATATTCAATACGGGCTCAAAGCCAACGGGTATTTCAGTATTCCCCGTTCGGTTGAAAAACAGATCACTGTTGCCGCTTAACTCCATGGGCTCATCGGAATAGTTCAGCACTGATCCGCCGATGATCCCGCCGGCGTTTCCAAAGAACTCCACGCCGTTGGCGGCGATAGCGCCATTCAGCGTGTCAAAGTTGCCTCCCATTGAAACGGCAAAACCGGGGGCCATCATAAAGGTGCCGGTCTCATTGCGCAGATCGCCGAACGATTCGGGCAGTTCGGCCACAGAACTGCTCGAAACATTGCCTCTGAATGTGATTGTATTGGTTCCGCTGTTGTCGGTATAGTCGCCGTCGCCGACAATCACGCCGGTAATATCTGCGCTTCCACGAAAATTCACTATATTGGGAGACTCGATAAACAGTACACCGTTTATCTGCATATTGGCGTTAAAAGTAGGATTTGTGCCTGCGGCAATGCGGACATTATCCAAAGATCCCAATGAACCGATATTAGTTGTCGAGTCAATGGTAATGCCGGTGGCATAGTGTTCAAAATAGCTGGTATTGGGAATGGGAAAATGGGTTTGAGGCGCGCCGATTTCGACATGATTGTTGATCGCATCCACTCCGGTTTCGCCGCCGATACCCGCCTTGCCACCCTGCAAGGTTACATAGCCGTCTTCATTGACGATTTTTACATCACCGGCGATCTGCGAGTTGCCAATGATCGACAGGGCATCATTATAGTTTAAACTTTCAATATAGACATCGGACTCTACCGAGACATTCACGCCGTCCAGAAGGATATTGCCCGACAGCGACAAAGGCCCCTTGGTGGCGACGCCAAAGTCGAACACAGAATAGGGTTCGGGTTTTTCGCCATAGATAAAGCTGCCCTGAATCTTTCGTTCAATGCCGCTGGCGTTCCCGGCAACACGAATATTGATCCGGTCGCCGCTGTCCCAGACTTCGGCGGTGAAAGATTGATTGCTGTCCAATGTAACGGGAGAGGATGCGCCAATTGTCACCATCGTTACTTCGCCATCGTCATCTGTAACGAAATCAGCGTGTATTCCGCTGGGCAGAATTCCGCCACTCTCCAGTAGTTGCGTCTGCAATTCCTCGAACCATTGGTTCTGAGGCATCATGCCGGGGATTTCCGCCTGGGCCAGATAGTAGCGAACCACTTCCAGTCCCGATTCAGCACTGGATCGGGCTGCGTTGACTTTGTGCAGATTCGCCGCGACCAGCGAGTTACCCGATGACATCGAGAACATCGCCACCGAGAAAGCCGAAAAGACCATGACGAACAGCATTGCCACCACCAGCGCAATACCCTTTTGCTTTTTGTGTTTCTTCAACATAATACTGCCCCCCAAACAAAGGTCTGGTTAATAGTTCCAAGTAAAATATAAGATTTGAAAGGGTGGGGGCCAAATAAAAAGAGGAATTATTATAGGGTGCTGTCCGATAACAAGCCGTGTGAGACAAAAAAGAGTCAGTGGCCTCGTGGAAAACATTAAACAATGCTTTCGGATGAGGACAGATATACATTTTTGTCATGCGGACTTGATCCGGCATCCAGTCGTTAACGCCCTGGACCCTGGCTCGGAGGCCGAGGTGACACATTGCTTATGAAACAATCTGTGGCAATCGGTGTAATCTGTGGACCGAAAACTATTTCTCTTCTGCGTGGTATGAACTCCGCGTAAACGGCGAACTCTGCACCCAGGTAAATCCCAACGCCTTTGCCTGCTGTGCCCACCAGTCGAATTTTTTCGGCGTGATATATTCTTCCACGGCGAGAGAATTTTTATCGGGTCTGAGATATTGGCCCAGTGCCAGCCGATCACAGCCGATGGCTCGCAGGTCTTTGAGAACTCCCATCAACTCATCGTCCTGTTCACCCAACCCCAGCATCAGCGAGGATTTTGTCTGCGTGCTTGGCAAGGTCTGTTTGGCTTTTTCCAGCAGGTCCAGCGAACGCTGATAATCCCCACCCGGCCGCGCCGTTGAATACAATGATGGCACCGTCTCTACATTATGCCCGAATACAAATGGCAGGGCGGTTTTAAGGATTTCCAGAGACGCATCCTGACTGTCGCGAAAATCCGGTACGAGTAATTCAAATTCCAATTCCGGCACAACTTTTCGGCAGCGGGCAATCACATCCCGAAAATGCCCCGCGCCGCCATCGTCCAGATCATCCCGATCCACACTGGTAATCACCAGATATTTGAGCTTCATTTCCTTAGCCATCTGCGCCACCCGATCCGGCTCCGTCACATCCGGCGGCAGCGGCTTGCCGTGTCCGACAGCACAGAATTTACAATTGCGTGTACAAATATTACCGAGGATCAGCACCGTCGCCGTCCCCCGGCTCCAGCAGTCGCCCCGATTGGGGCAGTCAGCATTGGTGCAGATCGTTTCGATTCCCAACGCATCCA
The DNA here is from genome assembly GCA_002084585.1 of Planctomycetales bacterium 4572_13. Taxonomy (GTDB): domain Bacteria; phylum Planctomycetota; class Phycisphaerae; order Sedimentisphaerales; family Anaerohalosphaeraceae; genus 4572-13. The sequence goes on along the minus strand of NBLM01000009.1, from coordinate 7,270 downwards.
GCGTATGATGCGTATGCTTAAATGTTTCGCCCGCACCAATCCGCCGCGTCAGCCACGGCGGTAACCGTCGTTTTATTTTTGAACTCACCTAAATTCCCTTTCCACTGGAAACGCGGGCGTCTCGCCCGCACATAAAACAGTATTCCCTATCAGGCCCGAAGGGCCGCAATAATGTAGCCGAAGCGTCCCTGCTTCGGAACAAAAAAACTAAATTCCTTATTAGAACCAGAGGTTCGTAATACAATAGCCGCCGGTGAAACTCCCGGTACAGGTCTCAATAAATCATAAGCCCCGAAGGGGCGACAGATAAGCTCTTTTGCACAATTCCACTAATTTTTCTTTAACGCCGCCCATATCCACCGCCTTCCCCGTTTCTTCCTGCACCGAAGTAATCACAACGCCATCCAGCCCGCACGGCACAATATGTTCAAAGATGCTCAGATCATTATTGATATTGACAGCCATTCCGTGAAAGCTGACCCACTTTTTAAGCTGCACACCAATCGAGGCGATTTTCTTTTCACCGATCCACAGCCCCGGAAACCCCTTGCGGCGGTCGCTTTCAACACCCAGCGATTGCAAAAGTTCAATCCCGACCTGTTCCAGCGAATGAATATAAGCGTTCACATCCAATCCCAAGCTTTTCAGCTTAATAATCGGATACACCACCAACTGTCCCGGATTATGTGCCGTCGTCCCGCCGCCGCGACCGACCCGCACCAAATCAATCCCTTGGTCGCGGATCACATCTTCATCGGTCAGCAGCTTATTTTCACTCTTCCGCGCACCCAGTGTAATCACCGCCGGATGCTCCACGATCAACACGGTATTTTCAATCTTATCCGCTTGTCGCTTCAAACACAACGCCATCTGCATATCCAGTATTTGCCCGTAGGGCTGTGTCCCAAGATCAACAATATCAAGCTTTGCGGCGTCTGTTTCAGTCATAAACACACCATATCCCAAACCACGCCAAAAATCAACATCAGTCCAAGACCACGATTCCCTACAGGCCCGAAGGGCCGTAATACAATAGCCGGGGGTGTTAACCCCCGGAATAATGTCCCCCAAACTCCCGCAAGCCCCAACGGGGCGATACAGTGAAAGCGCATAAAAGTCTCCCTAAATCATTTATTTGACACCTTGGGTCTGTTTTCGGTACAATAAACACAAATAAACAACGAAAGGAGCTGGAGCCGTTATGCTCAAAACAATCTGGAAACTCATTCGTACCGCCGTCATTGTCATCGGTGTCCTGCTGACATTCTTCGCTGTGCTGGAAGCCCTGCGGGCCTATCAGACATTGCACAATTTCCATCCCATCGCCGGATACACCTTCGCCGCGGCGGTCATTGGCCTGCTGATCTGGCTGGTGGTCTATGTCTGGGCGAATATGGCTGTTTTCCCCAGAGCACTCAAGCCCCCGAAGATCGACGATGTCAGCACCGCCACGGATCGACAGCTAAAAAAGTACATCCAATACCTAAAACGCTTCCTGCAGCGGCTGATTTCCAATCCCAATCTCAGCGACGATGACCGCTCGCAAATAACCAACGCATTATCACAGCTTGAAAGCCAATTTGCTTTCGATCGCACCGAAACGCTGAACCTGATTACTGCCATCGAGGAAAACCACATCAAGCCGGTCCTTAAAACCCTTGATGCCGCCGCGTCAAAGCAGGTACGGGATTCGATGCGGGATATTATGGTCGGCGTAACGCTCAGCCCGTACAAATCCGCTGACCTTCTCATCGTCCTCTATCGCAATCTGGTTATGGTCGTCCGCATCGTCCGGGTCTATCGTGTCCGCCCGTCGGTGAGCGAACAGCTTCGCATTTTTTCGGACATCATCAATGTTATCGCCACCGTCAACTATATCAACATGGGCAAAAACCTCATCGAGGGAATCGCCTCCCGCGTCCCCGGCATCGGCCGCTTTGTCGATGACATCGCCCAGGGCATCGGCGCCGGTTTCATGACGACCATTACCGGCCACGCCGCAATGGATCGCTGCCGAAGCTTTCGCGGCTGGAACGAAGCCGAGGCCAAAAAGCATCTTTTGAGCCATGTGGGCGATTTCTATAACGATGTCAAAGACATCTTCTTTAAAGATGTTTGGGCCGGAGTCCGAGGTCGCGCAGGAGCCGCCGCCACAGACGCCACCGAAAAAGTAGCCGACGCCATAGACGAAACCGGCTCGATTCTGGACAGCTTTGTAAAAGTCCCCATCAAAGCCGCCAGCACCGCCAGCCAAGCCGTTTACGACATCAGCGCAACCAGCACCAAAGTCGTTTACAAAACCGGCTCAAAAGGAATCTCCCTAATAGGAGACATCCTCAAAAAACCATTTGGTAAGGAAAAGGATTAGGGCGTGAATATTTTCGATATAGCTTCTGTGTGCATATCTTCAATAATTCTCTTTTTCGTAACTACTAATTTTGATAGCAGGGTGTTTTTCAAAGACCAAAGAGAGAAATGACAAGCAGGGATTAAATTTTAAAGGATGGTTGGTTTTCATTTTTTGTGTTATTGATAATGATTTTGCAAACATTATTCTGGTAATATGAGAACGGAGAGGATGATTAAACAGGAACCTATTTAAATAGAATATTCCTTGTCAGGCCCGAAGGGCCGTAATATAATAGCCGGGGGTGAAACCTTCGGAAACAGAAGAGATAAGAAAGCAAGCCCCGAAGGGGCGGCACATTCGATAGGAATGTGACCGTTGCCAGATGCGGATTCTTTTATGCTCCTTGTTTTTGTATCCTGTAAATCCAGTTAATCCTGTCTAAAAAAAATCTGTGAAAATCAGTGTAATCTGTGGACAATAAAATGAACGATACAACAGAACACAGCCTCGGCCCCCAGCCGATGATCGAGTTACTCGAAAAGCATAAAATAACACATCACGACCTCGTCGCCGCTTCGACCGAGCAGATCACGCATAAGATGGTCTCCCGCGCTTGCAAGGGCCGCAAACTCTCCCGCCGCGTCCAGCTCAAAATCCGCAATGCCCTCAACGCCGCGACCGAGCAAACCTACAAACTCACGGATTTGTTCACTTATTAAACCATCATTTTTTTATAGATACCGAGCATATTTTCAGTACAAATCGGCGTCTTGAAATGATACCCCGTAACTTATGGGACGATCAAACAGGAGGCGAATTTCCTTGACTCGGGGGTCTTTATTTGGTATAATACGGACCGTTGAAAGAGTCAAATTTTCATAGCTCAATGGGGGGCCTAAAAATGACGATTCTAAAAAAAGTATTTCGTCGAAAAACAAGCAGGAAACCGAAGTATGAACACCCTCGCACTCTCGATCCGTCCGGGGTTGCGTTGAATGCTTGGCGGACTTTGTAAGTCATGATGTACTCTTTTCCTCCTGCTTTTCTCCTTTTAGCAGGGGGGAGGGAGTTTTTTTTAACTCTTCTTCCTTGGACGCTTCACAGCCGCATTTGCTCCGCGAATGTACCTCGGTGTCAGTGCGAAAGGATCGGCAAATTGTTCCTCTGTGGCCATTCGCCGTCCCACACGGAACAATCCCGCCGCCGTAGCGGACCAGTAGGACTCATCCAGAAGGTGGGTAAACGGGGCCTTAAATTTTTCGGCATAATAGACGAGTCCCTCTCCCAGTAAGCCGACATCCTTTTTTTTATTCGTTTCCAGCCAATCCAGTAGCTGTTCGACAGAGAAAAGACCTGTCCCGAGGCATTTTTTCCAACTTTCATCAACCCGATCAAAGACCGCGGCATAAAATAAATCTTTTTTTGCGTCCAGAATTGTGGCGATACAATCAACGGTTTGTCCGGTATCTGCGGCATATCGGGATGCACTTTCAGCGATTACATCCATTGAGTCTGCGGCGATAATCTGGGCCTTTTGTGTAAAATAGAACATCTTGGCGGCGGTTACCGCGATCCTAAGTCCGGTAAAACTGCCCGGCCCGGCAGTAATATAGCATTGTTCGACATCATCGGGCGAAGCATTGGCCTGATGAAGCAGTTTTTCCAATGTGCAGTGCAATTCCGCACTGTGCTTCATAAACCCGGAAAACGAAATATCCGAGATCAATTCGTTACCTCGGCCGATGGCCGCAGAGCCGACCCGGCCGGAGGTTTCAATGGCGATAATCAGTTTTTCTGACATAATTGAAGTTTAAAGTCCGTAAAAAGCATTATTTTCCCCTGAATATACCCGTTATCAGTATCAAAAACAAGCCCATCTATACCAGATTAACTATTTTTCACTTGCTTTTAGGATAGATTAAATATACACTGTCTGGACGGCCGATATAGTCATTAAAAGCGGTCTTCTTATTGGAAATTTTAATTGTGGTCTCATTCTATAATCAGTGGAGAGGTTTATGGTGAAGTTGTTATCTTCCTTATGCAATCGTAAGTTCGTGTCTGTTATCGTCTTCGGGCTTCTTTGGGGGGCATTCTCGATGGCCGTTTCCGCTGCGACTTCGAGCATCGATCAGGCCAAACGCGCCAAGATTGATATGACCATTCGAATTGTTACCGAACAGATTAATCGCGGCCTCTATCAGCAGGCGCAGAGCCATCTTGGCACGCTGCAGACATCGGATGAATTTGTTGCCTATATTTCCCAACGCCAGCACCAAACCATTGTCAAGCTGCAAAACCAGATCACCCAATCTCTTGAAGAACGAGAAAAGATTGCTCGCATTTTGCGGCAAAGCGAGACATTAGCCGAACAGGGCAATTACGCCGATGCACTCGGCTTGCTTTCCCAGATCACGGGCAGTCAGTATGCCAGCGAGCATGAACGGCAGATGATTCAGGACAGCTACCAGCAGATTTCCGACCAAAATCGACGCCAACAGCAGAGATGGCAATCGTTGTTCGATCAAAGTGTATCATCATATAACAGCGGGCAATCTGAACAGGCCCGGCAGGGATTCATACAGGTTGCCGAGTCCGGCTATTCAGTCAAAGGGGATAAAAGTCCGCAGCAGTACATCTTGTTAATCGACGACGGTGCGGTCGTGCCGACTTTTAGTGATCCAACGCTGCCGGGTGAAACAGATCGAACGATTCAAGTTTCTTCTGATGATATGGACGAGGACATTGAGCCGATCGATCTTTTAGAGCTTGAGGTCGATCGACGCGTTGCCGACAGCGCCTCGATGCAGACACAGCGTCAGAAGGAGTTGTCGTATCTTGAAGTGGTCAAGCAAAAACGAGCCGTGCAGGTCGATTATACGATGGCGATTGTCGAAGATGCGGTTGAAAAAGCCCAACAGGCGCTGGATAACCAGCAGTTTGATCAAGCGATGCAGTCGCTTCGCCGGGCGTTTTCGACGGTGGAAAAAAATAAGATGTTGCTGGGCGATGCCATTTACTCCGATTACACGGCCCGGTTGATCAACCTTGAGCAAAAAGTCAATGAGGCCCGGCAGGTATCGCAGCAACAAACCGAGCTTCAACGACAACAGCAGGCCGATGAATTGACGACCCAGATTCGCCAGACGATGGAAACGCAGCGGACACAGGCGGTTGCGGATTATATGGACCGTGCCTTTGCTTTTCAGGGTGAGCAGCGCTACGAAGAGGCCTTGGGGCAGTTGGAACAACTCTTGGCCGTCGATCCGCTCAACCAAAGGGCGATGATTATGAAACAAACTCTTCAGCACACCGTCAATTATATCGAGCAGCGGCGCATTCAGGATGAAATCAATACCGAAGAGCTTGAATTGATGATGGATATCAAGCGGCGAACCATTCCCTTTGCCGATGAAATTAACTTTCCTCGCAATTGGAAAGAAATCTCAGAGCGACGTGAGGCCGCTTTGGCCGAGGCCTCAAGCCCGGCGGATGCGGCGATTAACGAGCTTCTGGACAAAACCGTCGATCTTTCAATCCTGACCGAAGACACCACGCTGGCCGAGGCGATTGAGATCGTGCAGAATGCCGTTTCGCCGGCGCTTCCGATCGTAGTCTATTGGCCGGACCTGCAGGACAACGCGTTTATCGAAAGGGATGTTTCAATTGGCTTAGACGGTGCTGGTTTTGGAAACATTGTCTTGAGAGTCGCACTGAGCCGCATATTGGAAGCGGTCAGCAGCGGCGGCTTTGCGGAATTGGGCTTCGTGGCGCAGGAGGGGACGATTACGATTGCGACAAAAGAGGCCTTGCCGACGAATTTGGTAACGAACATGTACGATGTGGCGGATCTGGTTAATCCTCCCGCCAACTTTGATGAATATAGCAGCTCAAACCAAGGTAACCAGGGCGGTGGCAGTCAGGGGGGGAGCAGTGGCGGTGGTGGTAGCAGTTTCGGTGGCGGCGGTGGCGGCAGCAGCTTCGGCGGTGGTGGCGGCAGTAGCTTTGGCGGCGGCGGTGGTGGCGGCAGCAGTTTCGGCGGCGGTGGTAGTAGCGGCGGCCGTAGCGGCGGCCGTAGCGGTGGCAGCGGCGGTGGCAGCGGCGATGATGTCGGCAACTGGCAGTCTCAGGAGATGACCTATCGGCTGATTTATCTGATTCAGCAGACCATCGAACCGGAGTCCTGGTATGAAGAGGGCGGCGAAGGCCGAATCTTTCCGTATCAGAGTCGGCTCAGCGTCCTTCAGACACCGGAAGTTCACAAACAAATTAATGACCTGCTGAAAAATTTACGCAAAGATTTGGGCCAGCAGATTGCGATTGAGGCGCGTTTCCTGCTGGTGTCAGAAAACTTCCTGGAAGATATTGGCTTGGATGTTGACATCCCAACCTTAGACATAGGCGGGGGTTTTACGAATATTAATATCCAACAGGACTCATACAGCCATACTATCCCGACCGAAACCGGTGTGCCGGGTACTTTGGGCGGCCTGGCAACTGCGGCGTTGGGTACGGCGTTTTCCTATGAATCGGTGCTTAACGGTGAATCAGCGACGATGCAGGTCTTAACATATAAGAACCTGATCACCGATGTTGAGGTTAGTAGTGATACGGTTACAAATACCGGTACATCAAACCAGGTGATTACGCAGAATAATGTAATTGAGGAATATACTACGGGTGTTCAGTTGACTGTTACGCCGGTGTTGACGGCCGACAAAAAGTTTGTGATTCTTCGAATCATTGCCTATTTGACGGACCTGAATACTGATGATGTTGTGTCAGTTACGAATGTGTATGACCAGGACGGTCCCCCGTTAACCTATACGCTCCCTTCGGTACAAGAATCCTCGGTTCAAACCCGTGTCGCCGTGCCGGATCGCGGAACGCTTTTGCTGGGCGGTCTGACCGTTACCGCCA
>NBLM01000050.1 GCA_002084585.1 Planctomycetales bacterium 4572_13 | reverse complement strand
CTGCTGGCTGGTGGCGAATCGATCATCCCCAACGCCCCCGATCTGGCAGACATCCGTTCAATGGAGACCCTTGTCGAATCGCTCGGCGCCAAGGTCCGGCGGGACGAGGGCGGACTGCATATCGACGCAACTGTTATCGACAACCCGGTCGGCGACTATGAAATCGTCCGCAGGATGCGTGCGAGCATCTGTATATTGGGTCCGTTACTGGCTCGTTGCGGCAGGGTTAAGGTCTCCATGCCCGGCGGCTGCGCGATTGGCGACCGACCGGTTGATATCCACCTGCGCGGCGTTAAGGCCCTGGGAGCGAAGATATATCTGGAAAATGGCTACATCGTCGCCGAAGCCCCGGCAGGCGGTTTGGTGGGAACACAAATCTTTCTCGGCGGCCCGTTCGGTTCGACGGTTCTGGGGACGGGCAATGTAATGATGGCGGCGGTGCTGGCCAAGGGGACCACGATTATCGAATCGGCGGCGTGCGAGCCGGAAGTGGCGGATCTGGCCAATTGCCTCAATGCGATGGGGGCGAAGATCAGCGGTATCGGCTCGCCGCGATTGGTCATTGAGGGTGTCAAAGAACTCAAACCGATTACCTACTCAATCATCGGCGACCGCATCGAAGCGGGGACATTTATGGTCGCCGCCGCGATCACCAAAAGCAAACTTCAAATCAACAACTGCAATCTGGACCATATGCTGGCAGTAACAGACCGGTTCAGGCAGATCGGCGTGGAGGTCGAGCCGTCTGGTAATGGCTGTGAAGTTTCGCTCGATGGCCCCATCCATCCGGCGGATATTACTACCCAGCCGTACCCGGGCTTCCCCACGGACCTGCAGGCCCAGTTTATGGCCTTGTTGGCACTGGCCGAGGGGAACAGCGTGATAACAGAAAAAATCTACCCTGACCGGTTTATGCATGTCGCCGAGATGAACCGCATGGCAGCAAACCTGCGAAAAGAAGGCCCCAGTGTCATCGTCGCGGGTGTGGATAAACTCATCGCCGCCCCGGTCATGGCGTCGGATTTGCGGGCTTCGGCAGCATTGGTGCTGGCGGGCATGGCCGCTGAAGGTACAACTGTTGTCCAACGCGTCTATCACATCGACCGCGGCTACCACCGAATCGAAGAACGCCTAAACACCGTCGGCGCAAAAATAAGACGCAAGAATGTGTAACGGCATCTATTGAAATTTTCGATTTATTTTGTTGTGAGATTTAGTGAAATGTCAGATTGTATTTCATCAAAAGAATCTTGCACCAGCAAGAAACTTCTTTTCGGAAACAGTTTCACAGAAAAAAACGGTTCAAATTGACTTTTCCAATTCGAGCATTCGGATTTTGGTGCCGATGCCTCCGGCGGTGCTGAAGAGGCCGGGGGTGCCGTCGGCTTTGATGACGCGGTGGCAGGGGATAATCAGTGGCAAGGGATTTTGGGCCATGACAGTCCCAATGGCCCGTGCGGCTTTTGGACTGCCAGCCAGCACGGCCAATTGAGTGTAACTAACTGTCTTTCCGTAGCTTATCGTTTTCAAGGCGGTCGAAATAGTCCGCCGGAACTCGCTGAATCCGTCAGGGCATACTGCGACATCGCGAAAATCAACCGGATGGCCTTTATAATAGTCCTCGATCGCCTTTTGCAATGCTGAAAACGCCTTTTTTGACTGTTCCGCACTCGGAAAATCGGATAGCATTCGGCTGTGGACGGCCTCTTTATGGGCCACCGGCAGGCATGTACGAATCAGGCCGCGGTCATTTCCCAGCAGACCGAACCAGCCCCAGTGCGTCTTAAATAGGTTGTATTGATGATCCATTACCGATCCCATAAGGGGCTATTATAATAGCTAATGGAGCAGTTTTCAGTATTAAAAAGCTCTTCAGGAAGCATTATTCAATAAATTGATTGACGAAAGGGGCCAGTTTTGGTAAACAGGTCGTTTCCGCTATTGCGGAGAAGGTCTATCATGAGGTCGCCAACGCCCCATACAGGATTACAAAATGACGCTGGAAGAACTGCGTAAAAAGATTGATTCGATTGATGAACGGCTCGTTGAGCTGATCAACGAGCGTGCGCAGATTGTGGTCGAGGTTGGCAAGCTCAAACAGGCCGATTCGGCACCGATCTATGTGCCGCACCGTGAAAAAGCAGTCCTGGATAAGATTGCCAAGCTGAACAAAGGCCCCCTGCCGGACAAGACCATGCAGGCGATTTGGCGGGAACTGATGAGCGGCTCGTTCTTTCTGGAGCGGCCTTTATTGATCGGGTATCTCGGTCCGAAGGGAAGCTTTTCCCACAATGCCGCCATCCTGAAGTTCGGCCAGAGCGTGGACTATGAAGCACTAACCGATATTCGCGGTATCTTTGAAGAAGTCAGCAAGGGCCATTGCGATTTTGGCATCGTGCCGATCGAAAACAGTGCCGGCGGCGGCGTTCGGGAATCGCTGGACGCTTTTGTCGAAACCGATGTCATGGTGTGTGCCGAGGTCAGCATGGCCATCCATCATAATCTGATGGCGAACTGCCCGATGAGCGAGATCAAACGGATCTATTCACAACCGGAGGTTTTCGCTCAGTGCCGAAACTGGCTTTCCAGTACACTCAAAGAGGTGGATATTATCCCGATGGCCTCTTCTTCAAAAGCGGCGAAACGAACCACAAGTGAAGCGGGTTCGGCAGCGATCGCATCCGCCGTTGCTGCCGAGATTTACGGGCTGAAAATATTGTGTCAGAATATTGAAGATGTTTCCAATAACATCACGCGGTTCCTGATTATCAGCAAGCAGGATTCGCTGCCCAGCGGCGATGATAAAACGATTATTCTGTTCGGCACCGCTCATGAGGCCGGTGCGTTGGTGGATGTGCTGAATGTGTTCAGAGACTGCGGGATTAACATGACCAATATCGGCTCTCGTCCGAACAAAAAGCGGGAGTGGGAGTATTATTTCTTTGTTGATCTTCTCGGACACCGGAAAGATGAAAATGTAAAAAAAGCGATGGATGAGGCCGGACAGCACTGCCTGCAACTTTCGGTATTGGGCAGTTTTCCACGCAGCGTTTCCGTTTTATAGTCAACGGAAAATCTTAAATAGTAAATTCTAATTCCGAAACAAATTTGAAAAATGAAAATAAGTAAAATAAAGAAAACAACCTGTTTCCGACATTTAAATTTAGATCATTATGATTTGTTTAAGATTTAGTGCTTAGAATTTATATTTTTTCAACTTAGGAGTTAAATAATGAGAAAGCCGTTTATTGCCGGCAACTGGAAGATGAATACCGATAGTGCAAGTGCCGTAGCACTGGCCGCCAGTCTGGCTGAGGAGTTAAAAGGTGTCGATACGGTTGATATGGCTGTGTGTCCGCCGTTTGTATATCTGCAATCAGTGGCGGCGGCACTGAGCGCATCCAATATCGCACTCGGTTCACAAAATGTCTATTTTGAAGAAAAGGGTGCCTTTACCGGTGAAACCAGCTGCGGGATGCTCAAGGACATTGGCTGTGCCTACGCGATCATGGGTCATTCAGAACGCCGGCATGTCATGGGTGAAACAGATGAACTTATCAATAAAAAGGTTGCCGCGGCTATTAGCGGTGGCCTCTTGCCGATTTTCTGCGTGGGCGAGCAACTTCAGGATCGCGAAGGCGGCACCACCAACAAGGTTGTTTCCGGCCAGATCAAAAACGGTCTTGTGGGTATCTCGGCGGAACAAATGCAAGCGGTAACCGTTGCCTATGAGCCGGTCTGGGCGATTGGTACGGGCCTGACAGCCACGCCCCAGCAGGCCCAGGAAGTCCATGCGATGATTCGCGGTTTGCTGGCGGAACTGTATGGAAATGAAATCGCACAATCGGTACGGATCCAATATGGCGGGTCGGCCAAACCCGGCAATACCGCCGAGTTGATGGCACAGCCGGATGTGGACGGGTTGCTTGTCGGCGGTGCCGCTTTAAAAGTAGAAGATTTTGCCGCAATGGTCAAAACCATTGCTTAAAGGCATAAGTGAATATAATGGTGGTTTTTTAGTTTGAGGATTAAAAATGGCTCTTACGCTTGCACTTTCATTGTTAGGTAATTTAGTTGTCGCACTGTTCATTTTGGTTTGTGTGGCATTGATTTTAATCATCCTGCTGCAGAAAGGTAAAGGCGGCGGTCTGGGGGCTGCATTTGGCGGCGGCGGAGCGGGCAGTTTGCTCGGCACCAAGACCGGTGACTTCCTGACATGGGTAACGATCTCGCTGGTTACGGGCTTTTTGGTGTTGGCTGTGCTAATGGGCAAGTTTATGCGTCCTTCGGGTTCCAGCTCGATATTGTCCGCACCGGTGATGCCTCCGGTGGCTGCGGAAGCTGAAGTGTCTGAGACGGTGACTGAAACCGTTATTGAAGATGCCAAAATAGACACCGTTGAGGTGATCGATGAGATGGTCGATGGGGCCGAAGAAACGGCCGCCCCGGTGGCTGAAGAAGTAGTTGAAGTTACCTCAGAAGAAGCAGACGCTGAAACCACTGAATAATAACGGAGGATAGGGCGTATGATTTGCAGTATGACAGGATTTGGCCAGGGGTGTTCCGAGGTGGATGGGGTTGTTTATACCGTCGAGGTTCGCTCGGTGAACAATCGCTATTTCAAGGCCCAGATCAGGATGCCTGATATGGCCGCATATCTCGAAGGCGAGATCGAACGGCTGAGTCGGGATTCGATTCACCGGGGGACGGTCAGCTACACACTGCGGATGAAGAATATCTCCGGCGAGGCATTTTTTGATATTGATGAAAATGCGATGAAAACATATGTCCGCCGTCTTAACGACCTGCTCGGCGACGGCGACGGACACAGCCGGATCGACTTGGCGTCGATGCTGTCGCTGCCGGGGATTGTCCAACCGGTCGTTCCCGATGAGGCGCACATGGAAAAAATGCGGCAGGTTATCCTGTCGCTGACACGGGAAGCTCTGGAACAGCTCAAACAGTCGCGCACGGAAGAAGGTAAATCAGTAACCGCCGACCTGCTGGCGAATCTGGACCGGATTGCGGAAAATCTTGACATCGTTCGAGGTCGTGTCGAGGGTGTGGTTCAGGAATACCACGCGCGGCTCAAGGATCGCGTTGACCGATTGCTGGCCAAGGCGCAGTTGAATATCGATCAGGATTTGCTGGCGCGTGAAGTGGCGGTTTTTGCAGATCGCAGTGACATCGCCGAAGAACTGTCGCGGCTGACAGCGCACCTTGAGCAGTTTCGAAAGTGCTGCGAAACCGGCGGGGCGGTCGGACGGCGGCTGGACTTTGTTACGCAGGAAATGCTGCGGGAGGCCAACACCATCGCCAGTAAGAGTTCGGACACGGCGATTAACCAGTCAGTCATCGAAATGAAATGTGCGATTGACCGGATTAAAGAACAAGTTCAAAATGTCGAGTAACGGCCTGAAAGGCCGATATAATTTAATCGCATCGGGATTTACGGTTCTCTTTTGTACAAACGGTTATAACAATGACTAAAGCTAAAAAACAACAAAATTTGATTATTATCAGCGGACCCTCGGGTGTCGGAAAAAGCACGATCTGCGAGCAGGTCGTCGAGAAACTGGGTGCTTTTTTGAGCGTGTCCTCCACAACCCGCACTCAGTCCGAGACGGAACGGCAGGGTCGTGAATATAATTTTCTGCCGCGGGCTGAATTCGAAGAGATGATTCAAAATAACGACTTTCTTGAACACGCGGAGGTTTTTGGAAATTACTATGGAACGCCGAAAGAACCCGTGGATGAGGCGTTGGCCGCCGGGCGAATCGTGATTCTTGAAATTGATGTTCAGGGTGCTTTACAAGTCAAAAAGATTCGACCTCAGACCCGGACGATTTTCATCCTGCCGCCGCGTTCAAGAGACCTGCGGGACCGGATCGACGGACGCGGCCGCGGAGAAAACGAAAAAACAAAAAAATGGCGGCTGGAGACGGCCGGCCGAGAAATCGCCGCCGCGTGGCAGCATTATGATCACATGGTCATCAATGACGATTTGAGCCAGGCGGTTCAGGAAGTAATTGACATTATTAACGGAAAGTTAAAGGGACAAATATGATTGAAGAATTGAAAAATATGGATCTTATGAATAAAGTGGGCGGACGATTTAAGCTGTCGGCACTGATCCAGAAACGGATGCTCGAACTGATGGAGGGCGGACGGCCTCTGATCGAAGACACCGAGGGAATGACCCAGATGGAAATCGTGGTTCAGGAGATCAAGCAGGATAAGATCACCCTAGATATTTCTGGCGACGAAAAGAAAAAGCCCGCCGCCGAGTTGCTGTAACATAACAACAGCGCCAGCGGCGCAAGTAAGCCCGATCAAGCAGTGTAAGAGTTCAAGCTTCAGCTTGTCTGTTTACGCACGGAAAAATACAATGGCACAAACCGCACCACAATTTGATGGAGCAAAAATCCTGCTCGGTGTCAGCGGCGGCATCGCGGCATATAAAGCCGCCGACCTCGCCAGTAAACTGACCGCCGCAGGGGCTGTTGTGCGTACCATCATGACCGAGAGTGCGCGGGAACTCATCGGCCCGGCAACATTCAAAGCGGTAACCGGCCAACCCGTTTATACCAGCTTGTGGCAGGGCGCGGAAGATTTCAAGATCGGCCACATCCAAACCGCCAACTGGGCCAATGCGGTCATCGTCGCACCGGCGACGGCGAACATCATCGGCAAAGTGGCAAATGGTATTTGCGACAATTTATTAAGTACAACCCTGTGTGCCTGCTGGAACAAACCCGTCCTGCTCGCCCCGGCGATGAACAACAAGATGTGGACCCACCCCATCGTCCAGCGAAACATCTCCGTCTTAACCGACCACCTCAAATTCAAAATGTGTGGCCCGGAATCCGGCCGCCTCGCCTGCGGCACCGAAGGCATAGGCCGCATGACCGAACCCGCCGACATTTTGGAAGCCCTTGCCAAACTTCTAAAGTAAGTCCGAAGGACTTCAGCAATGGTGTCCCGGGTTCCGCTTCGCGGTTCACTATGCATCGAAACGGTGGCGGCATGATTTTAAGGTGTTTTATGTCTTGAAGTTGTGCCCAAAAGTTTTTTACTTCATCCTTCCTTTATGGTACAATCACCAGCTTGTTTCGGTATTAAAAAATCAGGTCTCTATAGGGTATTGAAAAATAGGTGAGTCTGTGAGTGAGCCAAAAGTGATCCGCGTCGTTGGGGCGTGTGAGCATAACTTAAAAAATATCGATATCGACATCCCGCGGGATCAACTCGTGGTCGTAACCGGCCTAAGCGGGTCGGGCAAGAGTTCGCTGGCGTTTGATACGATCTACGCCGAGGGCCAGCGGAAGTATGTCGAGTCGCTGAGTGCCTATGCCCGCCAGTTTCTCGAACAGATACAGAAGCCGCACATCGAACACATTGAGGGGTTGCCGCCGACCATTGCGATTGAGCAGCGAAGTGCCTCGAGTAATCCTCGCTCAACGGTGGCGACGACGACCGAAATTTATGACTATTGCCGTTTGCTGTTTGCTCGTGCCGGCACGCCGCACTGCTGGATTTGCGGCAAAGTCATCAGCAGCCAGCATGCTTCGCAAATTGTTGATTCGATTTTGACCCGCTCCGCCAGCACGCGAATCCAGATATGCGCTCCCGTCATCCGCGGGCAAAAAGGTGAACATAAAGAGGTCTTCACACACATTCAGCGAGAAGGTTTTGTGCGTGTGCGGGTTGATAATGAGATTTACGATGCTAAATCCGCGCCGCCGCTGGACAAAAACAAAAAACACGACATCGCCGCGGTCGTGGATCGGCTGGTACTCAAAGACGGCATTCGCACGCGGCTGGCCGATTCGATTGAAACGGCCTTGAAAATCGGCGAAGGACTTGTTAGTGTGATGGTTCAGGAGCCGAACGGCCAAAAAAATGACGGCGGCAATGGCCAGTGGAACGATGTACTCTACAGTGAAAAATACGCCTGCAACGAACACCCGGAGGCCTCGCTGGCCGAGCTGTCGCCGCGGCTGTTTAGCTTTAACAGCCCCTACGGTGCGTGCAGTGCGTGCGATGGGCTGGGGACGATTCTTGAATTTGACCCGGACTTGATCGTGCCGGACAAAAACATTTCGCTGGACACCGGCGCCATTGAGGCCTGGCGAAAAGGCGGCAAGCGGATGAATATCTATTATAACCGGCTGGTCAAACGGTTCTGTCGTTATTTCGGCATTCGCAAATCCGATCCGTTCAGCACGCTCCCGGCCGCCATCCAAAAAATCCTGATGCACGGCACCACCGAAAAAGACGCAAAAAAATACGGCCACCGCTTCGAGGGCGTGATTCCGAACCTGAACCATCGCTGGAAGAACACGACCAGCGAATTCGTCAAGGCCCGGCTGCACGGCTATCTGTCCGAAACGCCATGTGGTCGCTGCGGCGGCACTCGGCTCCGACAGCAGGCCACAGCGGTAACGATTGGCGATAAAAATATCAGCGACATTACACACATGAGCATCGAAGAGGCACACGCCCATTTCCAATCGCTCAAACTGGATGCCGAAAAGACAAAGATCGCCGAACAACCGCTCAAAGAAATCCGCGCCCGGCTGAAGTTTATGATCGATGTCGGACTGGGATACCTAACGCTGGATCGAGCCAGCCGCACCCTCTCCGGCGGTGAGGCCCAGCGCATTCGCCTGGCCACCCAGGTCGGCAGTGGACTGGTGGGTTGTTGCTATGTGCTGGATGAACCGACCATCGGTCTGCATCGCCGCGATAATGACCGGCTGATGGAAATTTTGAAAAAGCTGCGGGACATCGGCAACACAGTACTCGTGGTCGAACACGACGACGATGTCATCGCCGCGGCAGATCACATTATCGACATCGGTCCGGCAGCGGGCGAACACGGCGGCGAAGTCGTTGTTGTCGGTACACTGGCCAAAGTCAAAAAATGCAAACGATCCCTTACCGGTCAATATATGAGCGGTACAAAGCGAATCGAACTGCCCCCCACCCGGCGAAAGGTGCGTCTGAGTCATGCTCTCGAAGTGCGGGGCGCCGAAGCAAACAACCTAAAAAAAATCAGCGTCAAGTTTCCGCTGGGTATCATGACCTGCGTAACCGGTGTCTCCGGTTCCGGCAAGAGTACACTCGTAACCGAGATTTTGCTCAAAGGGCTTAAGCGCCGCATCTATGGTTCGCGGCCAAAGCCCGGCAAGCATAAGAATATCGTCGGCGATTCGCAGATTGACAAGGTCATCGAGATCGACCAGTCGCCCATTGGCCGCACGCCGCGGAGTAATCCGGCGACTTATACCGGCGTATTCGATCAGATTCGCTCGCTGTTTTCGATGACGCGCGAATCCAAAATTCGCGGCTACAAGCCGGGGCGGTTCAGCTTTAATGTCAAGGGCGGCCGCTGCGAACATTGTCAGGGACAGGGGACCAAGAAAATCGAGATGCACTTTTTGCCGGATGTGTTTGTTACCTGCGCCGAATGCAAGGGCAGCCGTTATAATCCCGAAACGCTGCAAATTACTTACAAGGGAAAAAATGTCGCCGATGTATTGGATATGCGGATCGATGAGGCGAAGAAATTTTTTGCCAACTTCCCCAAAATCCTCCGGCTGGTTAAGGCGCTGTGCGATGTGGGGCTGGGCTATATGACGCTCGGCCAATCCAGCACGACATTGTCCGGCGGTGAGGCCCAGCGAGTCAAACTGGCGTCGGAACTCGGCAAACCCGGCACCGGCCACACGCTGTATATCCTCGACGAACCCACGACCGGCCTGCACTTTGCCGACATCCACAACCTAATGGATGTACTCCGGCGGCTGACCGATCTGGGCAATACGATTATCGTCATCGAACACAATCTCGATGTCATCAAAATGGCCGACTATATCATCGACCTCGGCCCCGAAGGCGGCGACGCCGGCGGCGAAGTCATCGCCAAAGGAACACCCGAAAAAATCATCCAAAACAAAAAAAGCCACACCGCCGGATACCTAAAACAAAAACTCGCCGCGGAAAAGAAGTAACCACGGATTGCACGGATTATTGTGGATTTTTGTGTGTTTTCTTCGGTTTTGTTACTGAAAATACGGTTTTCTGGTGTTTTTATGTTGCAAACCTTGTCCAAAACGATGCCAAACTGCGCCCAAACGACGCCAAACTTGTCCCAAATGATGCCTTTTTTCGCCTTTTTGAACCACTGAGAACACAGAGAGGGACCCCTTATATCGCCCTTTCAGGGCTATAGATGCGCGGGAGACTTCGAATCCGGCGGTTTCACCACCGGCTATTGTATTAAAGCCCTTCGGGCTTCGTTTTACTTTAATGGAACGCAGACTTCCAGTCTGCGCGAAAAGCGTTATTGGGCCAGCAGCGCATGCAAGATGCCTGCGTTCCATTAACCATGCCCCGGCACATCCGGTTTTGAGCAGAACAGCCCGCCCAGCAGGGTTTGGACACGGCCTTTATCGTCGAATTGCCCCATTTTCAGGATGCCCGGCAACTCGCCTCGGTCAAACCAGAGGCCATGATTTTTGCCGCAGCGGTCGATGAGTTCCTGCTTGCCGCCCGTGTCGCCGATACGCACCTTGTCCATTTTCTTCAGACAGATCGGGCATTTCCGCTTCTTTTCGTCGGTTTTGGCTGGTTGAAATGACTGTATCAGCCCGTCGGACTGGGCCGCACCCCCTAATAAAAGCTCCAACTCTCCCGCATCCAGCCAGATCCCCTCGCACTCCGTACAATAATCCACCTCCACCTCGTCAAGTTCCAAAACGATCATCGCACTCTTACACACCGGACAATCCATCGCATCGCTCCAAAAAAACGCTCTCAATTCGCTATTATGGTAGTTTGCATAAACTGTCCTGTCAAGCGGCTATTTCGGGCAAGGTTTATCTGTTTGCTGCGTCGAGTTTTTCTTGACAGGATTTACATCTCTGGACTATCATACTCCAAACGGGTACAATTTGCCCGAAATGAATAAATCGATGGAGGCATAAAGAGCAAAAATGATCATTGACTGTCATACACATTTACAGTGTCCCGACCGCGGCGACATCCGAACCGCTCACGCCGAGATGTGCGAGCGGCTGGACGGCTGTTTTGTCATGGCCGGTGTGTCAGGCGACCGGAAAGCCGTCAATACCGAACTGGCCGACTATGTCGCGTCTAACCCCAAGGCCCATGGCTTTGCAAACATCAACCCCGATGTCGCGTCTAACCCCAAGGCCCATGGCTTTGCAAACATCAACCCCGTCGAGGATGCGGTGGATGCAAAGGGTGTCAAAAAACTCACGCTCGACCGCAAGCTCTGCGGAGCCGTACTGTATTGCGCCGAGAACAAGTTTCATCCGGCCCACAGCCGGGCGATGCGATTTTATGAAACCGCCCAGCAACTGGGGCTGGTTGTCTATTTTCATAACTGCCCGCCCTATTCGCCGGACGCGGTGTTAGACTATGCCCAGCCGTGGCTAATCGACGAAATCGCGCGAACTTTTCCCGACCTGAAGATCATCATCGGCCGCATGGGAATGCCGTTTTTCTGGCAGACCCAGTCCCTGCTGGCCAAGCATGACACTATCTATGCCGATCTGAGTATTCAGCCGCAGCGCATCTGGCAGAACTACAATGTCGTCATCAGTGCTTATGAGGCCGGCGTGATGGACAAGATGCTCTGTGCCGCGCGAAAAACTCCGCAGTATTGTCGAACGGGACACACTAACCCTGTTCGGGTTGAAATAATAAATCCGAAGCACTAAACTCTAAACAAATACAAATTTTCAAAATCAAAATGTTCTAAACAAAAGCGTTTTGATTGTTTTTGAATTTTGAAAAATATGGAATTACTGGAAGAACAGCGAGAGACATGGGGGACCCGCGGCGGCTTTGTTTTGGCTGCGGTCGGGTCGGCGGTCGGACTGGGCAACCTCTGGGGTTTTCCGTACAAACTATACGACAACGGCGGCGGGGCCTTTCTCATCCCCTATATCGTCGCGATGTTCTGCATTGGCATCCCGCTGCTGATTCTGGAATTCACCCTGGGCCATTACACCCAACGCGCCGCGCCCAATGCGTTTCACCGTGTAAACAAACGGCTTGAATTTGTCGGCTGGTGGGGGATTATCCTCGGCTTTGTCATCATTACATACTACCCGACGATTCTGGCTTACTGCTTCAACTATATGGGCGACAGCTTGGGCGCGATTTTCACCGGCCAACCGCTGCCGTGGGCGGGTGAGGGCATCGAGGGTGTCCAAAACGCTTCGGCCTATTTCTTTAAAGATTATCTCACCGGTGGTGACTATATCGGCCCGTTCCGCAGCGAAATTCTTTATATGCTCATTCTCGCCTGGGTACTGATGTATTTCTGTATCTTCCGCGGCGTTAAGCTCGTTGGCAAAATCGTCTGGCTGACCGTCCCGCTGCCGTGGATTATGCTGATTGTTCTCGCTGTTCGCGGCCTGACACTGGAAGGCAGCATGAAAGGGTTGACATTCTATCTCGACCCCGACTGGATACAATTAGCAAAACCCACCACATGGCGGTATGCCTTCGGACAGGTCTTTTTTTCACTGTCACTGGCATTCGGCGTGATGCTGACCTATGCCAGTTTTCTCCATCGCAAAAGCGATATCAACAATAACGCCGCGATCATCGGGATTGCTGATTTCGCCACCAGCTTCATCGGCGGTATCGCGATTTTTGCCACCCTCGGCGGCATGGCCCATGTCGCCAGCCAAGCCGGACAGCCGATACCGGTCAATGAAGTCATCAAAGGCGGCCCCGGCCTTGCCTTTGTGGCGTTTCCGTATGCACTGGCTCAACTACCCGGCGCGGCGTGGTGGAGTTTGATCTTCTTCTTTATGCTGGTTACACTGGGCATTGATTCAGCGTTTTCAATTACCGAGTCCGTCTTGGCAGGCATCGTTGATAAAACCGGATGGCGGCGGAGTATCGTCCTGCCAGTGATGAGCGCAATCGGTATTGGTACGGGCTTACTGTATATTACAATCGATGGCCTGAGCTTTTTGGGAACCGTTGACGGCTTTGTCAACGGCACTTGGGGTATCGCGTTCATCGGCCTGATTGAATGCGTCGCATTGGGCTGGTTTAGCCGACTGGACATCCTGCGCAAGCACGCCAACGAACGAAGCGACTGGCGACTGGGACGCTGGTGGAACCTGCTCATTCGTGTACTGATCCCCGTCGTCCTTGGCACACTGTTTTTCTGGAGCTTGTACGACAATATCCAGCAGTACAAGCTCGGCGAATTCCTGCGAAACACTGACGGCACCTGCCGCGTCAACGACTGCATCGGCTTAGGGATTATGGCCGCCGCCTGTATTCTGGCGGTAACAATGAGTTTGATCCGAAGCCCGCATGACAAAGCCGAAAAACAAACTATTCAGCCACCGACCCAAACAAGCTCCGGCCGCTCAATGGCCATCGTCGGTTTTGCGCTGTCAGTTTTGGCACTGTTGGTATTTATATTCACAGGAAAAGACGGACAAAATCAGATAATGCTGTTTAGCTCAATGGCACTTGGCATTGTTTCGCTTTTGCTGTGTCATGTGCTGTTGGAACGCTTTGACAAAGGCGACACGCGGCCAAGTAGTTTCGCTCGAATCGGTGGTATTTTGGCGATTGCAAGCATCAGTTTGTGCGTGCTGACGATTTTGGTTGCATTGTCGAAAAAGGTTGCCGACAAAGCCACCGATATTCTGGAAGAAGCCCCCGTCGAATCCGCTGATCACCTCAGCGGAACATCCTATGTCATCCTCGGCGGCGTATTCGTCCTGATCGTCTTCGGACTCGGCTGGTGCTTCTGGAAAGCCATCGGAGCCGCCGCCAAAAACGAACCCGAACAACAGCCCGAAGCATAGGGCGTAGCATAGCAACCGCATATGCAAAAAAAGTGTTTGCCCTACGAACCTGTACAGACCCAATGTAAATGATGTCATAAAAAAAGGGGTCCATACACTTACATGCGTATGGACCCCTAAGCTATTTTTTACTCGCTCATTTGAGCGAGGTTGTTGTTGGTCGGACCTTCACCGGAGATTGGCTTCAATGCCCGACTTGGAGGAGGAGGAAAGATTTCAGTTATTTATTTTTCAGCACAAAAATAAGCACTTTTACTACGGCCCCCAAAGCCATGATTATGAATAGATTATAGCAGACCCAAGTGAAAAAAGCAAGAAAATTGCCCGCAAACAGGGCAAATGGAAGAGTGTCTGATAATAATAAAAGCCGAGCCGTTTAGAGGGCTGGTTTTATGGGGTTATAAGGAAAATTTATCAAAGAAAAAAGCCAGCCGAATGATTAAAATCCGGCTGGTTTTTTTTGTTTAAAAGGTTCATCTGTGTTTAATCGTTTTTGGGTTTTCGGCCTTGCGCGGATGTTTTCTTTTTCTTGGACCACGATTTTTTCATGCTCTTCGATTTTGGCTTTGACGAGCCGGACTGTTTGCCGCGAAATGTGCTTTCCCGTTGTCCGGAAGTCTTTTTCTTGGCTCGTTTGAAACTGGATTTCTTTTTGGCCGGTGATTGTTGTCTTGACTGATCGGAAGTGGATTGGGGGCCTTGTTTGACTCTGGCGCGTTTGCGCTGGGAAGAACCGGGCTTGGATTTTTTTCCGTCTTTTCTTTTGGGGGACGAATCAAGGTTCACCCGATGCGTATAGGCAAACCCCTCAACCATTCTCGGTTTGAATTTATGCTCGATAAACCGTTCGATCTGACGCAGACTTAAAACCTCTTCCTCTGAAACAAAGGTCATCGCGTCGCCGGTCATTTCGGCGCGTCCGGTTCGTCCGATTCGGTGGATGTAATCCTCCGCATACGCCGGCACATCGAAGTTGACCACATGTGAGATACCCTCGACATTGATTCCCCGTGCGGCGATATCGGTCGCGACCATAACCTGATACTGGCCGCGCTTGAAACCCTCCAGCGCCTTGAGTCGCTGCCGCTGGCTTCGGTCCGAATGAATCGCCACCGCTTCGACATAGTTCTGCTTCAACTTTTTACAAATACGGTCCGCCCCGCGTTTGGTTCGTGAAAAGACCAGCACGCTGGACATTTCTTCTCGCTCGATCAGATGCAGCAGCAGGTCCATCTTTTGGCCCTTGGGGACGGGGAAAATGTGCTGAGTGATCGTCTCAATCGGATTCTGCTGTCGTCCGATCTGGATCGATAGCGGTGATTTTTGTATTTTCTCGGTTAGCTTTTTGATGGCGCTTGGCATCGTTGCCGAAAACAGCAGGGTCTGCCGCTCGGTGGGTAGTTCGGCAACGATCTTGCGGATGTCATCAATAAAGCCCATATCGAGCATACGATCCGCCTCGTCCAACACCAGCACTTCGACCAGCGACAAATTTACGGCCCCCCGCTGAATCAGATCCAGCAGGCGACCCGGTGTCGCCACGACCACATCGCTGCCGCGGCGGAGAAACTTGATCTGCGTTTCGATCCGTGTGCCGCCATAAACCGCCAGCGTTCGCAATTTCATAAACCGGCCGTAGCCGCGAACGGATTGTTCGATCTGAACCGCCAGCTCGCGCGTCGGTGTGACCACCAGCGCACGCGTCTTGGTCTTTTTGGTTTTTTGCGGAACTGTCTCAAGCCGGTGAAGCATCGGCAGCACAAACGCGGCGGTCTTACCCGTACCGGTCTGGGCGCAGCCGATGATGTCCTTTCCGTCCAAAATAGCGGGAATCGCCTGAGACTGGATTTCAGTCGGGGCGGTGTAGCCGGTTGCAAGAATCCCCTGCACCAGCGGGTCAGCAAGCCCCATTGTCTTAAATGGCATGTAAGTGTCCTAAAATAAAGAGTTTTGTTTTTGTTAAGTCGTTTTTTGTCGAAGTTCTTTTCGGGATTTGACGCGGAGGGCGGCGTTTTTCCAGCGGCGTTGCTCGTTATCTGTTACGGGGGTGAGTAGTGGTGCGGCAACGGGGCGGTGGTTTTCATCAACGGCTACGAAAGTCAGGAAAGCGCGGGTGGCGGTGATTCTTTTGCCGGTGGCGGCGTGTTCGCTGATGACCTTGACGCCGACTTCCATTGAGGTCCGGCTGACATAGTTGACGCACGCCAATAAAACAACCTGATCGCCGATGCGGATTGGGGACTCAAAAGCGACCGAGTCGATGCCGGCGGTAACGACCTCGCGGCCGCAGTGCTTTTGGGCGGCCATCGCTGCGACCATATCGATCCAGCTTATAATCGCCCCACCGAACGCAGTGCCAAAGGCGTTGGCGTGGCCGGGCATCACCAAATACCGGGTCTCGACAGCAGAGTCAGCAGGTGTTTTGATTATATCGGGCATCATAAATGTCCTGAGCATTTAGCGGTTGGCGGTAAAAAGAAAGCCCCCAACCACAATGGCCGGGGGTGAAAGGGTTATTTGAATCCCTTGACGCGGGTTTCGTCGATGTATTTTTGGCAGGCGGCCTCAAGGTCTACACCGCTGATGTTGGCCAGTGTACACAGCCACGCGAAAACATCGGCGAACTCCTCTTCCTTGTTCGCCTGATCGTCGCCGTGCAGAGCGGTCGCCAGCTCGCCGACTTCTTCAATGAGCCACATAAAGGTGCCAGGCGTACCGCGTTCTCTGTCCCGCTTGCCGTAGCGCTGCTCAATGAGTTGCTGAAACGCACGAATATCCATTGACTACTCAGCCAGTATCTCGGACAGCTTGGCGGCGGCAAAAGTGTCGCGCATCTTAGCGGTGGACTGGCGGCAAACCGCTTCCATCTTCAAGCTGAAGGGAGCGTTGTTTGTCTGCTCGGCCAGATGCAGATGGCTCGCGAGCGGGCCGTCCACAGCTTCGATGACCTCCAGCAGCGTGATATCGGTATCCGGACGGGCCAGAAAGAAGCCGCCGCGGGGACCGCGTTTGCTGCGAAGGACATTCGCACGGACCAGCTGCTGCAGAATCTTGAGCAGGTATTCGAGCGGGATGCCATATTCTTTTGAAACACGCGCTGCCAGTACCGCGCCCTCTTTGTAGTTCTGGGCGATGTAACCGACGGACACAAGTGCGTAACCGGTTGATCGACTGATTTTCATTTGGAATCTCTCTATTAGGATTAAAATAGTTTTAAGCTATACGAGCTTTCCCCTGATCCGAAAAACATCAAATACACTTCGTTTTCCGATCACATTTCATTG
>NBLM01000049.1 GCA_002084585.1 Planctomycetales bacterium 4572_13 | reverse complement strand
ATGGGCTTGTGAAAATAAACTTTCGAGACAAAAGCTGCCGTTGGCCAACATCTCGATGGAAGTTAAACCGGGCCGCCTAAAAGCGGGTTTTTAGAGCGGACTCATATAAGCTTTACTCAAAACTTCCAGTTGGCGTGAAGGCCAAGAATGTACAGGTCATTTCGCTCATATTCTCCGCTGAGTGCTGCACCGTCGATTTTTCCGCTGCCGTAGTCGGCATAGACGAACGAGGCACCCACCGTCAGCGACTCGCTCCAGTCATAACTGGCACCGACGGCATATCGCACCTGCCGGTCGATCGGCATATCCGCGGTCCGGTCCGCTGGAATCGACCGGATTGGTATCATAAGCAACACCGGTTCGCAGCAACCATTTCGGTGATGGGCGATAATGGATACCCGCCGCGTAATGCCAGGTGTCTTCCCAGTTCCTCGGGATCGCCCCGCCACCGGAACCGGTGGAGATTGTTACTTCATCCATCGCACTCTAATCCTCCCATCCCAAACTACCGACCAAGGCCCACTTGTCATTTAAGTCATGGTAGATGCTGCCGCGGATCATTTGCGCAAGCCGAAGGGTTGTGTCCGTCCCGACAGTCAAGCCGGAAGGTCGCAGTTTCGATCACCCTCGAGATCGACCTCAATTTCTGACAAATAGACAACACCTATGCGGGTTTGCTCACTCAGTTCAAACATCGCACTAAGTGTATAGCCCACATCCGTATCATCGCCGTCAATCGTAGCCTGACCGTCGGGTTGATTGCCCCGATCAACCGCCGCATCCATCTCCAGCATCCCATAGGTGATGACAGGGCCACCGCCAACGGACAGCCAGTCGCTCACACGATACGCCAATGTCGGCGTAGCGGTCATGGTGATTAATTCGACCTTCTCGTTCTGGTACCGGCCGGTCCAACCCCGGTCATAATCCAACACTGCCCCGGAAAGGGAAACAAAACTGAAGCCAAAGCGAAGATCTTCGTTGATTGGATGTACGAAGAACGAGCCCATCATCGGCGCCCATCCTCCGGCGTTACCCATGACTGGCGTGCCGACTTCATTAAGAAACAGCCCCCCGGCATCAGCCGGAACCGCACACCACATCACAACCCAAATACAAACAACAAATGTGCTTTTCTTTCGCACCATTCACCAATTCATAAAACCTCCCTGTAAACAAAAGTATCCTTTTTCCATCCAAAAAACATATTTCTCAATGATACCGTCTTGGGGCACAGCATCAAGTGAAATAATCCCACTGCTTCAGCCCCTATTTCAATGTTAAGTGGACTTTTTTAACCGCGGCGGAAAGGTGGGCGGGGGTTGTGCCGCAACACCCGCCCAAGATAGCGGCGCCCGCATCTTTAATCTGCTCCATCGCCTCGGCATAGGCATCGGGCGAGAGTTTATAGACCGCTTTGTCACCCTCCAACTCCGGCCGGCCCGCATTGGGTTCGGCCAAGAGAAGAGCGCCGGTATCCTTTAACGCTTTGGCGTATTCCCTAGCTAATTCTATATAGCCGGGCATATCCAGCGTGCCGCAGTTGAAGCCCAGTGCGGCGATGCCGGTCTCAGCCAGCTGCTCAACCGCCTGTGTTGGCGAAACGCCCATCATCGTACGAAACGCATCGCCCGCCGGGTCGTAGGCCAGCGAAACAAAAACGGGCAAATCAGAAACGCTTTGAACCGCTTCAATCGCAATCTCGACTTCGTCCAATGCGGTCATCGTTTCGATGATAAAACCATCAACACCGCCGTCGAGCAGGCCTTTTGCCTGTTCAGCAAAAGTGGCTTTGAGTTCATCGGGTTTGACCATGCCCAGCGGCTGGAGAAAATCGCCGCACGGGCCGATGTCGCCCAGAACATACTTATCATCACCGGCGACCTGTCGTGCCAATTTCGCTGCGGCGAGATTAATCTCGTGAACTTTATCGCCATACTCATGCCGTTTCAGAACGACTCCGTTGGTGCCAAAGGTATTGGTAATCACCGCATCCACTCCCGCATCGAGATACTTTTGATGCACCGCGGCGACAATCTCCGGCGACTCAATGTTCAGGTAGTCATTACAACAGCCCGCCGGAGCGCCCGCCTCGATAAGCTGCGTCCCCATCGCACCGTCGATAAAAAATACACCCTGCTGCAAACGATCTTTTAGTGTTATCGGTGTCATTTGTCTTACTCCTTAAAATCTATCATAAAACAGTATCCGTATTTTAACCATGAAGAACATGAAGGACATAAAGAAAAAATGTGAAAACCTTATGGTCTTCCTGCGATTATTGCCACATCCTTCCAAATCATAGAATCAAAATTCCCGAATATGCCGCCCCTTCGGGGCTAACTGGCACGGGGTATCCGATATCGGTGGTTACACCACCGGCTATTATATTAAAGCCCTTCGGGCTAAAAACTGCGTAAAGGATTACTGCTACTGCAAGCGTTCAAACTCGCAATTTTCATTCAGTCGATACAGATGTTCATAGCCATCGCGACCCGGTCGCTGGAACAACTTTTTCTTTTGCTTTTCCGGCGGCAAGGACCGGATGTGCTTGAGCTCGATCTGAACGGACGATTCTTCCAGCCCCAAAGAGTCAAAATAACCGATACGAATCTTTGACGGAACCATCAGACCATCATCTCCGGGCCAATAGTCTGCTAATTCCATCAACACTTTTTTCATCCCGCACACATCAAAATATTCAACCCGCTCAATACGGTAATCACAGGCGTTTACATAAACCCGCTTCTTGATTTTTCCGTCTTTGTGTAAGCTCAAAATGTCATAGCCGTTGTAATAGGACAGTTTCCAGTCCGGTGTTATCTCGACAATGCCCAGTGCCTCGGCGACTTGGGCCGGATTCAGCAGTAATGTTTCATCACATTGGGCCGCTTGCTGCTTGCTACCGAACCAGTAGCTGTCCATCTCCGGCTTGACCCGCAGCCAGAACTCGGCTTCGTTGGCCCCGAAGCGAATCTCGCCGAATTTATCACCCCTGAAAAAAATCTTCCCCGGCGGAACAAATATCATTTTCCCATTGACGCGTTCTTCTTTTTTTTTGTCCTTTTCATCACGCCATGCGAAAGTGCAATCAGCCGAGGCCCCCATGGGCTGTGCGTTCTGTTTTTGGAGCTGGAGTACGGCAGCGGCCCGGGCAATCGTCGGCTTGCCGGGACATATCTGTTTTGGCTGAGTGACCGATTGCTGACAACCAGACAAAATGGCCATTGCCGCTGCCAGAAAAGTAATGAGCGAATTGTTAACCGTCACTGCGTCTCTCCTGTTTTGCCCGCTCCATAACTGTCGCGGCCCTGATGTTTTCTTTGTAAGCCCCGGCTCTACGAAGTTGACTGTAAGAGGGCTTTCCAGCGATTAATGTGTCCGTCTTCGTCGGCAGCGTCCTTTTCAACAACTTTACGGGTCTCGTCGTCCCAATCGATCTCGGCAAGCAGATGGGCATAGTGGTCCACGGCCTTGCTCTCGACGAAAACACCGACCTTGAGCATGGCCCGTTTGCCCAGTAACCGAGAGCCGAAACCGAACGCAAAGCCGACAAACCAGAAAAACCATCGGAGCTTGCTGGGCTTAAAGCCGTATTCGTACAGTTTGATTTGAAAATCCTGATAATGGCCCATCTCGTTGCACATCGCGGCGATGAGTTGGCGATTCATCTCGCTGCGCTGGCCGGTAATCTGGAATTTATAGACCGTTGAGGCCATCAGCTCAAGCGTGTGGAGTGTCAGCAACGCCTTTTTGATGCGTTTAAGCCGGTCCGGAGCAAAACCCTCACCTCGCAGCTTGAAGTCCTCATCGCGCATTGCCGGGCGAATAATTGAAATATCATACTGGCCTTTTACTGTCTGAGCGTTATCTGCCATCATACTGTCTCCCATTAGAGAAAATGGTTGCTTGTTAAAGGTTCAGTTGTATTCTATAATCATCAGCAGTCGTTGTAAAATGAAATAAAAAATAGGATTTTGGTATGAAACCAGCACTGATTGTAAACGGGGCCGCCGGGCGGATGGGGAAACGCATCGTCGCACTGGCGTGTGAAAATGGGCAATTTGAAGTTGTCGGGACGACTGACTACACCGAACACCCGGATTTGGGCAAGGATGTGGGGCCGCTGGCGGGGATTGAGCCGATTGGCGTGAAATTGTCGGCTGATTTTCCGGAAAGCGCGGCTGTGATGATTGATTTTTCGCTGCCGCAGGCGGCGGACGCGTCGATTGATTATTGTGCGAAAAACGGTGTGGCGCTGGTGATGGGGACGACGGGGCTATCGGATGGGCAACTGGCAAAACTGAAAGACGCCTCCGGCAAGATCGCCATCGTACAGGCGACCAATATGAGCTTGGGAATGAACCTGCTGTTCGCGACCGTCGGCACCGTCGCCAAGGCACTCGGTGAGAATTATGACATCGAGATCGTCGAGGCACACCACCGCTTCAAAAAAGACGCCCCCAGCGGAACCGCCCTGTCATTGGCCGAAGCGGTCTGTGAAGAAACTGGCCGCGACTATCCCGGCAGTTTGACTCATGGCCGCGAAGGTAAAGAGGCCACACGCCAACCCGGAACCATCGGAATGCACGCCATCCGCGGCGGCGACATCGTCGGCGAGCACAGCGTCATCTACAGCACACTCGGCGAAACCGTTACGATCTCCCACAGCGCCCACACCCGCGACACCTTCGCCCGAGGCGCCCTCCGCGCGGCCGAATGGATCACCGGCCAAGAACCGGGGTTGTATGATATGCAGGATGTGCTGGGGTTGAAATAAACTGGGAACGCGGGCGGCCCGCCCGCATGTATTTTAAAATTGCGACAACGGGTGGCACGGTCAAGCTGTGCTTGGCCGTGGTGTGCTTAATCTACGCAGTCGCTTTATAGACGACTTTCCCGGTTCGCAGGATTTCGTCATAAAAGCTGTTAGCAACACTGTCCGGTTCCACAAAAATCGGCTCGATCCGCAAATCGATATCTCTCCTCAGCTTGAAAAGTTCAGCCGCATCTTCCAGATAATCACCACCGAGAGAATCGCACACAACCGCAATATCAATATCGCTGTCTTTCGTCGCGGTGCCCCGCGCATACGACCCATACACCACGATCAGTTTGGGATGATAGCGTTCAGCAACCCGCTTGGCATACGCATGAACCTGATTTACAATTTCGTCATAACCCATTGCAGTTCACTTTCCGTTCTCTGGACGATTTCCATACATTTTTCACTGGTGAGTAAAGCCAGCAATTTATCCTTTTGAGTCGGATAACGCGCCTCGATATTGAGCGGTTCAAGAAAATCTATAAAATTCTTTTGCTCCTCCGCCATCACTGAATACAAGCCAGCTTTTTCTGCCAACAAACTCAGATTATGCGTATATGGCGGTGCACTTTTAAACCGCTGTGAATAATACGCCTTCAACGATTTCTCGATCACCTGGTGACACATAAAGCCAACATACAAATAGCGCCTCGACTGGTTCATCACCTTTGCTGTTTCAAGATCATATCGCGCCAAATCAAGCCAGTATTCCGATTCGCCCACATCATTCCTTCCACTTATTTATAACAAATTAAGCATCGCTTTCTTACTTTCATCACGGACCAACCGATTTCGGAACCAATCACCTTGAATTGTAAACATCTACAAACAATTGTCAACAGGCGTTTTCACACCAGTTCGTCGGGGTGTTCGAGGAGTTTTTTTGTGAAGTCGAGGAACTGGGCGGCTTCGGCGCCGTTGATGACTTTGTGATCGACCGACAGCGTCAGGTTCATAATCTGACAAACACCCGGTTGCTTATTCACTGGCAGTACCACATCCTGAATCGTCCCCACGCCAAGAATAGATGACTGGCCGGGAATAACAATCGGAATGAATGAATCCACGCCGAACACGCCGAGATTGCTGATGCTCATGCATCCGCCGGAGAGGTCTTCTAATGTCAGTTTCCCGGCGAGGGTCCGCGCGATCAGGTCGCCGGTCTGTTCGCTGATTTGCGTCAGTGTTTTGCCGCCGCAATCTCTAACGATCGGCGCCGCAACGCCTTCGTCGGTCGAAATCGCCAAGCCAATGTCGATACTGTCAAACAATTGGATATGGTCCTCTGCCAGTTGACCGGTCATAATCGGATAATGTCCAATCCCCAGAGCCAACGCACGAATAACAAAATCGTTGATCGTAACCGTCGTTTCCGAACTCGCGTTCATCTGTGAGCGAAGCTCGACCAGCTTTGTCGCGTTCACCCGAACATTCAGATAAAAGCACGGGATATTCTGCTTGGACCAAACCATTTTCTCGGCGACGATCTTCTGCGTTCGGCTCAGCGGAACCGTCGCGCCCAATTGCGGCTTGGGCGGCTGAGCCGGGGCGCAGCGGGCCTGTGCCTCGGCGTCACGAAGCGATTGCGCAAACGAGGCGCTCGTCTGTTCCAGCGCCGCATCGCTAACCTGTTTAACTGATGGAAAGACCATCACAGCCGCCCGTACATGATCGGCGATCTGCGTCAGATAAGCCGAGTCAAGTTGTTCGTCCTCGTCACCGAGGATCAGCAGCGGCGTATGCACCGGCACTGTCTGGCCGGCTTCGACCAACACCGCCTTGACGAACCCGGCGGCCTCTGATTCCATTTCAAGCGTTGCCTTGTCGGTTTCAATGTCAAATAAAATATCGCCGCAATTGACACGATCGCCGGCGGAAAACCGGATATTTGCCAGTGTCCCTTCTTTCATTGTCTCGCCCAACTTGGGCAACACGATCTCGTTAGCCATCATAATCCCCTATAAATGCCCTAAAAACAGCAGTTTAGCGAGTAAATAGCGGTGTTGCAATCAAAAAACAAAACCGTCTGATGTCGAATTAAGATGCCGGGACAAGCCCGGCATAACGACGGAGGGTTCGATTCGTTAAATTGTTGCAAAAAAAGCTTTCCAATCCAGTTTTATAGGGTTATAATTAAGCTAGCGGATTTATTAGCCGTTTTAATATTGTGACGGGAGTCACGAGGGTGTTAAACTGAAATTGTTACCTATATCTTTTGTTTGGGAATAAATCCATGGCTGAGTATTATAGTATACAGGAAGTAGCGGAGAAACTTCGCAAGACAGAGGACGAAGTACAGGGGCTTGTCAAAGACGGGAAACTGTGCCAATATATGGACTCCGGCAATCCGGTATTCAAGGTCGAAGAAGTCGATTCGCTTGTCGAAGAAATCATTGGGTTGGATGTCAGCTCTGTGGGACTGGCTCAGGACGGTTCGGAGATAGAAATCAGGTTGGAAGAAACCGCCGAGATAGAACTCGAACCGGACGATGGTGACGGCGAGGGGTCGGCCGGATCTGACGATATGGAGTTGGCTATTGAACCGGATAAACCGGACCAGAAAGAAAGTGAAGGCGGATTCGACTTGAGCCAGATGGGTGGTGATTTGACCATGGCCGACACCAATGTCGGAACCGTCGGCATCAACATCCTCAGCGGCACCGGCGACGCCTATAAGCTAACCGAAGACACCAAGGCCGAAACCAGTGCCGATGACCTTGACGACCTCGATGGGCTGGATGCCGACAGCAATATGGAGAGCTTTGGCAGCGGCTCGGGCCTTTTGGACCTTTCGCTGCAGGCGGATGATACCTCTTTGGGGGCGGTTCTCGACGATATTCTGCCCGCAGGAGCCGAAGATGGCAACGACGGCGGTGCGGATTTCCCGATAAACGAAGCAGGGCTGGCCGACGAAACGGAGGAACTGCCGGCCGAGGGAGACCCGCAATCTGCCGGCAGAACAACCGCCCCGATGGGTGCGGGCACAGCCGTTCTTCCAATCGCTGCCCCGGTGGCGGCGGTGGTGGACTCCAGAACGAACATTTTTGGCGTGTTAATGTTTTTTCCCCTGCTGGCTTTGATTTTGGCGGCCATTGTATTAACAGCCGCCATTCAGAATGTTGCTCCGGCGTTAACGCAACCCTTGGTTACCACAGAGATCGCAGGAATTAGTTTAATCTGGATCATCATTGGTGGTCTGACAGTTTTGCTGTTGTTGCTCCTGGCGTTCTCTGCTCTGGCCGGCGGTGGCGGCGGTGGCACGAAAACCAAAAAGGCAAAAAAAGCCAGGAAAGAAAAGAAACCGAAAAAGGCCAAGCCCGCAAAGAAAAAACGCAAATAAGCAAAATTTGTACTTGGAGCGAAACATCTGTCGATAAGAACATATAGAACAAACAAAAAGGATTGACCCGTTGAAAAGGAGATCATCATGAACAGAAGTAAAAGATTGGTATTGGCGTTATGTTGTGTTGTCGTTATTTCGGTATCGGGTTGTGGAAACTCACAGAAATATAACGACTTGAAAGCCCAGAATCGAATCCAGCAGCAGCGGATCGAAGGTCTGGAAAATGAATTGGGTTTGTGCAGCGGCCAGCTGCAGCAGAAGACCCAGGAACTGGAAGCGATATCCGGCAAGAGCGGAGCCGACCAACAGGCCAAAGACGCTCTGATCGCGGCACTGGAAGCGGATATCCAGAAGAAAAAAGCCCTGATCGCCCAGATGCAGACGCAACTCCTGCAGGGCGGAACCCCCCTGCCGGCAGAAATGAATGTTCTGCTGCAGGACTTTGCCAAGAGCAGCGACATGGTGGATTTTGACGCGGCCACCGGAATGCTCAAATTCAAAAGCGACCTGCTGTTCGATTCGGGAAGCGACACTGTCAAATCCGGCGCCGCCGAAGCCGTTAAGGCCCTGGCCGGGATCATGAACTCTGACGAAGGTGGAGCGTTTGATATCGTCATCGTCGGTCATACCGATGATATGCCGATCAAAAAAGCGACCACGCTTAAAAATCATCCAACCAACTGGCATCTGTCGGTCCACCGTGCGATCAGTGTCGAGCGGATGCTGGATACCAACGGCATTGCTCCCGAACGCATGGCGGTTAAGGGTTATGGCCAGTATCGTCCGGTCGAAGCAAACAAGCCCGGCAAAAAAGGCAACACCGCCAATCGCCGTGTAGAAATCTTCATTATCCCCGGCAGTGCCTAAACCACACAAAAGACACTTAACATTAAACAGGCAAACGACATGACCGAACGAACATTGATCATCCTCAAGCCGGATGCGGTGCAGCGACAGTTGATGGGAAAAATCCTTACACGATTCGAGGAAAAGGGACTCAAGGTGGTCGCCGCTAAGTTTATGCAGATTTCACAAGAACTGGCCCGCAGGCATTATGCCGTCCACGAAGGCAAGCCCTTCTTCGAAGGCGTGGTCAGCTATATGTCCTCGTCGCCGGTGCTGGTGCTGGTCTTGGAGGCCGAAGGCGTGATCGCTATGAGCCGCAAGCTGATGGGGGCCACTTTCGGCAACGAGGCCGAAGCGGGAACCATCCGAGGCGACTTCGGCGCCTGCCGCGGCTACAATCTCGTCCACGGCTCAGACAGCGGCGAAACGGCCGCCTACGAAATGGGTCTGTATTTCAAGCCCGAAGAAATCGTCGATTACCAACTGGCCAACGAAGCATGGCTCTATGGCAGTAACGACTAAAACAGAGCCGAGAGCGTAATCGACCGGTTATATACGAACTCCCAAAGCCCCTTACCCAAGGGGCTTTTTTTATGGCATCTTGCATAATCGCAAAAAACAAATTATAATTACAGCAATGGCTCAAAACATCGAAGATAAAATCTGTAAACTTCGCGACGAAATCCGGCGAAATGATGTGCTGTATTATGTGCAGAATGCACCCCAGCTCTCGGATCAGCAGTATGACGCGCTGTTTGCGGAACTAAAACAGCTTGAGCAAGAGCATCCGGAACTGATTACGCCGGACTCACCCACGCAGCGAGTATCCGAGCGGCCGGTGGATGGCTTCGAGACGGTCGCTCATTCGATCCCGATGCTGAGCATTGACAACACCTACAATGAAGCTGAACTTCGTAAATTCGACGAGCGGGTCGCCAAAGGGCTGGAATCCGCCGGCTATGATTATACGGTCGAGCCCAAAATTGACGGGCTGGCCGTCAGCTTACGCTATGAAAAGGGCCGTCTGGTCCGTGCCGCCACGCGCGGCGACGGCAGCCGCGGCGACGATGTTACCGGCAACATTCGCACCATCGGCGCGATTCCGCTGACACTGGAAAGCGAGGACATTCCCGATATACTCGAAGTCCGCGGCGAGGTCTATATGCCAAAAAAGGCCTTCACCAAATTGAACCAATTGCGCACCGATGCGGGTGAGCCGGAATTCGCCAATCCCCGTAACGCCGCCGCCGGATCGCTGAAACTGCTGGACGCCCGCATCACCGCGACACGCAAGCTGGCGTTCTTTGCCTATTCCGTCGGTCAGGCCAGCACACCGCTGGCCCAAACGCATTATGAGGCACTGGGAAAACTCAAACGGTTCGGCCTGCCGGTCAATACCGCCACGAAAGCCAAAGACATCGATAAAGTTATCGCGATGTGTCATTTGCAGGAAAAAACCAAAGACTCACTGGACTACCAGATCGACGGGATGGTCATTAAGGTCAACCGCTACGACCAGCACGACCTCCTCGGCACCACCGGCCGCGCGCCCAAGTGGTGCATCGCCTACAAATTCGCCGCCGAACAGGCCGAAACCATCTTAGAATCCATCACCGTACAAGTCGGCAAAAACGGCACGCTCACACCCGTTGCCAATCTAAAGCCGGTTCAACTGGCCGGAACAACCGTCAAACGGGCGACCCTGCACAACTTTGACCAGTTAGCCCGGCTGGATGTCCGTTGCGGCGACACCGTCATCATCGAAAAAGCCGGCGAGATCATCCCGCAGGTCGTTGAGGTCATCATCAAGAAGCGGGATTTATTCGAGAGTCAGCCGTTCGAGATTCCTACCGCGTGCCCTGCTTGCGGCGGGCAGGTGCAAAAAGACGAAGACGGCGTGTACCTGCGATGCGTCAATCCCAACTGCACGGCTCAATTGAAAGAACGGCTGGAATACTTCGTCGGCAAGGGCCAAATGAACATCGATAAACTCGGCCCCGCCCTGATCGAACAACTCGTCGAGACCAAACTGGTCAAAACATTCGCCGATATTTACACCCTGCGATTCGACCAACTCGCACAACTGCAAAACCCGCCCGCTCTGGCGATTCGTCGCGGCCCTCGGCATTCGCAATGTCGGCGGCCAGTCCGCCCAGATCCTGGCCGATAAATTCGGCTCGCTGGATAAACTGATGGATGCCTCTGTTGAACAACTCACCGCTATCGACCAGATCGGCCCGGTCATGGCAGAAAGCATCTATGACTATTTCCACAATGCGGATAATGTCAAAGTCATCGAAGCAATGCTCGCCGCCGGTGTAACCCCCGCCGCACCGAAAGAAAAAGCATCCAACATCCTCGACGGCATGACCCTCGTCGTTACCGGCACACTAAAAACCCTCACCCGCTCCCAAATAAAGCAACTCATCACCGACCACGGCGGCAAAACAAGCTCCTCCGTCAGCAAAAAAACAAGTTTACTAATTGCCGGTGAAAACGCCGGAACCAAACTCGAAAAAGCCAAAAAACTCGGCATCGAAACTATCAACGAAGCCGAATTCATCG
Source organism: Planctomycetales bacterium 4572_13 (assembly GCA_002084585.1). Classification (GTDB taxonomy): domain Bacteria; phylum Planctomycetota; class Phycisphaerae; order Sedimentisphaerales; family Anaerohalosphaeraceae; genus 4572-13. Next base: position 3,212 of record NBLM01000049.1, on the reverse strand, counting down.
AACGAATCCGCTAAACACTGGATTTGTCGGCTCATCTTCGCTATACTGCCGGTGTCTATGCCAACGCGGAAAATCCATTTGAAGAGTTTTGGGTGTCAGATGAATAAGCTGGATTCGTCGCTGGTCGTCGGTGCGCTCGGTGAGCAGGGCTATGAGCTGACTGATACGCCGGAGGCGGCGGATGTGATTGTTGTCAACACTTGCTCGGTGCGGGAAAATGCTGAAAATCGGGTGTTTTCCAATCTGGGGCATTTCAAATATCTCAAAAAATCCAACCCCAACCTGCGGGTGGCGGTCATCGGCTGTATGGCCCAGCGATTAGGCGATGAACTGCTGGCTCATGAGGCCGTGGATATTGTCGCCGGGCCGGCCCAGCTGCACGAAGTACCGGCACTGATTGCCGAGGCGATGGGCGACCATGACAAGCATCTGTCGGTCAGCGAAAAAATCCGCCAACCCGCCGCCAGCCAGCAAGTCATCACCGACAGCCATAAACTGGACGATTTTGAACTGGCCCACGACACCGATGCCAATCATATCAAGTCGCAGGCGTTTATCCGGGCGATGCGGGGCTGCAACAATTTTTGCACCTACTGCATCGTGCCGTTTGTGCGCGGGCCGGAAGTATCCCGCCCGCCGGAAGCGATACTCAAGCAAGCCAAAAAGCTCGTCGATCAAGGCATTCAGCAGGTCACACTATTGGGCCAGACGGTTAATTCGTATCAATACAAAGCGGGCGAGAAGTCGTACAGACTCGCCGATCTTCTCGGGCAGGTCAGCGACATCGGCGGCATCGGCTGGGTGCGATTCATCACCAGTCATCCGGGCCGGTTCGACACATCCATTCTGCAGGTCATGGCCAGCAACCCCAAGGTCTGCCCCTACCTGCACATCCCCGCCCAAAGCGGCTCCGACCGTATCCTCAAGGCAATGAACCGCGGCTACACCGCTGCCGAATACATCGACCTGATGGACACCGCCCGCGCGATCGTGCCGGATATTGCCATCGCCGGCGATTTCATCGTGGGCTTTCCGGGTGAAACGGATGAAGATTTTGAAGCGACTGTGGACTTAGTGCGGCGGGTCCGCTACAAAAACGCCTTTGTGTTCAAGTATTCGCCCCGGCCCGATACGCATTCGGAAAAAAAATTGGAAGACAATGTCGGCGACGAAATCAAACAGCAGCGAAACGCCAAACTGCTGGAAGTCATCAGTGAGATATCCGCCGAAGATAATGAACGCTTTTTGGGGAAAGAAGTCGAGGTGTTGGTCGAGGGCCTCAGCAAGAAACCGCATCTAAATCAGGAAAAAAGCGGACACCCCCAACTCATCGGCCGCACCGCAGGCGACTACATTGTCGTCTTTAACGGCCCAAAATCGCTGACGGGGCGGTTTGCCAATGTCAAAATCACCCAAACTGCCCCGCTGACGCTGTTTGCTGCCCCACGGCCAAGCACAGCTTGACCGTGCCACCCTCTATCGAATTTGCCGGCAAATAATCTGTCAAACCGCCGGTTCTATGGTATAATCCCCGTGTGATGAAATCAGATACCGAATATATGCAGATGGCGATGGAACTGGCCGCAAAGGGCGTTGGCTGTGTCGAGCCCAATCCGGCGGTGGGGTGCGTGATCGTCAAAGACGGCTCGGTCATCGGGCAGGGATTTCACAAACGCTTCGGCCAAGCGCATGCGGAGGTCAATGCACTGGCGGACTGCGGGCGCAACGGACACGATCCGGCGGGTGCGACATTGTTTGTAACGCTGGAGCCGTGCAGCCATACGGGCAAGACACCGCCGTGTACACGGGCTATCATCGATGCAAAAATCGCCAAGGTCGTCATCGCCTCAAAAGACCCGACAAAGCTGGCCGGCGGCGGCATTGAAACACTCAAGCAAGCGGGGATTGCGGTCGAGATCGGACTCTGTCAGGATGAAGCGGAAAAACTGAATGCACCGTTCTATAAATACGCCCGGACGGGACTGCCGTGGGTGGTGGTTAAGTGGGCACAGAGCATCGATGGCAAGCTGGCGTGGACCAACCCGCCCGCCGAGGGTAACTGGATATCAAACAAACAAAGCCGAGCCGCCGTGCATCGGCTGCGAAAGCGGATGGGAGCAATCCTGACCGGCATTGATACGGTCATCACCGACAACCCGAAACTGACCGTCCGCATCGACGGTGAAACGATTGACCGGCCCCCGCTGCGGGTCGTACTGGACAGCGGATTGCGGATGCCGTGGGACTGCAACCTGATCACGGTTCCCGATGCGCCGACGGTGGTGGTAACGACCGCCCAAACAGCACAGACCGAGTTCGCACAGGTCGAAAAACTGCAATCGGCGGGCGTGGAAGTCTTATCTGTCGGAGTCTGTAACGACCATTGCGACCTGAAAGAAACACTGGCCGAATTGGGCAAACGCGGTATTCAGCAGGTGCTGATTGAAGCCGGACCCACATTGATCGGAGCGTTCCTAAAACAAAACCTCGCCGACGAAGTGCAAATCTACATCGCCCCGCTCATACTCGGGCCTAACGGCAGCGCGGCAATCAGCGAACCAATGAGTACGCTAAACGATTACCTGAAACTCAAAGATGTGCGGATCGATACCTTCGGCACGGATGTCCGAATTTGTGGGTTTTTATAACCACGGATTTTCACAGAACAATTTATCCACGACGAAACCATGGAGCAATTATGAGCAAGGAACAAAAACTTATCTATTCGGCCTACTGTAAGGACTGCGATAAAGATATCAGCAGCAGTGTAGATTCGGATGAAGCTCTTACACCGGCTTTAGAACATAGTAAAAAGCACGGACATGAACTGGTCTTTGGTATGCCGGTTCACTGGATTGATGATCCAAAAGACGAAGAGATGCCCGAACATGTCGCGTTCTGTAAAGTTTGTCGTAAGAACATTGCTAAAAGCACTAATAAAGATGCCGTTCTAATGAAAGCCATGAAACACTGTGAGAACACAAAGCATGATCTGGCCTATGGAGTTGTTGTTAAAATTGATTGAATGACAGGGTTATTCCAACACTTTTTTTCCAAAAAACCAACAATTATAACGGCAGTCAGGATGATTCCTATCCGACCATATTTCCGGCCCAAAGATATCCCACCTGTTTTCTTTCAGGTTCACTTTTCCAATAAATTTCTCGATATTAGTACTACAGCGCGACATGGCTATATCTCCCGTGGGATAC
>NBLM01000048.1 GCA_002084585.1 Planctomycetales bacterium 4572_13 | reverse complement strand
CTCATATTCGTATGCCCCAGCGTCGCCCCGGCACATTCATACCCCATCTCCTTACGCACCTTCGTCGCCGTCGTATGCCTTAGCTGATACGGCGTCCACTTGGGTACCAGAACTGGTTTTACCCCAGCGGCCTTCGCTTCGGCCCGCCGAACCTTATTGCACGCAGTAATCGCATATTGCACCGCTTTTCGATAGCTGTGGCTGTCATACACCGTTCCGGGTTCTTTTGCCGTTTCCGTTTTACGGTTTGAGCCGACCGTATTTCCGCAGGACATCGGCGTTTTCCGCTGTGCGGTTAGTTTTTCCCGTCGCTGTTTGTCCGATTCCGCCGGTGAAAAACAGTATGAATCGGCAGGCCGCAGCAGATAGGGCGTTAGCAGCTCCTGCCCCCGCGGCCCGATGGACACGATCCGCTCAATGTTGCGATAGATGTTCTTGTGTTTTTCGGGGTAGTAGTGCCAAACGGAGTCGGATCGGTCCAAATCACACGGACGAAGCAGACACAACTCTGCCGGACGCATTCCCGTCAGCAGCTGCAATTCGATCATTGCGGCCACCACAGGCGTTGTGTAGCCCAGGACGGCATAGACATCCCGCTCATCGACCGGCAGGATTCGTTTACTCTCTTTGGCGCGTGTCCGTCCCCGTTTCAGGCCCGTCACCGCCTGCAGGCCGTGCAGGATGACGGGTGAGACGATCTGTTCGGAGACCGCCCATTTGAACATCCGCCGTATCATCCCGACACGGCGATTGATCAGCGTGCGGCACCACTTTTTATCGATCATGGCTTCTCGCACCTCTTTGAGCCGCAACGGACCAAATTCATCCACCGGTAGTGCGCCGAAGCCGTCCATCAGCACCTTCATCGCATACTTGATATCGGTCGGTTCCCGCGTGCAGCTTCCTTCCGGACCCACATAGTACTCCTTGGCGAATGTCATATAGGCCCGCACCAGGTCTGGGATAATACGCACATCCCCTTGCAGGGGGATATCCTTTTCAGTGGAGCGTTTGTGTGTTTTTGTTTTTCGAGCCATCGTTTTTTCCTTTCTGTACACTGTTGTTTGAGTCTGTTTTGACTCGCAAGAGTTATACAAAAGGTTATACGATGCCTGATTTTGCGCATAGGGTAATTAAAATTATTTTTATTACCCCTTGCAGGTAAAGAAGTTAGCGGATTACGCCTGAGAGGACTCGAACCCCCAACCCTCGGTTCCGAAGACCGATGCTCTATCCAATTGAGCTACAGACGCTTGGGTGTTCGGGACTATAACAGAACCCTGTTTTCCTGTCAATACCTTTGTTTTTGAATTATTATCAAGGTTTTTAGCACCCACACTACCCCGTCCTAAACTCACTGTTTGATTTACGCCAATTGCCATGTTTTGACCCGTTTTGCCATGCAAAGTAGGCGAAAACAGTGAGTTGGACACGATTCTTTACGATCGCAAGGTAATCGATACGCGACTGCCGTTTGAGCAAATGAAAGCAGCCAGTCGCATCAACAACAAGGCGGTCTTATTGGATGCTGATCAGGATTTTTCACAACGGATCGGTCAAGGATTGCCGGGGATAGAAGAGTGAAACGAGTGAACGAAACGGGATCAGCCACTTACAACCGGCGAGACGATCTGTTCAGAGACCGCCCACTTAAACATCCGTCGAATCACCCCGACTCGGCGGTTGATCTGGGTCCGGCACCATTTTTTGTCGATCATGGCTTCCCGTACGGCCTTGAGCCGCAGGGGGCCAAATTCGTCCACCGGTAGGGCGGGAAAGCAGTCCAGCAGTACCCCCGTTGTATATGCAATGTTACCGACCTCGACCGTGGTTTCCCCCGTAGAATCTAGTACTTCTTGGCAAACACCCCATATGCCCGCACCAGATCAGAGACGATACGCACCTCTCCTTGAAACGGCACATCTTTTTTGAACGGATGCTGCTTTTGACTCGCAAAAGTTATACAAAGAGTTATACGCAGGCCGAATGGATGTCAAGCTGGTTTTTTCAAAAGCGATAAGTCTTTATATTACATCGCCTTAAAAACAGCCGAGGAAGGGAATTGAACCCTCAACCTCAGCTTTACGAAAGCTGCGCTCTACCGTTGAGCTACCTCGGCATCAGTTAAGAATAGTAACGATAACTCCATTTTCTGTAAAGTGTTTTTTGGCTGGAATGTCAATTTTACATATCGGCTCGATGCCGCATTGACCGGCCTTGGAGGGTGCAGATCCCACCGGCGGCTGAAATCTGAAAAACGATGTTTGACAGAATGAAAATGCGGAGGTAGAATGCCCCTTATGAAAATGAATCTTCGCCCGAACAGAAAGGATGTGAATCATGGCAGAAAATGTGGTTGAACTGACGGATGACAGTTTTGAATCGATAATTAATGACGGCGTGGTACTGGTGGACTTCTGGGCACCTTGGTGCGGGCCTTGCAAAATGCTGACTCCGGTTATCGAGGAAATCGCGGGTGAATATGCCGGAAAAGCGACGGTTTGCAAGATGAATACCGACGAGCATCGGGATGCGGCGGTCGAACACGCGATCAGTGCCATCCCCACGATAATCCTGTTCAATGGCGGGCAGGTCGCCAAAAAATGGGTTGGCCTGACCACCAAGGACGATCTTACCGCGGCGATTGACGAGCTGCTCTGATAGTTTCGTTCACACCGTAAGAGTTCACACTTCAGTGTGTAAAAGAACAAGCTGAAGTGTGAACTCTTACAAAATTGTGCCAACGGGATGCAGTCGAGAGAGTGTGTCCCGTTTTTTATGCCATACAACAGCACATCGGCGCAAGCCGACCGATGGGGAGGGCGGTAAAGTGTTTGGAATTACGATAAATGTTGGGGGGACCCCTTCTTCTCTTCCTTTTCATTCTTGTATGTGTCGGGGTGCTGTCGGTTTGTTGTCGGACATTTTCGTCACCTTGATAATCTTCCCATTTGACGATACTGATAACACGGAATTTCGTATTTTTTTGTTGTCGATTTTCTCAGCGTTTTCCAGAAGTCTTAGAATGTCCTCGATTGTTGATTGCCGTGTACCGGTCATCTTGGCGAGTTTTGTGCGGGCGGGACGCTCGCGTCCCCAGGGCGGGATTGTCGTTGACTCAAAAGGATATTTGGGGTATGCTGACTGACTTATCAACAGGAAATTTTGAGAAAAGAGAGTTATTTTATGCTAAAGCGCACTCATGATTGCGGCCAATTGAGGTTGGAACACGACACACAGACCGTTATTTTATCCGGCTGGGTAAACTCCTATCGGGATCACGGGAATCTGGTCTTTATCGATCTGCGGGATCGAAACGGGCTGGTGCAGCTTGTTTTTGACCCGGAAGCGGACACCGAATGCCATAAAACGGCCCGCGATCTGCGGTGTGAATGGGTTATTGCCGCCAAGGGTGTGGTTCGACCGCGCGGTGAGGGGTTGGAAAACCCCCGTCTGGATACTGGTCAGATCGAGGTGCTGGTAACAGAGTTGGAGGTACTCAATACCGCCAAGACGCCGCCGTTTGAGATTGATGCGGCTGATCAGGTCAATGAGGAGCTTCGCCTGCAACACCGTTATATCGATTTGCGGCGAAAAAGTATGCAGAAAAAATTAGCTGTGCGGCATCGGGTGGCCAAGATCGTGCGGGATTATTATGACGACAATGGTTTCTGGGAGATTGAGACGCCGATGCTGGGCAAGAGTACGCCCGAAGGGGCACGGGATTTTCTGGTTCCCAGCCGGCTGTATCAGGGCCAGTTTTATGCACTGCCGCAGTCGCCGCAGTTGTTTAAGCAGATTTTGATGGTCGCCGGAACGGATCGCTATTTTCAGGTCGTCCGGTGTTTCCGCGATGAGGACCCGCGTGCGGACCGTCAGGCCGAGTTTACCCAGATCGATGTGGAGATGAGCTTTGTCGACGAAGACGACATTATGACTATGAACGAGGGGGTCATCCGCCGCATCTTTAAGGAAGTGCTGGATGTTGATATTCCCAACCCGGTGATCCGAATGCCGTATCATCAGGCCATTGACGAATACGGCGTGGACCGTCCCGATATGCGGTTCGAGATGCTTCTCAAGGACATCTCCGACATCGCCAAAGAATCGTCGTTTAAGGTCTTTACCTCGACCGTCGAAAAGGGCGGCATTGTCAAGGGGCTGTGTGCCCCCGGCGGAGCGAAGTATTCCCGCAGCGACATCGAGAAAAAGCTGACCGGTTTCGTGGCCGATTATGGTGCCAAGGGGCTGGCGTGGATGAAGGTCGAAAAAAACGAGCAGGGCATCGTCGTTCCCAAGAGCAGCATTGCCAAGTTCTTCACCGACGAGCAGTTGGCTCAGTTGGTCGAGCGGTTTGGGGCCAATGAGGGCGACCTGATGCTGTTTGTGGCCGACACCGCGGCTGTGGCGAATAAGTCGCTGGCTCCGCTGCGTGTGCGGCTGGGTCGGGAGCTTGAGTTGTTTGACCCGAAGGACTACAAATTCGTGTGGGTGGTCGATTTCCCGCTGTTTGAGTGGAACGAAGACGCCAAGCGGTACGATTCCCTGCACCATCCGTTTACCTCGCCGGTTGAGGAGGACATGGGCAAACTGGAAACCGACCCGGGCAACATTCGATCACAGGCATACGATTTGGTGGTCAACGGCTCCGAAGTTGGCGGCGGCTCGGTTCGTATTCACAATCCGCAGACACAGGCGAAAGTCTTTAACCTGCTGAATATCTCCAAGAAACAGGCCCAGGACCGTTTCGGGTTCTTCCTGAAGGCACTGGGCTATGGTGCGCCGCCGCATGGTGGCATCGCGTTCGGTTTGGACCGGTTGACGATGCTGCTGACGGGGACTGAAAACATTCGCGATGTCATCGCGTTCCCCAAGACGCAACGCGGCCAGTGCCTGATGACCGAGGCGCCGTCGGATGTGGATCAGCCGCAATTGGATGAGCTGAATTTGCGTGTCCAAAAACACTTGCACCAGATTGAAAATACGGAATAAGAAAAAAAGCTAAATCCGGCTTCGAGTTTTACCACAGGAGTTTGCATGTTGCAGGGACTGAAGCGGTATTATCAGCACATAAAAGAAAAAGTTTCCCGGAAATCTTTTTCGCTGGCGGAAAAGTGCCGCCTTCAGTTTGGCGGGGCGGTTCTTTTTAGTTTGATATTAGCACTTCTGATCCCCTATTTCTGGATGAATAAGCTCACCGAAAAAACCGCTCTGGATTCAGGCCGCGCGATCGGTCAGGTATTTTACGAAAATCATTTCAAAATAGGAACATCAGAAAATCGTCCCCCGCTATCCGAAAGCGGGATCGTATTGACTGATCCGAACCGTCTTGTGCAATGGGTTCGTCTGTACAAAGACACCGAACAAGCCCCGCTCGGCTTATCGGATACCGAGAACGAGAAACTCGAACTGGTAAGAATCAGCGACACGCTCAGCGACATTGCATGGACCGAACGCCGCCGGCAGACCGGGATACAAAACCATTATTTGCGTCTTGTGCGGATTCAGGAAAACTGCCTTCGCTGCCACACAGAGGAGGGCCTGCCGCCGGCATTCAATAAAAATCAGGAAGTGGGTGTGTTGGTTGCCACAATGCCGGCGACGGCTTTGGTGTGGACGCTGTTTATGAATCGCCTGTTAATTGTGGTGGCCGGGCTTTTGGCGGCGACAGGAGCGATGGTGGCGTTTTATACAATCGTCCAGCGCGTGATCCTGCGGCCCATTCGGCAACTGCGGGCGCAGGTCAATAACATTGCCGACGGCAACTACGATACGCGCAGTTCGATTAAGACCGGCGATGAGTACGAGCGGCTTTCTGATGCGTTTAATCACATGCTGGATAATCTGATGGAGGCCCAGCACAAACTGGAGCAGGCCAACAAACGGCTGGACGCAAAGATATCGCAGCTTTCGGAAAAGAACATTGAGCTATTCAAGGCGAATAAAATTAAAAGTGAATTTTTGGCGAATATGTCGCACGAGTTTCGCACTCCGCTTAACGCTATTTTGGGCTTTGCCGAACTGCTTCGGGAAAAGCCCGCGGCGGATGTCGAAAAGTCGAAACGATGGGCCGAGAATATCGTTTCAAGCGGGCGGTCGCTTTTGAATATGATTAACGACCTGCTTGACCTGGCCAAGACCGAATCGGCCAAAATGGAAGTCCATATTGACAAGACAAGTATCCCCAAACTTTTGGAGGGCCTGACGGCATTCTTCTCTCCGCTGACGGAGCAGAAAACGATTAAGGTTCGCCTCGATGTCGCCGACGATATCCCCCTGATTGATACGGACGCTCAAAAAGTGCAGCAGATTTTGTATAATCTGTTGAGCAACGCGATCAAGTTTACGCCTGAAGAAGGGCGGATCCAAGTTGCGGCTGTGATGCGGGATGATACAACGGTGCGGATTTCGATTACCGATACCGGCCCGGGTATTTCGCATGAGGATCAGGAAAAAATCTTTGATAAGTTCCATCAACTCGATGGCTCCATTACCCGCAAGGGAGAGGGAACCGGCCTGGGATTGGCTATTTGCAGGCAGTTGGCGGATCTTCTCGCGGCGTCAATTCATTTAGAAAGTGCCCCCGGAAAGGGTTCGACATTTTCACTGAACCTTCCGGTGAATCTGGAGACGCTGCAAGACTCTGAGGATGAATCCCCGGATCCTGTTGAAAGTTAATTTTTTTTCGATATCAGAAAAATTTCAAAACAGAAGAGTTATGATGATAGCAGTTTTATCGGCTCCCAGTGAAGTCCTTGTTGTCGTTATTGTTACGGCAATTGTTGTCTTTCTGCTTAGTCACGGCAAAGGCCGAAAGCGAAAAAAGTAATTCTCGAAAACTCAAAAAAACATTTGCACGCTTTTGACAAAGTGATACAATTAGAACCTGAAGTGAGAAGTGGCAGGGTGATGGCACACCGAGCATATCGATTAAGGGAGTAATCACTAAAAGCATTTAGCGCTCGCTTTGTGCGCCGATCCCGAGGGGTTGTTGTATGCACTCATATAGGTATCGCAGGAGTCGTGGGCAAGGATGCCTGCGGCTCGTTTGTTTTTATGTGAGCGTATTTGTTTGCGGCTTTTTTCGTTCAAATAACGGCCTTTGAAAAAGGGACTATATTTCAAGAGTCCACATTTCTTGTAAAAATCAAACGACTTCCAAAAATCAATTCATCCGCATCGAAAAGTGCCGTTTTATCGCCCCTGAACTTGGCCGAATCATTAAAAAAAACTTGACTTGTGCCTTTCTATTAGGTATGCTGATGGCATAACAGAAACGGCATTGTTTCTGTTTGTCGGGGGGTGTATTGGCTACGGATTGCCTTTCCCATTAAGTACAAAATAAACAGTCTAAAGCAGAAACAAGGATTCTGCATTAGCTGTGCGATTTGGAAAGGGATCCGTGATGGTGAAGAAGCCGACCATTTTACGCGGCAGCAAAAAACGATCGATCAGTCTTGTTGCGGCCCTCATTGTAGCGGGTGCGATATTGACATGCGTTGTCTTTCCGAAAATAGTATCGGCGGGCCAGCCCATCGTTTCTCTTCAGGTAACATTGCCGACGACTCTGCCTGAAAATCCGATTGTACCTGAGCAGCAACTCCTCCGCGATACAGTGCGGGAGCAGCGGCTGATCACAGCACTTATGCAGGATGTTGCCGCAGATGCTCATGCAAATCTCGAAGCTAACGGGCCTTGGCGGACGGTGCGAATGCGTGTAACAGGATATTGCCCGTGCAGCCAATGTTGTGGCGCTTTTTCAGATGGCATTACGGCCAATAACCATCGTATCCAGCCGGGTGATACCTTTGTTGCGGCGGACAGATCGTACCGATTTGGGACGGAAATGGTGATCCCGGGCTATGATAATGGCCAGCCGGTCAAGGTCGCCGATCGCGGCGGAGCCATCAAGGGCAACCGTCTGGACCTGTTTTTCCATACGCATCAAGCGGCCCTGCAATGGGGCGTTCAGTACTTGGATGTTCTGATAAAAACAGAATAATAGCCACCTCTTTTGGGAGTTTTTCTTGACTTCTGGGTGCTTTTAGTGTATAGTTTAAGTGTTGTCGGTGCAGCGTGGCGATTAAGGCCTTTCGCATCTCTATCCGCGGTAGGGTGCAATAGTGGCATAGCGACAACAGGGAGTGCGGCCCACATTTTGCTTAAAAGAAGCGTGCCAGCCTCCCTTTTTTTATGCGCAGAACAGGCCATTGATGCCCTTTCAATAATTCCGCTTTGAAAGACTCCCTTCTTGTTTTGCCCGGCTATTTGTCTATAATAGAGTTTGATGAAGGATGAAACACTAAAAAGAGCGGTTCTTTGGGAGCCGGAAGAAGCACAAAAAGTTCGCTGTTTTTTATGCAATTGGCGATGTGTGATCGCAGACGGAAAATTGGGACATTGTCATGTCCGAAAAAATGTCGATGGCGTCCTGTATTCGCTCAATTATGACAAGTTGTGTGCCGCCAATAGCGACCCTATCGAGAAAAAGCCCCTCTTTCATTTTCAGCCGGGATCGAAAAGTTTTTCCATCGCCGCACCGGGGTGTAATTTCCAGTGTGTATTTTGCCAAAACTGGCAGATTAGCCAGATGCCATATTACCAGAATGATCTGGAAGGTAGCGGGTGCTCACCGGAAAAAATTGTCGAAGCGGCCATCCAAAGTGGTTGTAAAAGTATTGCCCATACCTATACTGAGCCGACGATCTTTATGGAATTGTGTGCCGAAACCGCCCTGTTGGCAAAGCAAAAAGGGCTGTTCAATATCTTTGTCAGCAATGGATTTATGACGGCCGAAGCAATCGAGTTTGTAAAGCCGTGGCTCGACGGGATCAACATCGACCTGAAGGCCTTTACGGAGGACTATTACCGCGACCTGTGCAAGGCGAAGTTCGAACCCGTATTGGATACCATTCGTCATATCGCCAACAGCACCGACATCTGGCTGGAAATCACCACGCTGGTGGTGCCGGGCAAGAATGACTCCGATGATGAACTACGATCCATTGCTGAGTTTATCGCTAAAGAAACCTCCGTCGATACCCCCTGGCATGTCAGCCGCTTTTATCCGCAATACAAAATGACAGACACGCGAGTTACCGATGGGAACATATTGGAGCGAGCTTACGACATCGGCAAAGAGGCCGGTCTGCGATATGTGTATATGGGCAATTTACCCGGAGTCAGAGCCGAGTCCACCTATTGTTATAGTTGCGGCGCCTTGCTGATTGAACGAACGGGCTATCAAATTCAACAAAACCTGATTAGAGACCATCGTTGCCCACAATGTAACGCCAAAATTGCGGGTTTTGATTTATAGAAATTCTCTCTGGAAAATGCAGATTTTGGCGGTCAGGCCATTTTCTTTCGCCCGATTTTTGTTTCGGAGCCGTTCAGCAGGCGTTTGATGTTTTCGGTGTGTCGGGCGACGAGCAAGGATGCCATTAGAACGGCCACCAATACCAGCGGCCACAACTGTATGAAATCCCACGGCGCGTCAAAGATAAAGATCGACAGCAACAAAAGCACGGGGAAGCTGATTGCCGCGAGGATGGACGACAGTGAGACCGTTCGCCAAATCAAAAGCGTAATCCCCCAGATGGCGAAGACCCCGATCCCGCATAGGGTGTAGTAGGGCCACAGACCCAGCACAATCCCCAAACTGGTGGCGACGCCTTTGCCGCCTTTGAATTTTAGATAAATCGGAAAGACATGTCCCAATACCGCCGCACACCCTACCAGCAACCACATGGCTAACAGGCCGGGGCTGGCCTGTTGATTGACCAGACCCAGCAGCGGCATCAGCAGCATTGGGACAAGGCCCTTTAGTACATCCAGCAAGAGGCATAAATAACCCCATTTTTTGCCCAGTGCGCGGGTTGCGTTTGTCGCGCCGATATTGCCGGAGCCGATTTTCCGCAGGTCTTTTCCGTGGGCCTTCGCGATTAAAAAGCCGAACGGAACCGACCCAAGCAGGTAGGCAAATACTATCAGGATTAAAAATTGCGGGTTCATATTTAGTGTTTGGCTTTCAGTATTTTTTCGGCTGTTTCAAAGACCTGATCGACCGTGATCGACTCCATACACAGGTGCTGATCTTGTTTGCAAATAGGTTTATCGCAGGGGACACACGGTGCCTGGCCGATAATCTGGACTTCTTTTTCGTGGGCGGTTTGCGTCCACTGTGGATTGTTCGGACCGAACAGCGTGATGATGTTTTTGTCCAGCGCGATGGCGATATGTCGCGGGCCGGTATCATTGGTGATGACAAGATCGGCCAGTGCGTACAGGGCTTTCAATTGGCCGCCGTTTAGAGAGGTCATTCCTAAATTGACGGGTTCAGAAGCGGCCCTGTGACAGATTGATTCTGCGATCAGGACCTCTTCTTTAATCGGGGCGACCGAAAGGATAACCGTCGCGCTGCAGGCATCATAAAGATCGTCGGCCAGTTCGGCATACCGCTGAATCGGCCAGAGTTTGCTGGGACCGAACGCTCCGCCGGGTACAATGATCACCAGCGGCCCGGTCAGCGATTTCAGTTGCGGCAGCATTTCCAACACCGCCTCTGTATCTTCGGGACAAACGGATAGCTCCGTTTTCTTAGTGTCCGTACAGCCGCCCAGATGGTCAGCGATTTTCAGATAATAATCAATCATCGCCGCGGGTTGAAATGAGCCGTTGTTATTTCGCAGGGGAGCGATTTTTCCTGTCAATAAAAAAGACCGTCCATCACGGGCGTAACCAATCCGGCGGCCAATTTCGGCCAGCCAAAGGGTCAGTGCCGAACCGAATGAGTTTTTCAGGGTAATGGCCGTGTCAAAATGCCCCGCCTTGATTTGCCGGATATTTTTCCAAAAACTTTTTTCAAGGTCAAGCCACTCATCGCAAAACGGACTTGGCGAAAGAACGCCCCGGGTAAATGCGGGGCCGAGGAATGTAATGGACGCATCCGGGAAGAGTGAACGAAACTCGCGCAATGCCGGCGTTGCCATAATCGCATCGCCCAGCGGCGAAGGAAGCCAGATTAAAACTCGTTTGGAAGTCATAGGCAGTCTCAACCCTTTAGTCTCTTGAGTGCATCATCAGCAAAGCAATGACAATTAGTTGCAGGGCGATAGAGTAGCCAATCATAATCACAGCCGCTTCGCCGCCGACTTTCGGACTGAGCCAAAAACACAGACTGATGATCAGGGTAAAGACGGCGACGACCTGAATCATCAACGATAATAGTTTAAAGACAGAGAATTCCTGATACAGTCCCTCTCGATCTTTGCGTTTTAGCCGATGAGCGATTTCCTCAAGAAGATGGTGCGTTTCGCTGCCGGGTTCGGCGTGCTGCTGTGGTTTGTTTTGGGGCGGGCTTTTAGCTGTATAGACCTTGGTTGGCTCCGGTTCAGCTGTTTGAGGGTCCTCGTCCGATACATTCTTGGTTGTTGTTTCAGTGTCCGGCTTCGGCATAGCAGCCAGCGGTGTTGCCAGCGTTTCATCAGCGAACTCTTCGGTTCGCGTCTGCGGCGGACTGATTGGAGCAATCGTTTCTGACTTGTCGGATACGATCTCGCCCGCTGGTTCCGGCTCCGATGATTCGGGCGATTCTTCCGGGCCTTGGCTCTGTTCGGATGTTTGTTTTACGGCCTTCGCCTTTTGATGGAATACATGCATCCGAATGATATTGACGGCCTCACGAAGATTGACAGCTTTTCGATCCGGCTCCGCATCGTTTGGCTTTTTCTCGCGGATCTTGCCGGGTACATCGACCAGGATCGTATGGCAGCCGGCGGCTTTGCCCGCCTGAATATCCCGATACGAATCGCCGATCATCCAGGACTGTGTTAAATCAATATCGAGGTCTTCTTCGGCCTGAAAAAACATTCCGGCGTTTGGTTTGCGCAGATTGCTTTCGACACTGAAATCCTTTACGGCTCCATCGGGATGATAGGGACAGTAATAGAACTTGTCGATTTCGGCCCCCTCTGCGGCGAGTTGTCTTTTAAGCTCCTGATGAATTTTATCCAGCTCATTTTCAGTCAGAAAGCCCCGTGCGATACCGGACTGGTTTGTAACAACCACCAGCAGATAGCCCATTTTTTTTAACTGGATCATCGTTTCCGGTACGCCCGGCAACAGGTTCACCTGATCGGGTCGCCGCATATAGCCGGAATCGCTGATCAGGGTATCGTCGCGATCAAAAAAGATTGCCTTTTGAGCCATTATTTATCCTTCTCGATCCTTATTTTCTTCAATCTGTTTGAGCTTTTCGAGGGTTGAAGTCGAGCTTTTGCCGTCCACCAGCGGGGCCAGTTCAACACGC
>NBLM01000115.1 GCA_002084585.1 Planctomycetales bacterium 4572_13 | reverse complement strand
GACCAGACGGAACGGCCGGCCCAATATCTGCGAAGCCCGGCGAGCATGACCAGCGGCCAGCAACTGCCGGATCGAACTGCTGGAACATTTTTCGGTCGCGTTCTCACTGTCAGAGACAATGTCAACAAACGGCATCTCGACCACCTCAAAGTTTCGGGTGGCACCGAACTTCCGCAGCGTTTCGATCGTGCCGCTTCGGCCGTAGCCAAAATTAAAATCCGGTCCCTCGACCATCACCGACGGCGACAGATTCGCCATCAGAAACGCATCGACAAAGTCCTCCGGCGACAGATTCAGCAGTTTCAGGCTGTCTTTAATCACAATCAGCACATCAACACTAAGGGATTCAAGCAACAGCGATTTCATCGAAAGCGGGGTCAGGATGCCCGGGGCGTGACCGGGATTCAGCAGCACCGCCGGATGGGGATCGAAGGTCATCGCCGCAAGTTGTGTCTGCTTTTCGCGGGCGATTTGGCGAGCCATCGTAATAATGGACTGGTGGCCGCGATGCACGCCGTCAAAATTGCCGATGGTCAGTACCATCTGTTTGGGCAAACTGTCCATCGCCGCCGGAGCGATGATCAGTTCGGGGCTGTTTGTGCTTCCGGCGATTGTGTATCGCATCGGCGGGCCGTCGATTATCGCATCCTACATGCTGGCGTCGCTGCTGATTCTGCCCAGCGTGTTCGCCAAGGCCGAGTTGGCCACCGCCATGCCCCGGGCGGGCGGAACCTACTTCTATGTCAAGCGAAGTATCGGCGGGTTGTGGGGGCTGTTCTGCGGGTTGTCGGACTGGTTTTCGCTGGCGATGAAAAGCGCATTCGCGGTCATGGGCATCGCCCTGTTCTGCAAGATGTTTTGTCATTACGCATTTAACGGCTATGTCCTCAGCGACTCCGCCCTGAAAATAATCGCCGCGGCGTGCTGTCTGTTCTTTGGCGGGATGAACTGGGTCAGCGTCAAAAGCACTGCACGATTTCAAAATCTGCTGGTACTGTATATGCTCGTCATGTTAAGCATGTTTGTCGTCATGGGGATTTCGAGCGTTCACCCGGTGCGGTTTCATCCGTTTGTTGCCGCCGATGCACCACATGGAACATGGACGATCCTGGCACTGACCGGTGCAGTCTTTGTCAGTTTTGGTGGACTGACAAAAGTTACCACCATTGCCGAAGAGGTCCGCAACCCCGGCAGGCAACTGCCGCGAGGGATGCTGCTGGCTTGGGCGGTGGTATCGCTCTTCTATGCAGCCGTCGTCTTTGTAACCATCGGGGTTCTGGACAGTACGGATCTGGCCGCATCGGATGCTCCGATCTCCACGACGGCGGGCGTGTTTATGGGGACAACAGGCATGGTACTGTTGAGTTTGGCAGCATTGGCGGCATTTGTTACCACGGCCAACGGCGGCATTCTGGCCGCATCGCGCAGCCCGATGGCGATGAGCCGGGACCATCTGCTGCCGGGGCAACTGGCACAGGTCAGCAAGCGATTTGGCACACCGGCACACAGCATTTTGATTACCTGCGGGCTAATGATTCTTTCCATCATCTTTCTGGAACTGGAGATTTTGGTCAAGACGGCCTCGGCGCTGCTCTTGCTGATGTTTTTGATGGACAATGTCAGCGTCATCCTGATGCGGCAGAGCAAAATCCAGACCTACCGTCCGAAATTCAAAGTGCCTTTCTACCCGTATCTGCCCATCGCCACGATTGTGGTGTATCTGGTTCTACTGCTGGGAATGGGCATCGTGCCGCTGTGCATCAGCGGCGGCTTTTTGATTGCGAGCGCCGTGTGGTACAAACTCTACGCCGCCAAGCAGGTCCAACGAGATTCGGCGGTGATGCGGGTGGTTCAGCAGGTTACGGACAGGGAGATCAAATCCCCCACGCTGGAGAATGAACTGCGGGATATCCTGTTCGAGCGGGATAATATCATCGCCGACCGGTTCGACCACCTGCTGCACGACTGCACCCTCTTCGATTTAAAGGGCAAAAAAACCGCACAAGAGGTCTTCGAGCAGGCCGCGGCGGCTTTGGGCGCAAAACTCGATATTGATAAGCAGGTTCTTGTGGAAAAACTATTGGCGCGAGAGGCCGAGGGTTCGACGGTGCTGGAAACGGGGCTGGCGATTCCGCATGTGGTAATCGAGGGCGAAAAGAAAGGATCCGGTCAAAACCGTATTCTTTTTGGCGGGTACGAAAGATGAGCGAAACTACCACCTACGGGCCTTAATGGCCATCGCCCAGATCGTACAGGAAAAGGACTTCTACACCCGCTGGTTCGCCGCAAGAGACACCGACGCCCTGCGAAACCTCCTGCTGCTAAGCAAACGAAAACGCGATACACAACAGTAAGTGTAAACATAGTAAGAGTCCGCACTTTAGTGTGTAAAGCGCAACAGAACAAGCTAAAGCTCGAACTCTAACAACTAATATCGGAGACAAAAATGACCAAACGAAAAGCAGTACAGACGGACATCGCCCCGGCGGCGATGGGACCGTATTCACAGGCGCTGCTGATGGGTAATACACTTTACATCAGCGGGCAACTCGGTATCGACCCGGCAACCGGAAAAATGGTCGATGGCCCCACCGCCGCACAGGCCGAACAGGCGTTAAAAAACATTATGGCAATCCTGATGGAGGCCAATATGTCGATGCACAATGTCGTGCAGGCGCAGGTTTTTCTGGCCGATATCGGCGATTTTTCGGCGGTCAACGAGGTTTACAAGACCTTTTTTGCCGAACCCTATCCGGCTCGTGCGGCGATCCAAGCCGGTGCCTTGCCCGCCGGCGGAAGTGTCGAAATACTGGTTACGGCTGTTAATGTCTAAAAAGAAACCACGGATTTCGTAGATTTTTACAGAAAACTTTAACCATGAAGATCAGGAAGAGCATGAAGTTTTTTTAAGTACTATTTGCAACTTAGTTGCAAATAGTGTAGTATTCTCTTACGACTTGGTTGCATAAACGAATTCAATTTGTTGATGGAATATATACTTTATGGGAATGCTGGACAAAACAAAACTGATCGGGGTGGAACTGAAAAAGCATCTGCCCTTTACGCTGCTCGGGGCGGCCACGGGCATTGTGTTCATGCTGGCTGGCCGGCAATGGTTCAGCAACCAGGCGGAGACGCTGTTTTCGGTGTTCCACCCGCTGCATGTCCTACTCAGCGCGATGGTTACCGCCGCGTTGTTCGAGATTCATCGCAAGGTGAAAAGTTTCCTGCTCATTCTCATCATCGGCATCGTCGGTTCCATCGGGGTCGCCACGCTAAGCGACTGCGTCCTGCCGTATTTCGGCGAAAGCATCCTCGGCGCGGCCATCCCAACCCATGCCGCCCTGCACGAACACGCTGACGGGCAACTCTGCGAAGAACACCACGCAAAACTGCACTTGGGCTTTGTCGAAGAGTGGTATCTGGTCTTTCCGGCGGCGATTATTGGCGTGTTGCTGGCCTACTTCAAACCGACCACCCATCTTCCGCACGCCAGCCATGTTCTGCTGAGTACCTGGGCATCGTCGGCGCATATTCTGATGAATACCCACGCCGATATGACCACAACCCTGCTGTTGGGGATGTTTATTGTATTATTTTTGGCGGTGTGGCTGCCGTGCTGTGCGAGTGATATTGTCTTTCCATTGCTGTTTGTCGGACCCGACGGAAAACACGAGTCCCACACCTGCGTCTTCTGCCGAAAAAAGGGAGCAAAAAATGAATCATAGGGCCACCGAACTGCTGGGGTCGGTTCATCTTCGACAGACTGAACCGCGACTGGCGATCCTGCGGACACTATTGAAAACCGACACCCTGCTCACGCAGGAGCAAATCGCTGAGCAAATCGGTCCCGATGCTCCGAACAAGACAACCATCTATCGCACACTGACACAACTTCTCGATAAAAATCTGGTACATCAGGCCTATTTGGACGACCGAACCTCGCATTTTGAACTGGCCCACCACTGTGGCGAGCGTCAATGCCACCCGCATTTCACCTGCGTTCACTGCAAGCAAACTCATTGTCTAACCGGGATTTCAACGCAGCTGGTCGAATTGCCAAAGGGGTTTTCAGTGCAACGCCAGCAAATTCACATTGACGGCGTTTGCCCGAATTGCCAAACGATGAACAAAACTAAAGAGATTGAGCGGGTTTAGTCGATGCAATAGTAACTATCGGACTAATTGTAATTTATCCCTGAAAGTATTGGCTGTTGCGTATCCAAAAATGTTTAATCGTCATCATTGCCCTTGTGGGTGCTTTTACACTAACTGGTTGCGGGGGATCCAGCTATCAGTCCCACATTACCACTAAACCATCCTATAGCGTTTCTGTTAGCCAGCTTGCGGCACGGCTGGGACTGACCATTCAAAAGGCGGGGTCGCCCTATTACGAACTGAAAAACGCAAACAACCGCGTCCTGCTGTTTACCCATCAGGGCGGCCGGGTCTATGTCAACGGAACGGCGATTTGCCCAATGGGAACCACGACACAAGTCGGGGGCGTAACCTATGTCTCCGAATTGCTGGTCCCGAAAATTTGCGGCTATCTTATCAGCGGCTCCGCTATCACCCTGAACTCGTACAAAACATTCAGTCCCAAAACCGCCTCCGGAACGGTGGTTATCGACCCCGGTCACGGCGGAAAAGACCCCGGGGCAACCAGCTATCACGGATATTATGAAAAAACCGTCAATCTAAGTATCGCGCGCAAAGTGGCCTCACACCTCGAAAATCGCGGCGTGCGGGTGATTATGACACGCAACAGCGACATCTTTATCGAACTCAATGAGCGGGCTGACATCGCTAATCGGGCAGGGGCCGATCTGTTTGTCTCTATTCATGCCGATGCTCATCAAAGCAGTTCACAAAACGGATATACGATTTATGTCGCCCGCTCGGCAAGCTGGACCTCCAAGAAGGTCGGCATCGCGGTCGAACAGGCCATGGGACAAACAGGGCTTGCGAGCAAGGGAATACGAAATTCCGATTTTCGTGTGCTGGTTCGAACAGCGTGTCCGGCGGTTCTGGTCGAGTGCGGCTACCTGACCAATCCCTCCGAAGCATCCCTGCTTGATGACAGCCAATTCCAGGATCGTATCGCCCGCTCCATCGCCGACGGTATCATCGCGGCCCTCTAATTCACTTCGGCGATGACCCCAATAAAGTCGCTGGACATCATGTTCAAAACCGCTACAATATCGATATGAATCTATATCCCTTAAAATTTGAGCCAATTTTCAAAGAACGCATCTGGGGTGGCCGGCAGATCGAAAAAGTTTTCGGCAAAGACCTTCCCGCAGATGTCAAAATCGGCGAAAGCTGGGAGCTGGCGGATCTTCCCAGTGATAAATCCACCGTTGTCAACGGCCCGCTGGCTGGACAAACGATTGATCAGGTTATCGCTGAGTTTGGCACGGCCATCACGGGCAACAATGACGATCAACCGCCCCTGCCATTATTGATCAAAATTCTCGATGCGCAAGATGTTCTAAGCGTACAGGTACACCCGGATGCCGCCGCCTGCAAACGCATGGCCAAGGGTGAGCCCAAGACCGAGTGCTGGTATATCATTGACACCCAGCCGGGGGCGGTTATTTATAAAGGACTCAAACCCGGCACAACAAAACAACAGTTTGCCGGGGCCATCGCGGACGGAACCTGCCGCTGGCCTGCTCATCGCGGAAATTCAGCAACCGTCGGACACGACCTACCGCGTCTATGACTGGAACCGGGTCGATCCGGCTACCGGCCAGGGGCGACAACTGCACATTGAAGATGCTTTGGAGTGTATTCACTTCGACCCGACCGGAGACAACCTTTCGCTCAAAACAACTGGGCGGCTGGTGGATTCTGATGAATTCAAAGTGGATAAGGGCCACCAAGTCCCCGGTGCCGAGGTCTTGCTGACCCAACAAATGAAAGTCCTGCTCATCCTGAACGGATCCGGGCGGATCACAGCGGAAGATGCCGAACCGGTAGAGTTTACAAGAGGCGATACTCTCTTGATTCCAGCCGCGTTTAATGGTGTCATGCAATTTACCGAAAACTGTGAATATCTTATCGCAACCGTCTGGTAAATAGTAAACTTTTGTGGAATCAACAACCATGCTGAAACTCAGTGAAAACCCGCCGCTTGTTTGGCCGGAAGAAAAATCGATTGCTGATTTCCAAGGCGACTGGTGGGTGGCGCACACAAAGTCGCGAAATGAAAAAGCGCTGGCCTGTCAACTGGTCAACAGAGAAGTACCTTATTTTCTGCCGATGCACTGGAAGATTTCCAAGTCGCGCGGGCGAACCATTCGCTCGCTGCTGCCGCTGTTTCCAAGCTATCTGTTTTTTTGCGGCGGCGACGACCAGCGGCTGGAAGTTCTTAAAACAAACCGAACCGCCGGCTTAATCCCGGTCGAAGACCAGTCGCAGCTCGTTCGGGAACTGCAGCCGATTGAAACAATGCTCAAACTCGGCAAACCCGTCCTGCCGCATAACTCTATGCAAGTCGGCCAACACTGCCGCGTAACCGCCGGACCGCTGGCGGGGACTGTAGGAAGTGTCATCCAAACGCCGAAAGAAATGCGACTGATTTTACAGGTCGATATGCTCGGGCAGGCCGCCAGCGTTGAAATCGCTTCGGACATGGTCGAAAAACTCGATGAATAGACAATTTTATTCGTTTTGAAAGGGCTAAACGATGGACAAAATGGCATATTTCGTATGTGTTGTAGGGGCGTTGACGGCCGCATGGGCGATCACGGTACTGTTCAAACCCGACTGGATGAAAAAAACGATTGGCTTTTTCAATAAAGGAAGAATGGTCTATCTCATCATCGGATTGAAAAATACGATAGGAATCATCTTTCTGATTTTCGCCAGAGAGTGCCGATGGTCCCTATTCATTATTATTCTCGGTGTCCTGATGATCAGCGGCACAACACTCTTCTGTATGCTGCCCCTCGAAAAGATCAAGACCTACCTAAGCTGGTGGCTCGCACGCCCGGTCTGGATGCTCCGGCTCTGGGGCGTTGTCGCTGCCCTTTTCGGAATCTTGCTGATCTGGGCCGGAATGCCAAAAATTGGATGATGAAACTACGAAAATCATCTCGGTGGAGTTTACCCAGCAACATTATATCGCTGTTTATTTTCCTGTCGATAACCTG
This sequence comes from Planctomycetales bacterium 4572_13, assembly GCA_002084585.1. Lineage (GTDB taxonomy): Bacteria > Planctomycetota > Phycisphaerae > Sedimentisphaerales > Anaerohalosphaeraceae > 4572-13. Next base: position 822 of record NBLM01000115.1, on the reverse strand, counting down.
TTCGGTATTCGCCCTGAAAGAGGCCCTCGGCGAGTACGGTATCAATGCGTACGCCGTGCATCAAAAGGGCGTTACCGGAGCCGGGGTCAATATCGGCCTGTTGTCGGCGGGCAATGCTCGCGCCAGCCATATCGCTTTTGAGCGGAGCTTCGGTTCGGCGGCGACAAATTATGATTTCACCGAATCCGGTCTCTCCCGCTCTTCACACGATACCCACATGGCGGGCATTATCCTGTCGGTCGGCTCACCGACCCATCCGAATCAAATTGGTGTCGCTCCGGGGGCGTCTCTTCACAGCGCACGGTTTTCCAACAAGCAGCTTTATCCAAGCAAGATCGCACAGGCATTGGATACATTGATCAAAAAAAGCAACTGCCGGGTCATTATGACCGGGATTCAGCTGCCCGAGAAGATCGCCATTGCCGACGGCAATTCCGGCTGGTCAAAGATATATGACTATTACGCCGAAACCTACGATGTCATCTTTGCCGCCGCGGCGGGAAATTCATCGCCCCGAGTAACAGTGTTCGGCGACATCTATAACGGTATCACCACCGCCGGACTCGTCAAAAATGACCCGAACGCCCTCGGCTATTCAAAAATCGGCTCAGCCAGCAACAAAGGGCCCACCGCCGATGGCCGCAAGAAACCGGAAATCGCCGCACCCACACAAGGACTCGTCGCACCGACCAGTAGCGGCGACGACCTCTGGTCCACACTGGACGCCAACGGACGGGGCCTGACCAGCTATGCTGTTCCGCATACAGCGGGCATAGCGGCACTACTGCTGGAAGCGGCCGCGAAAAGCCCAGCCAAAAATGA
>NBLM01000047.1 GCA_002084585.1 Planctomycetales bacterium 4572_13 | reverse complement strand
TGACAAGTATATAGAGATTATTGAAACTGAAGTTTTGAACAATAGAAAAGAAAAAGCAGTCACAAAATGAAGATAGCTTTTTTAGAGAACCCATACTTAGAAGATGCAGCGAAGCTGCACATATCCGGTATTCCACCGGTTTTATCAGCTCATTGGGCGAGGGGTTTGTAACGGCCTTATATGAGTCAATCGCAGAAGACAAAAACAGCTTTGGCTTTGTGGCGGTCGAAGATGAAAAAGTCAAAAAAGAGAAAGCGATAAATGCCTGATATAGAATCACAGCAGCTTGAATACAAAAAGTCATTTGGAAAAGAAACCATTGTCTCGCTTGTTGCGTTTGCCAATACCGATGGCGGAAAGGTTGTGATAGGGGTGGAGGATTCGGGGCGGGTTTGCGGAGTAGAGCTTGCCAATGAGACTGTCCAGAAATATCTCAACGAAATTAAACAGGCCACATATCCCCAGCTTTTTCCAAAAGTGTTCATTGAGGAAAAGGATGACAAGCAAATTCTGATTTTTGAGATAAGCGAATTTCCAGTCAAACCGGTTGCTTGTAAAGGAAGATACTATAAGCGAGTTCAAAACAGCAACCATCTGCTTAGTGTTGAAGAAATTGTCGATTTGCAGCAGCAGTCATTGTCGGTTTCTTTTGATGCGTATCCCGCAAAGATATCACTGAAAGAGTTGGATAAGGAGTTGATTGAAAGGTTCTTCCTGCGTGTCAATGAGGGTGGAAGGATGTTTTTGACGGGTGATATTGCCGTGAGTCTCACTAAACTGGGCCTGCTTCGTGGTGGGCAGGTGAGCATTGCCGCAAAGCTGCTCTTTGGTGATCCGGAGCGTAAGATTCGCATTGGCCGTTTCAAGTCAGAGGCGACTATAATAGATGACAATATTGTTGATGCTCCGCTGTTTTCTGCGGTTGAACAGGCGATGGTTTTCATCAAGAAGCATATCAATCTCTCCTATGATTTTGACGGCAGCCTTCAAAGAAAGGAACGCTGGCAGTATCCTATCGAAGCGTTACGGGAGCTTCTGCTCAATACGGTGGTTCACCGCGACTACAAAAATTTGTCGGATATCATTGTCAAGATATTTGATGATCGGATCGTGTTCACGAATCCGGGTACGCTGTACGGTCGGCTCAAAGTTGAAGATCTGCAGCGGGACGATTATACCTCTTCGATTAGAAACAAGTTGATTGCAGAGGCGTTTTATCTGACTGGCGATATTGAAAAGTATGGGACCGGCTTTGTCCGAATCCGCGAATATATGCGGGATTACCCCGAGGTTGGCCTTGATATTCAGGAGAAGGGCGATTTCTTTTGGGCCCAAGTTCGGTTGATTAACGCCCCTGCCGCGCAAGTTACCCTTGAAGTCGCCCCGCAAGCACCCCGCAAGCACCCCGCAAGTACCCCGCAAGTTGTTGATTTACTTGAGATGCTTGATAAACCATTGTCTCGCCGCCAATTACAAGAAAAACTTGGGCTAAAGGATCGTGAACACTTTCGAAAGAGCTATCTGCAGCCGGCCTTGGACGAGGGTTTAATTGCCATGTGCAATCCTGACAAACCAAGAGCCGCAAATCAGAAATATTCTATAACCGAAAAAGGGAAACGGGTGGTCAAGACGCAAAATGATAACGAATCTTAAAAAACAACACGCCGCTCAGGTTGCGAATCTGCATATTAAGGGCATATCCACCGGGTTTATCAGCTCGTTGGGGGTGGGGTTTGTGACGGCCCTATATGAGTCAATCGCAGAAGACAAAAACAGCTTTGGCTTTGTGGCCCTCGAAGATGATAAAGTGTTGGGCTTTGCAGCGTTTTCGAGCAATCTCTCCAAACTATACAAATTCGTGATATGGAAAAAGGGCCTGAAATTCGGTTTTATAGTAGCTCGCAGAATGCTTTCCATTCAAAATATCAAAAAGATAGGGGCAAATCTTTTCTATCCAAAAAAAATGAAGCAGATGAATTTGCCTGATGCCGAATTATTATCAATCGTAGTGGCTCCCGAGGGCAGGGGCAAGGGAATCGCGAAACAATTCACCGAAGCGGGTCTTGAGGAATGCCGAAAACGACAGATTGAAAAGGTGAAAGTGCTGGTCGCAGCCGATAATGAAGCCGCCAATAAACTCTATCAAAAATGCGGCTTCCAGCTGGCAGCACAGATCGACAGCCACGGTGTCAAAAGCAATGTGTTCGTGGTTAAAGTCAGGAATATAGGAATATAGGGCCGACGGGTGGCGGGTGCCCGCGGTCAAGCTGCCCTTGGCCGTGTGAGTCATGCAGGGCCGGCCCCGCCCACGCAGTTAAAGTAGCTCAGGCCTCTGTGCCTGACAATGATGAGTTCTTAGTTCCATTCGCGTGAATTAGCGGTTCTCAGTTTTTCCTGATTACTGCCCACTGCCTTTTTTTTATAATCTATTTTTATTTCGTGCTTTTCGTGTTCTCCGTGGTTAATGTTTTTTTTTAATCTGCGTCAATCCGCGGTTTCTTTCTTTTAATTCGTGTCAATTCGTGTGCATTAGCGGTTCTGTTTTCAATTTTTCTCAGGCCTCAGGACTCAAGACTGCTGTTTCTTTTCGTGTCATTCCGTGCTTTTCGTGGTTAAAATTATTCATTATTCATTATTCAATAATCATTTGAAACATCCCGCCCCAAGTGAATTCGCGGTTCTTAGTTTTTCCTGGTTAAAAATAATCAATAAACAATAATCAATTGAAACATTCGTGGTTCTCTTTTCTGACATCTCTTTCTCGCTGTAAGAAAAAAAAATAAAATTTTTTCCAGTGCCAATCAGTGCCAATCGGTCTTATTGTGTCGTATGTTGTGCCAGCTGTAACCGCCTCATTTTCGAGCCGAATTTTTAGGGTTGTAAGGGTTTTAAATTCTGTTAATTTGTAATGCGTTGTTAACGGAATACAGGCATCCTGCCTGTGCAATGTAGGGTGGGCCGTGCCCACCGCTAAAGACGGAATTTATTTTACCCTAATCTAAGAAGGCCCCAAATCATGATTGTATCTGAAAAACAATTACTGGCAAATCGTCAAAATGCATTAAAATCGACTGGCCCCAACACGGCGCAGGGCAAGACCCTTGCCGCCCGCAATTCGCTCAGGCATGGGCTTCTGGCCAAAGAGGTCGTCATTACCCAGGGCGAAGGCGCCGAAGACGCCCGGCAGTTCGATGCACTGTTGACCGATCTCGTCGCCCAGTTCAGCCCCGCCGGCCCTTTAGAGGAGATTCTCATCGAAAAGATCGCCGCCTGCTACTGGCGGATGCGCCGTGCCAGCCGCTATGAAGTCGGCGTCCTCCGGCAAAAACTCGACGCGACGACCGATGACTACTACGCCCAAGACAGCACATTGTCCGATGCTCAGATCGACGCGGCCATCGCTGATAAACAGGCCGCCGTCAAGACCGCCCGCGATCAATACCAGTTGTTCAAGCGGTCCTGTGAGGCCGGTCAGGAGATCGCGACCACCTACCACCTCAAAGAGAACTGGAAGTGGCTCAAAAAAGAGTTCATCGACCCCAAAGACATCGTCCACAAGATGGACGGCTATCCCACCGTCAGGGTTGGCCTGACAACCGAGGACAGCTTAAATATCAAAACGCCGCCGCAGATCCATAAAAAGATGCTTGCCAGGGGCCACACCGACAAGCAGATCTGGCAGGTGCATATGGACTTTTGCCAGAAATATAGTAACAAGGTGACGCGTGAGATCAAAAAACTCCAAAAGGACAAGGCCGACAACGAATTGCATCTGCAGCGAATCCGGAAAATCAATTCGCTGCCGTCGAAACTGGAAATGGATAACCTCTTGCGGTATGAAACAGCGATTGAGCGACAGATGTACCAGGCCATCCGGGAACTCGAACGCCTCCAGCGCCTCCGCGCCGGCGACTATGTCCCCGCACCCATGCAAATGGACATCAATCTCACAGGAAAGTAAGAGTTCACATGTCAGTGTGTAAACCCGTGTAATACAATCTTGTAGTTCGTTGTTTTTTTAATGACTATACTATAATACCAATTTCGTTTAATGTTTGCGCTACCGGGAAAGTCCCGAAGGGACGATAGTTTATTAGCCGTAGGCGTAAGCCTACGGTTGACAGGTACTTAGAGCCGCCAAAGCCCCGAAGGGGGCGAAAGATAATAATGTAGGGCCAGCCATGCCCACGCGAATTCTGTTTCCGTGTTCTTCTGTGTATTCCGTGGTCAAAATTAATCATTAATCATTATTCAATAATCATTTGAAACATCCTGTCTGAAAAAATCTGTGAAAATCTGTGTGATCGGTGGATGAGTACTCTGAGGTCTGAAGACGGAGGGCTAAAACCCCCATTATCAGCCCAAAAACAAGAAATCTTTGTTTTTTATGCATCATTTTTTAGCCGTAACGCTGTAATTCTTTATTTAACAAGATGTTATGCAGGGAATCAAGGAACAGTAACTTTTTTATAAATCCTGTCTAAAAAAATCTGTGAAATCGGCGTAATCTGTGGTTTCATTCTTTTTTGGTTGCGGCTCGACCGCCCCAAGTGCATTAGTGGTTCTTTTTCTGTTTTTTAAAATCCTCCCGTCTAAAACCCTTTCTATCTTTTTCATAGTTTTCAATCTACAATCTACACTATCCAATCTACAATCTACATGTGAATTCGTGGTTCTTAGTTTTTAGTATGTAGGGTGGGTCGTGCCCACGCGGATGTTGTGATAATTGACCCGCGAAGCGGTTCCTCAATTAAAAATTAAAAATTCATAATTCAACATTTTTTTCCGTGCTTTCCGTGGTTAAAATTAATCATTATTCAATAATCAATAATCATTTGAAACACCCTTTTAATCGCCTAAAACGGGTTATTTTTGGAAAAATTGGGAAACGGCCAACTTTTTGTTGAACGACTGCAATTTAATAGTGTATATTATATGTAGTGCGATATGCGTTACATCTGAAGTACAAATGCATCGGTTTTTAGTTGAATAAGGAAAGAAGAAAATGAGCCAGACAGCGACGATAAATACGCGAATAGACCGTCAGACAAAGCAGCAGGCATCTCGGGTCTTGAACAAGCTTCATTTAAGCATGTCTGATGCGATTGCGATTTACCTCAGGCAGATCGTTTTCCATCAGGGGATTCCTTTCGATTTGAAAGTTCCTAACCAGACGACGGCTGCCGCCATTGCTGATGCGCGCGAAGGCAAGTCGATGGTAAGTTTCTCCAGTGTAGATGATTTGTTTGAAGACCTGGAGAGCTAAGCAGCAATGAAGCGAATCGAGCGAACTTCACAATTCAAGAAAGATGTTAAGAAATCTGTCAGGCAGAAAAAAAATATCCCGGTTCTTAAAAAAGTCGTCTCTCTTCTTGCTTCCGGTAAAAAATTAGACAAAAAATACACAGATCATAAATTGACAGGCGAATACACCGACTGCCGCGAGTGCCACCTATCCGGCGATTGGTTGTTAATTTATATCGCAGACAGTAAAGTATTAAAGTTGGTGCGATTAGGTTCTCACGCCGAATTATTTTAAGGTAGGGCCGGCCATACCCAAGCGGTAACGGAACACAGGCATCCTGCCTGTACAATCCAGGGCCGACGGGTGGCGCGCGGGTGGCACGGTCAAGCTGTGCTTGGCCGTGTTGAGTCCAAACCCTCTTTTCATGCCATTCGCAGTTCTTTTTTCTGCCCACTGCCCACTGCCTTTTTTTAATAATCTGTGAAATTTGTGGACTGTTTTTAATCAACAATCAACAATCGCGAGCTATCCCCATGACTAAAAAACAAAAAATCATTCTATTTCCCGCCGTCATCGTCACGGTGTTTTTGCTGGCGATGTTTATCTCACGCTCAAAGACCCATCTGCTTCATTCTCTGCGCGGACCGGCGGCGGGGGCCAGGGGTGTTTTTACTGCTGCCGATAAGTTGGTTGTCCTGTCAGGAGCCAACGAGGTGTACACCTGGGACTGGAATGATTTGAACAAGTGGCCCACGGTCGCCAGGCCCAATGCCAAAATGCTCTGCCCGATGGCGGCCGGCAAAATCCTCTATGTCCCCAACGACCGGCCGGATACGATTGTCGTAACGGACTTAAAGGGCGAAAAACAAATCAAGAAAATCCCGCTGCCGTTTGGCACGGAGTGCCAAATGCTCGCCCCCTCGGCGGATTGCTCCTTCGTTGCGGTTCTCCTGGTAAAGAATAATGAAAACAAATTAGCCCTGATCGGCCCGGAATTAGAGTTGACCGAAATCCTTTCAGTGCCGGCTGAAACAATAAAAATTTTCAAGACAGGCGTTTCGAATGATGGGAAATTGATTGCCGTCGCGGGTGAGAAATCCGGCGGTCTGGCGATTGTTGTGAACACGGATACAAAGGAAGTGGTTTTCAGGAAACATCTCGAAGACATCAGTCGGTTTGACAATGTCATTTTCTCGCCCGACGGTGAGATTGCTTATTTTGGAGAGCGGGTGCGGTTTATTTATGCCTTCAAAATCGTAACCGGTGACCTTTTGAGGATATTTGAGATTCCCAAATACCCACCCGTGCCGCAAAAAAAGCAGGTCATCTCTGCCATCGATATCAGCCCCGACGGTTCTCGGCTGGCCGCCAGTACCGAGCCGGTCCAGCGGCTTTATATATGGGACGCCGCGACAGGCCAAAAGACAACCCAGTTCGGACTCCCCGGTCCCGTCGTCGGGGACATCGCTTTTTCGCCCGATTCAGACAAAATCGCTACCAGTGTACTGGTCAGAAGCACGGTGAGCGTCTGGGATGCGACGAACTCCCGTCCTTAACCGAACGCGGGCTTCCAGCCTGCGCTGCGCAACAACAGCGGCTTTAGCATCCTTGTCGCCCTGTAAATTCCATCTAAATACTCCGCGTCCATTGGTTCGCTGAGTGCCCGCGGTCAAGCTGCCCTTGGCCGTGTAAGAAGCCAAGGGCCGGCCATGCCCACGCAGATGCTGATCTGCGGTTTCCAATTTCCAATCATTTGAAACATTCCATCTAAAATATTTGTGTGTGGAGCCTGCTGATCCGGGGTGGTTCTGTTTTTGTTTTTTTAATCTGCGTTAATCCGCGAAATCCTGCGGTTCCTTTTTTTCAATTCGTGTTCTTCTGTGTTTTTCGTGGTTGAAAATAATCACTAATCATTAATCAATAATCATTCTTCGTTGAGTAGGCCTCACCGAACATAAGATCATAAACTAAGTGCCTCAAATTATAGCCTGCTTCAGACGAGAAAAACTCTGACGCGGCTATTTTTTTGCCATCTGAATCGTAGATACCCCCGGTGTGGATGATGCTGTAATCTTTTGAGAGTGCTTCGAGGAATCTGAAATACACACTCATCGGCTGTTTGGCCCATTGCAGTATCTTCATCGGCAGATAACACATCTGATAGCCGGCGTTATCGTTTGATTCGATGGCATAGTTGCTCCACACCACCCCATCAACTTCATGGCGGGCCAGATGTCCATCGTCCAATTCATAGCCGAGCTTTTGGAAGATGACGCTGCCTTTCAGCGTTGGCAGGTGGTCGCCGTGGAACAAGACGAGCGTCGGCCTGTCCGGATGCGCCTTGGCATAGTCAACAATCCGCCGCATCGCACGGTCCGAATCAAGGATGCCATTGGCGTAGGACTCTAATATCCCATTTTCGGCTTCATTTAACTTTTCAGAATGAACCTGAATCGCATCGTCATAATCATCATATCTGCCTGCCTCAAACGGATAGTGGTTCTGGACCGTCATTAGGTACAAAAAGACCGGCTGCTGCTGGCTTTCCAGAATATCGATCGCCTCAGAGACAAGTGCGTCATCGGAGGTAAAGAGGCCCCTCTTGTCGGTATGGTTCATATCTTCCAGTGCGATGAATGCATTGAACCCAAGGTTGGGTATTACGGTGTTACGGCTCCAGAAGTTTCTATAATAGGGGTGTATCATAAAGGATTTATAACCCGCCGCATTCAAAACGCTCGCGATGGATTCAGTTTTTCGTCGAAGGTACAGGCGGTACGGTACGACCTGAGGCGAAAACAGGGCGAGCGGGAAACCGGTAAGCATCTCGAATTCCGCGTTGGCGGTCTGGCCGCCAAAGCTGGGCGAAAACCATTTTATGCCGTTTTGTTTTTTGAGTTCCTGAAAAAACGGATTAACGGGCCTGGAGTATGTTATGCCGGGCAGTTTGGTCATGTCGAAAAATGATTCTGAAACAAACACAATAATATCAGGTTGAAACGCATTTTGATCCGGCGTTGTTTTTGGCAGGCCGTTGGCTATTTTGCCGATGGTTTCTTCACTGTAATGTTCGACATGGATTTTGGGAAGGCCGGTGATATTGTTCAAGAACGCAATCAGAAACCCCTTTTGGCGGTATTCGGCGTCCAGGTCAGCGATTCGGACAGAGTTGTTTGCCGGTTCGGGGAACCAAACACGAAATCGCTGTCCCACTCCCATCGCCGTTAAGACCACCACACTAACTGTCAACAGCAGCACTCTTTTTCTAAATGCAGTGAATGAGAATTTGGGCAGCATAAAGATGACCACTGCGGCGGCGAGCAGGAATGCCAGTGAGACCGCCAGCGTCAGTGAGACGATTTGTGTCGGGTCGGCCATTGAACCGGCGGCTTTCAACCCCTCCCAGACGATCAGAATGTCCCACGGAAACAGGGGCTTGCTGTTGTTGGCGTATTTCATCTGGTTGATTTGTGCCAGAAGACAGACCGGCACAAAAGTCAAAACCCACGCCAATCCATAGTTATTGAACAGGGCATAAAATACGCCAAGGGTTGAAAGAACAGTCAACAGAAAGACAACGGCAAACGGTGATGTGAAAAAACGGATATACCGGCTGCCGTCGCGCCAGGCGATCGCTTCCGGCAGAGCGATTAAAAGCAGCATCGATAAACATAAAAACACAACACCCCACCATTTGTTACCGCGGATTTTTTGTGTTTTACTTAGAAATAAATGTATTATTTTCATAGATCGCCTCTTTTTTTCATGCCCTTATAAGGAACGCAGGCATCTTGCCTGCGCCTCGCAACAGTCATAACGGTCTTAGTTTTTTAAAAATCTGCGAAAATCTGCGAAATCTGCGGATAAATATATTCGTGTACTTTCGTGCTTTTCGTGGTTAAAATTAGTGTTTATTAGTGTTCATTCGTGGTTCTTTTCCTTGACCACACCTCGCAATCCCTCCATCTTCAAGAACCCTTTTTTCCAAACGATCACCGCTGAAATGATAATCACCAACAAAAAAACGACGCCGGCATATCGTGTTCTCAGCTGGGTGAGCAGTATTCCCAGCAGGGCATAGAGTCCTGACAGCAGGTAGCAGATGCGGACGGTTTTTTTCAGCGGCATCCCTCTGTCGATCAGTTGGTCGTAAATATGGCCTCTGTCTGAGACGAACAGGGGGCGTTTGTTCAGAAGCCGCCTGGCCAGTGCCACGGCGGTGTCGAGTATGGGCAGACCCAATACTAAAATCGACGCCATCCACCATCGCGGGCTGCGGGTGGCAAAAAGTATCATCATTGCCGCGACGACAAACCCCAGCAGCATACTTCCGGCGTCGCCCATGAATATTTTTGCCGGATGCCGGTTGAACGGCAGGAACCCCAGAACCGCCCCCAAAAGCCCGCCACTGACAGTCAGCCGTACCGGATCGCCGATGTCATGGCTGTTCCAAGTCCCCAGATGAACCGTAAGCAGCAGCATCGCCGCGGTAATGATGACGGTAACGCCTGCGCACAATCCATCCAGTCCATCGAGCAGATTCAGCGAATTGGTGGCCCCAAGGACGAAAAAAATAACGATTGGGATCACCAGAATCGTTTCCAGAAGACCGGACATTTCAATCCCAAATGGGCTTAGAAAGGCGTTCAAATCCGGCCGGATCCCGACCGACAGAAGGATCGCCGCGGCGAGGACCTGACCGAGCAGTTTTTTGGACGGTTTAATATCCAGCAGGTCATCGACGACGCCGACGAAGCAGGCCACCGAGGCGCCGGCCAGAATGCCCAGCAGCAGTTTGAGATGTCCGCCGGACGGTTCGGTCTGTCCGACATAAAGGATGCTCGCAATCACGCCGGCGGCAAATCCGGTCAATATGCCGATTCCGCCAAGATACGCCACCGGATGGGCGTGGGTTTTAACCGAACCGTCGGGCTTGTCCACCACGCCCAATTTCAGCGCAAGTTGTTTACAGAGCCAGGTCCCCGGCAGCGCTGCGGCAAAGGCAATGACTAAGACCGGCCAAAACGGCACGATCCATGTTATCTCCTTATAGGGTCCAATAAGATGATCAAGCATATAAATGTCCTCTAAATTTTATTTCCAGACCTCCCCGTCGTAGCGGAGCATAAGCAAACCATCTTTGAAACCGCCGAATTTCATGCGTGGTTTTTTGCCGATCAGCTCACTCAGTATCCATTTTGGGAAGTTGGCACCGGCCTTAATTGCCAGCGGCACACCGCCGCCAAAGCGAGGATTGATTTCAATGAATTTTATCTGCTTATCGCGTGTTAATATGAGTTGGACGGTGATGATGCCCGGACCCGCTTTGAGGGCTTTGACCACTTCGGCGGTTTTGTTCATAATCGTTGTGTCTTTAACGACTTTGCCTTTGCTCACTTCGCCGCTGCGCACTTCGATACGCCGGCGCGGCACGACACAGCGAACAGCACCCCCGAAATCAACATAGCAATCGCAGGTGTATTCCTCGCCGGTGATATATTCCTGGGCAATGCAGTTTGGAATTTTTTTTCCATAGAATGCAAGCTCTTTTCTGTTCTTGACCCTTTCGTTTCCCCGGCTTGCGTATCCGTCCCAGGGTTTTAGGAACAGCGGAAATTTGATTCGCTTTTGAGCCAATTGCCTTCGGGCGGTCATTGTTTCTGGGGTGTCGAAGTTGTTTTTCGTCAGGAACTTAAAAGTTTTTCTCTTATCCTGACAGATGTCGATCACGCTTGGCGATGAAACCAGAACCGCACAGCCGAGTTTTTCAAACTTTTCACGATTTTCAGCCAGATCTTTCAGGTCCAGATCAACGGTCGGGATGAGCAGCTTGATGGAGTTTTCACGAACGATTTTGAGCAGTTGGTTGATATAGCCCCGATGGTCCACCGCTTTGACGACAAATTTTTCATCACACAACTGAATCGCTGCACTCAGCGGTGTTATGTCGGTGCCGAAAAATCGGGCTTTCAGCTTGAGTTCCTTCGCTGCACCCCGAAAGGTGTTCAACAGCGATACGCGCCGGCCGATGCAGGTGAACAGTATATTAAAACGCTTGCATTTTTGGTGGTTTTCTTCTACCATAACTCACTCTCGTAACCTGTTATAATTGCGGGCATTAACGGTTGCCCTTAAACGGTAACAATGTATCGAATTCACGGGTCTCTGTCCAGAAGAATTATGGCCGGTCTCCCCAAAATGACGATGCAGTTACCGAACGCAGGCATCTTGCCTGCGCCCACGCAACAGCGGGGTGGCACGGTCAAGAAGCTGCCCTTGGCCGTGTGAGAAGCCGATGGGCATCTTGCCTGCGCCCACGCAACAGCAGTGGTTACAGATTCAACTGCCCCAAAGGCCGAAATATCGAGCAAAGTCCTGAAGGGACGATAGTTTATTAGCCGTAGGCGTAAGCCTACGGATTACGGACACTCAGATCCACAAAGCCCCCGAAGGGGGCGAAAGATAATAGACGCAGCGATTAATTCGACTTGGTGTAAGATAACTTAGCCCTTCGGGCTGGAAAAACAGTATGACAGGTGATCTAAAAATGATTCAATGCGTTGCTTTTGACATGGACGACACGCTCTACGATGAGCTGGACTACTACAAAAGTGGTCTGGCCGCCGTTGCCTCTGTGATGGCTGAAGATTACAACCTTGACGAGACGCTCGTTTTCAGTACGCTCTGGGCGGTTTTTACAGGGGGCAACCACAAAACCACATTTAACGCGACCCTCGAGGAGCTCGCGATTTCTTATGATTCTGATTATATCCGCAAATGGGTCGATACCCTGCGTTGTCATCCGCCGCAGATCACCCTTCCCGCCGACAGCAGGGCGGTCCTTGAGGGCTTGAAAGCGGACTATCGACTGGCCCTGATTACCGATGGATTCCTGCCGGCTCAAAAGCTAAAGGCCCGCGCCCTTGACATCGAAAAATACTTTGATTTCACGGTCTTCACCGAAGAATTGGGCCGGGCCTTTTGGAAACCATCGACCGCGGCCTTCGATAAGATGCTCGACGAGATGGCCCTGCAGCCCCGGCAGTGTGTTTATGTGGGCGACAACCTCCTAAAGGATTTTATCGCGCCGAACAAACTGGGATTTGAAACCATTCAGTTAGTCCGGCCAAACCGCCTCCACACTTCCCCGGCCCCGGAAGAATCAGCCAAAGCCCACTACCGGATTGACTCATTGTCCAAATTGCCAAAACTGTTGGAGCAGATCAATGTATAGGTTCGTTAAAAGGGTGTTCGACATTCTCCTTTCACTGCTGGCGATAATTGCGCTACTCCCTGTCCTCGTCGCGATTTTTATTGCGATAAGGTTGACCAGCAAAGGGCAAGCCATTTTCTCTCAGGAAAGGGCCGGAAAAAATGCTAAGCCGTTTATGCTTTACAAGTTTCGTACCATGAAGACGGGCATAGACCCGTTCGGCGCCAGCCCAAAATCACAGGTTGATCCTCGGCTGACAAAAATCGGAAAATTTCTTCGTGAGTATTCACTGGATGAGCTGCCGCAGCTATTTAATATCGTCAAAGGCGAGATGAGTATTGTCGGCCCGAGGCCCCTTTATGTGGCCCAGATTGCTGAGTGGAACGAGACACAGAAGCGGCGATTGCTTGTTAAACCGGGCCTGACGGGGCTTGCCCAGATTTCGGGCCGCGGCGAAATAACCATCGAGACCAAGCTGGCTCTTGATGTTGACTATGTTGAGACGGCGGGATTTCTGACGGATGTTAAAATAGTACTGGCGACAATAGGGTGCGTGTTCGGCAGGGCGAGTGTCTATGAGAAGAAATACTCCGAGACCATGGAAACACGAGGCGATAACACGGGTTGATACAGATTTTTGTTTTTGCCGCAGAGAACTCAAATTTTACAAATAAGGCAGTGGGCGCTGATTTTACGGAACCTGAAGACTGAGGACTGAATCCTGAAGACTGATAACAAATGGTATCGAGAAGGGTTGCATTTTGAGTGTACCGGCTGCGGCGATTGCTGTGCGGGGCCGGAGGAGGGGTACATCTGGATCACCAAAAAAGAAATCGAGTTTCTGGCCAAACATCTGGGCCTGAGCGTCGAAGAAGTAAAGAAAAAACACCTCAATCGCATCGGCCGTAAATACAGTATCAAAGAGGACAAAAAGACCAAAGACTGCATCTTTCTGACCCGTAAAAAAGACGGTTGCCGCGGGTGTGCGGTCTATCCGGTTCGTCCCAATCAGTGTCGCACCTGGCCGTTCTGGTCGTTCAATCTGCATACGCCCGACCAGTGGAACATGGCGGCGGCGCGCTGCCCCGGCATCAACCGTGGCAAGTTTTACTCCTTCGAGGAGATCGAACAGATCAAAAACCAGAAGCAGTGGTGGGACGATAACTGAAACTGTTGGCAGTGGACAAATCATGCCCCGAAGGGGCAATAAGTCAATTAGCCGGATGCGTAAGCATCCGGTAACAGTCCGAAAAAGCGGATAAGCCCCAATGGGGCGAAAGCAATAGAGGCGGTGAATAACTTTCGTTGGTGGACTTGAAAAACGAGATGAAGCAAGATTCTAAAATCATAAAAGAAGTTGAGGCCATCTACCGTTGGCTCGATGAGCAGCTTGCCGAAATGGACTCATCCTGTCGGGCCTGCGGCGACTGCTGTGATTTTGAGGCGTTCGGCCATCGGCTGTATATCACCACGCCGGAGCTGATCTATTTTCAGCATCATATCGGCCCGGATATCAAGACCATGACAACCGGCATCTGTCCCTATCGTATTGACGGTAAATGCGCTGTGTACCATAGGCGTTTTTCCGGCTGCCGCATTTTTTCATGCAAGGGGGACACGCAAAAAGAAAACGCGCTTTGCGAACAAGCCGTTAGCAAATTCAAATCCCTGTGCGATGAGTACGATATTTCATACCACTATGTCTATCTAAAGGCCGGCTTAGAAATGCTGGTCGAAAATCCCGAATTCAAAACTCAAAACTTGTAACTCAAAACTATCGCGGTCTTGGAATACTGTCCTGCGGCCAGCGCAACTCGATGTATTTCGCCGTCCCTGTGAGGGTGTCGCCGTGATCCATAAAGAACTGGTACAACCGGGCCAGTTTATCTTTTTCATCGGCCTCAAAATAGACATTCGCCTGCCCCCAGGCGGCCCCCCAATAGACCCTCGTACCGTCGGTAACAGTCAGCACAAGGTTCGATGCTGAACGGCTCTTGCGTGCGGCAAAGTTGGAGACATCAACACTTTCGATTTCATCCAGCAGGGGTTTTCCCGGTATTTTTTTCTCCAGCAGAGACGCTGTGCCTTCCCCACTTTCCCCTTTTTCATGTTGAAAGTGCAGATCCATCGTGTACAGCCAATTCAGCAGCTCAACGCCCGCCGCCGCATCATCCGCCAACCACTTCTGCCCGGGTCCGGGTATGCCGGACGAAGCCATTCCTCGAATCTCAATGACGGGGATGGTAGAAACCGGGATGTAATCCAGCACGGTCATATCCGTATCGATATAGACCTTTTGGTTCCGACCCGCCCGAATCCATCCAACCGGTCTTCGGTAGTCCGCCTTAACCGTCAGGTATTCGGGTGTTGTCTGTACCTGCACATTCTCCAGCCAGGACAGGGTACTTAGTCTTTCGGCCACAGCTTTGGCGGATGCCTGATCCAGTGGAAATCGTCTGCCGCCAGCGGCTGCGATGAGTGTGTCCACCCACTCCTGATTCAGCCAGATAGGCGGATCCATTAGTTTCAATGACCCATCGGGGGTTTGCGGTTCGCCGGTGTTATCCACATAACGGTTAAAATTGACATAGCGATCCATATAGATCAGCCCAATCGCGCCGCCGGCAACCAGAATGGTTAAAAAGAGTATCGACAGTGCTATCTTCAGACCGGTTACAAACGAAGCGGTTTTTTTTCGCTTTGAGCGGTTTTTCTTCTTTTTTGCGAAAAAGCTCTGCAGGCCGCCTTTTTTTTTCTTTTTTCGTGTCATCGTTAGGGTATCTCAGATTTGAAATTTGAGATTTCAGATTGATAGTCTTTCCACGCCGCCTCAGCGATTTGCCGACACAGTGCCGGTGCCGCAACACCCGCCTTAGCCGCCGCCATCGGCAGCAGAGAATGGCTCGTAAAGCCCGGCAGGGTATTGATCTCCAGTATATAGGGAACCCGGCCCTCTGTTAAGATGAAATCCACACGCCCCAGATGCCGACATCCTAAATCGTGGAAACAAGTCAGGGCCATCGTCTGGATTGTCGCCGCCAGCACGGGATCTTCAAGGGTGTCAAACAGGTATTCGGTAGCTGCTTCGTCCGCGTATTTAGCATCGTAATCATAAAACCCGGTTTGGCTGCGAATTTCGATAATCGGCAGCGCCTTGTCGTTGACAATGCCCACGGTAAGCTCTTGCCCACTGATAAACTCTTCGACCATACAGTCGCCATAGGTGCTAAAGCATTCGATGGCCTTAGCCGCCGCAACTTCGGCGTCATCGACAATTTTAATCCCGACACTGCTGCCTTGTCGGAGTGGTTTGATGACGAACTTTGAAGCGAGCTTTTTCAGGTGGTTGGCCAGGTCGGATTGTGTGTCATCAGCTTGGACGATCAAATGTTTCGCAATCGGCAGGTGGGTGTGAAAAAAGGCCTGCTTGCTGAGCAGTTTATCGAATGCCGTTCGGCTGGCCTCAGAGCCGGTTCCTGTAAAGCAAAGTTTCCGCTCTTCCAGTATCGCCTGAAGTTCCCCGTCCTCCCCGAACTCCCCATGCAGAGCCAGAAAAAAAACATCGATTGAAGGATCATCCAGGATTTCCATGTCGTCCGGCGTAATATCCGACAAAACAACGACCGCCCCGTCTTCAAGAAGGGCGTCATAAATAGTCTGCCCGCTTTGTTGGCTTATCTCCCGTTCGCTGCCAATCCCACCAGCCAAGACAGCAATCTTCAATTGTGAAATATCTTTCTTCATCTGGAGTAGCCGTTTGCAGAAAAGAGAACCACGAATACACACTGATATTGGGTGTACTGTACAGTAACTTTTTTATAAATCCTGTTAATCCTGTCTAAAAAAATCTGTGAAATCGGCGTAATCTGTGGTTTCATTCTTTTTTGGTTGCGGCTCGACCGCCCCAAGTTCATTGGTGTTCATTCGTGGTTCCTTTACTAAACAACGAAACCCCTCACCAAATCTCAATTTCGGTTTCCAGCTCGACATCGAGGATGCTTTTTACTTTAGTCTGGATCAACTCGATCAGTTTTTTGACATCGGTACTGCTGCACCCCTTTTCAGTGGTGATAAAGTTAGCGTGCTTTTCGCTGACGACGGCGCCGCCCAGTTGTGTTCCCTTCAGACCGGCCCGGTCAATCAATGCCCCGGCACTCATCCCGCGGGGGTTCTTGAAGATACAGCCGGCGTTTTTGGTGTTCAGCGGCTGCGAGTTTTTCTTATAGATCCACACCTCTTTAACTGTTTTGAGCATCGCCTCCGAGTCCGATTGGGTCAGTTCCATCGTTGCTTTCAGGATGATCGGGGCTGTTACATTGGACCAGCGGTAATCAAAGACTAACTCCGGCTTTTCTTTCTCGAAGATGTTGCCTTCTTTGTCCATCACGGTAATGCTCTTGATGGATGAACCGATATCACCGAAACTGCCGCCGGCATTCATCCGAACGGCACCGCCGATTGATCCGGGGATTCCGGTCAGTGCTTCCAGCCCGCTGAGTCCTTTACGAACCGAGTCCAGCACCAGTTTATTCAGGTTTGCCCCCGCTCCGGCCAGCAGGGTGTTGTCCCTGAACTCAAAACCGCAGAATTCCTCTGACTCCAGCTTGATCACAGCACCGCGCACACCTTCATCGCCAATCAGCAGATTGGAGCCGAACCCCAGCAGATGCAGCGGCAACTGATTTTCACGACATCGCAGGACAACAGCTTTCAACTGTTCGGTCGTTTTTGGCAGAATAAAATAATCCGCCGCTCCGCCCAATCCATACCAAGTGTGTGCCGCCAGCGGGCAGTTTTCGTTAACAATTTCCTCTAAACCACTGAATATACTCATCTGCGACCTTCCAAATCGTTCCGGCGCCCATCGTTACGACCAGGTCGCCGGTCTTGACATTGTTCTTTAAGTGTTCCAGAATACCCGAAAATTCATTGATAAACAAGGCCTCGCAACCCTGTTGGCCAATCCGCTCGACCAGCGCCTCGGCATTGACCTTGCTCTTGCTCTCGGCGGTGTCCCGCACGAAGTAAATTTCCGGCACGATTGTAATATCCGCCAGCTTAAAGCTTTCCGCGAAATCATCAAGCAAAAAACGGGTGCGGCTGTACTGATGCGGCTGAAAAACACACCAAATCCGCTCCGGCGAGTATTTTTCACGAATCGCCTTCAGCGAGGCCCGGATTTCCGTAGGATGATGAGCATAATCATCCAGAATCGTAACCCCGTCAATCTCCGCCTTAAACATCAGCCGCCGGTCGATTCCCGTAAACCCGCCCAGATGCTTTAAAATCGTTTCCCCGTCAAGTCCGGCGTGAATGCACACAGCCGTAACCGCCAAAGCGTTGAGAATATTAAACGCCCCCGGCAGCGAAATCCGTGTTCGCCCCAACAAACTGTTTTTGTGGTAAATATCGAATTCATAACAGCCGTCGGCCAGCGCTGGGTTGCGGGCAGAAATGTCGCAATACGCATCCAGCCCGTATTGGATGATTTTTGGCTCCGTTTTGAAGCGGCGGAGAACACGCACGGTGTTTTTGTCCTGACCATTGGCGATCAGCACGCCGCCGGGCTTAACGCCGGAAGCGAATTCGGTAAACGCATCGAGAATATCGTCGATATCGCGGTAGTAATCCAGATGATCCTGTTCGATGTTCAACAGGACAGCCGCGTCTGGTCGCAGATTCAAAAAGCTGCGGTCGTATTCACACGCTTCGGCGACAAAACATTGGCCATTGCCAACCCCGCTGGAACCGCCCAGTTGCGGAATATCCGCCCCAACGATGTAGTTCGGTTCTGCCCCGGCCTGGGTAAGCACATAGGAAAGCCATGCGCTGGTCGTACTCTTGCCATGCGTTCCCGCGATGGCGACCCCCGCATACCCATCCATCAGCATCCCCAGCATCTCGGCGTATTTACGAATAGTCAGCCCCAATTCCGAGGCCCGTGCCAGTTCCGGATTTGTCGCGGTAATCGCCGCACTGATAACCACCTCATCGACATCCGGCAAGATATTCTCCGCCCCATGCCCAATCGCAACCATCGCCCCCATCCGCCGCAGATTGTCAACAACCCCGCTATCGGCCATATCCGACCCCGACACAACAGCCCCATTACCGATCAGCATCTTAGCCAACCCACTCGTCCCGATCCCCCCGATCCCAACAAAATGATATTTCTTCCCTGAAACGCCTGTCATTGCCATTCCCTGCCAATTTTATGTCCGTTGAAACTGACATTTATATATAATCCAACAGGTCGTTGCGTTCAAGAGATATTTTACTCACCCCTCTTTAATTCCTTCAAAGCGGCTTCGATAACCGGGTCTTTTGTGGTAATTTGATTGGACTGTACCTTTACCAAGATATCCGGCCGGATGCCTTTACCCTCAAAACAGATCCCATCCGGCAGCAGGGCTTTCCATGAGGGCAAATAGACCGTAACTCTATTTCCCAGATCATGTGGCTTGGGATTGCCGGAACTGCCTTGGGTGGGTTCGCCGACGATCTTGCATCCGGACACCTGCTTCATCATCAGAACAAATGCTTCGAAAAGGGTGGCACGGTCAAGCTGTGCTTGGCCGTGGAGATGCTGAACGGGGTGGGGAGAACGCTACATTCCCAAACAACCATTTCCGTGTCTTT
Organism: Planctomycetales bacterium 4572_13; assembly: GCA_002084585.1. Lineage (GTDB taxonomy): Bacteria > Planctomycetota > Phycisphaerae > Sedimentisphaerales > Anaerohalosphaeraceae > 4572-13. The sequence goes on along the minus strand of NBLM01000047.1, from coordinate 2,974 downwards.
ACTAAGGCCGATAATAGGGAGTGTTTTGTTTTCTCCGCAGACAAACACAATATTTTTTAAGAAAATATAAAAAATTAACCATATATCCTAAATTATCCAGCTTAACATTGACGATAAGCCCTCTGTAACGATCAAATTGACTAACTTTATGGAGAATCGAACTATGGAGAGTATGGTTGCAGAACAACGACACAATATTCGGCAGGAACTCAACTGGCCCATCAGTATTTGGCTGCCAGAGGCCAACCGCTTCTTTAACGGCAAAAGTGTCAATGTCAGCAAGGGCGGGGCGTTTATTTCTATCCCAATGACCACACCGATTGCGGCGGGCAACGAAATCGAGATCAATTTCCCCCGGACTCAGACACTCGCCAAAGAAAAGGGCCAGTATGCCCGCATCAAAAATGCCAAGGTTCTGCGTGTTGACCGCAAGCAGATGCTGCATGACAGTTCAATCGGTATTGCCGTAGAATTTGGCGAATAACGCGATGCGGATGAAGCGAGATTTAGAAAACGAGCCCCGCTTCGATTAACAGCGGGTTCATTATAGCAGTTGGCCGGTGAGGACCAAAATCCCCGCCGGCCCTTTTTGTGCGCCCGTCAAATTTCCTTGAATTTTGTGTTTGCAGAGAATATACTCACCGGCGAAATGAAAGGGTTTTCTTGACAGACGCTGTAAAAAACAATCAATTGCCGCTTTCGCGGATTCAAAAGCTGATCGGTCATTATATGCACCAGTCCAAGCGGGACAAGGCGTGTGCCTATCTTCGGGTGCGGGTTGATCTGACGGATTTGGTCGCGATGCGAAAAAAGTATTGCCGCCGGGTGAAAGTGCGTGTAACGACCAACGATTTTTTTATCTATACGATTGCCCACGCCATAAAAGAATATCCTCTGATGGCGGCGACGATTGATCCAACCGGTAACAATCTGGTCATCGCTGAGAATATTGGCGTTGGGTTTGCCGTGGCGGCACCGCAGGGGTTGGTGGTGCCGGTACTCAAGCAGATGAACGATAGGTCGTTGATAGAAACGGCGAATGAAAGCCAGCGTCTGCTCGAAAAAGCACGGGCCAATAAGCTGTTGCCCGATGATTTCGATGGTGCCAATATGGTGCTGACGGGGTTGGGGATGTACGGGATCGAATCGTTTTATGCAATCAGCCCGCCATCGGCAACGGGGATTCTGTCGATTGGCAATATTGAAGAAGCGGTGATGCCGATTGACGGTGGCTTTGAGATGCGGCGAATGATGTATGCCGCGTTGGCGTTTGATCAACGCGTAGTCGATGAGTTTTATGCGGCCAAGTTTCTGGAAATGATCAAAGACTTGTTGCAAAATCCCGCCGCGATGACAGAAGAATAGAAAAAATAACAAAAAAGATATTGACAAGCATTCCCTATAAGAACATAATCAAAAGAGTACCTGAAATATAAGGTCGGTTTGATTTACGACCTGCAGAATAAAGACCGTTTCCTCTCATCCACGAAGCGGTCTTTTTTTATGCGCTGTAGGAGTTCAAACTTCAGTTTGATAAGCGTTCAGTTTCCGGATGAGTTTTCGATGCTTGCTTCGTCCAAAACACCCGTTTTATTTTCTTCGACAGGGTCTATTTTGTCTGAAGCATCAGTGGGTTTGTTGAATTGCTCTTGGGGGGTGTCATCCGGTGTGTTTTCGGTTGTTATTTCCGTTGTATCATCAGCGATTGAATGGGGTGTTTTGCTGGCTGTATCACCTTTGTTTAGAAATGCCGCGACGGCTTCGTAGTCGGCGGCTCCGTTGCACTGGGGTTCATATTCAAAGATGGTCTGTCCGTGGCTCGGAGCCTCGGCGAGTTTGATATTTTGTCGAATATGGACCGGTATGACCTGGGCCTGTGCCCAGGGATGGTCGCTTTCGCGGGCGCTGGACAGGAAGTGTTTAATGTCCTCCCGCACTTCGTTGGACAAGCTGGTTCGGCCGTCGAACATGCACATCAGAATGGCGGACACTCGCAGCGCCGGATTGATTCGTGACTGAACTAACGAAACAGTTTGCAGCAGGCGGCTGAATCCCTGCAGCGCCAAAAAGTGCGGTTGGATCGGAATGATCACCTCGCCGACGGCGGCCAGTGCGTTCAGCGCCAGCAGACCCAAAGAGGGGGGGCAGTCAATGAGTAGGTAGTCGAAGCGGTCCTGTATTGATTCGACGGCTTGAGCGAGAATCGTTTCACGGCCGACCTCATTGATCAGTTCGGCCTCCGCACCGACCAGATCGATGTTGGCTCCCAGAAGCCAGAGGTTCTCCCGAATAGGACGAATCGCATCGGCAAGGGTCGTGTTCCCGGTGAGGACTTCATAAATGCCCACCGCATCCGGGTCTTGATCACCCCCCAGATGGATCGTCAGGTGTGCCTGCGGGTCCAGGTCGATTGCCAGAACCCGTTGGCCCTTCAATGCCAGCGCCGCCGAAACATTGACGACCGTCGTCGTCTTCCCCACGCCGCCTTTTTGATTTAAGATGGCTATTTTTCTCACGGAGCGGATTCCTCCGTTGCCGTTGTGTTCGCCGCGTTGGCGGCCATTTGCCTGAGGTGTCTTAAAACCGCATCTATTACACCGTTGACGAAGCGGGGGGATTGTTCGGTGCTGAACTTTTTGGCGATTTCGATGGCTTCGTTGATGACGACCTTGGGCGGGATGTCCTCGCAGTATCGAAGTTGATACGCCGCCATACGCAGAATCGCACGGTCCACGGGTCATCGGTATTTTCGTTGAAGAAAATGCGCAGCGTTGCTTCTGCGTCATCGCCCTGGACATCCAGTTGGCAAAGTGCCTGCATCGTTAGTTCTCTGGCTATCGTTCTGCGGTCCAATGTCGTTCCTTCGGTTATCAATGAAAACCACCTGTAATTATAGTTTGCTGAGCAGGTCGGCCATTTCTATGGCGGCCGTCGCCGCATTGGCTCCGGCGTTGCCTTGCTTGGTTCCGGCTCG
>NBLM01000008.1 GCA_002084585.1 Planctomycetales bacterium 4572_13 | reverse complement strand
GACCGAAGTCCAGCGGGGCCTGTAAAGAGAAAGCAGGGTTTATTTTTAGCGCGTTGTAAAATGAAAGCCCGAAGGGCTTTAATAACGGTAGCCGCGGGTGCAGGGAGCATCGTGACCGGAACCCGTGGTTAGTGATAGCCGATTTAACCGACCCTGTAGGGGTCGAATAACGAAGCCCCAAAAGGGTTATAAGGCAATAGCTATCGGGCCAAACCCCCGGTAAGAAGAGTTTGTTTTTTTCGTAAAGCCCCAAAGGGGCGATAGTTTGTTAGCCGGGCGGCGTAAGCCCCCGGAAAGGATGTCGAAGTCCTCCAAAGCCCCGAAGGGGCGAAAGACATAGGTTGTCCCAGGACGGTCTCGACGAAGGTCGTTTTTTAATTAGAATGTTTTGAGTCGTTTGAACAGTTAATAGTTTTGTAGTTTTTTTTAATTCGTGTGTATTCGTGTTAATTCGTGGTTCTTTATTTTTTAAGTTGTTTTTTTAATCTGTGTTAATCAGTGAAATCTGTGGACATAAACAGGACAACAATAAAATGGGATTTTTAGGAATTGAAATAGCGATTGCGATTCTCGCATTTGCGGCGGTTCTCCTGATTGGATTTTCAATCATTTTATACCGTTCGTACAAAGAGAAAAAATCCATCGAGGTCCGAATGGTGGGCGTCTTTGATGACGATCCGTTTTCAGAAAAGACCGAAAAGCAGGGCGGAATTCTTAAACTGCTTGAGAAGATTGGCAATGTCGCATCCCACAGCCGCGCATCTGCTTCGCTGTGGGAACAGATGATCCAGGCCGGATTCCTGCACCCCTATGCGCCAGCGATTTATACAGGCGTTAAGATTCTTTTGTTTATCATCGGCTTTTTGCTGGCGACGATTCTCGTCATTCCATCGGAGATGATTTTTAGCTCCAAGATGACGACGATTTTTCTGGGGGCGACAGCTTGTTTTTTTCTGCCGAATTTCTTTTTGTTACTTCAGATGAAAAAGCGGCACGATGAGATTTACCGCCACCTGCCCGAAGCGGTGGATTTGCTGGAAATCTGCGTCTCGTCCGGCTTGGGACTCGATATGGCCTGGAACATTGTCGCCGATGAAATTCGCCAGGTCAGCAAGGTCTTAGCGGGCGCGATGTCGCTGACCGATTTTGAGATGCACTTGGGCGTAACCCGCATTGATGCGATGAAGCACATGGCCGAGCGAACTGGGGTTGCCGAGTTGAAGTCGCTGGCGGCGATTCTCATCCAAACGGATCGGTTCGGAACCAGTATCGCCGAAACCCTCCAGATTTTTGCCGAATCCGTTCGCGAAGAAAGAAGTTTTGGCGCTCAGGAAACGGCGGAAAAAATGAGTGTCAAAATGCTGTTCCCCATGATCTTGTTTATTTTCCCGGCGGTTCTGATTGTGTTGATCGGTCCGGCGGTGATTTCACTCGGTGAGGCACTACAATAACAAAATTTTAATCATAGGAGAATCTAACATGAAGCTTAAAAGAATGTTTGTACTGAGTTTGATAGTCGCTGTATCGTTGTCGTTGTGTGGTTGTCAGGAAGAGCAGGCCGATACCAATACGCTGGACACCGATGCGGTCAACAAAAAGATCGTCGATACCTATTCGGATCTGGCAATCCAGAATGCGATTATCGCCCAGCACACGCTGTATCCGTATCATTTTGTCAATAACAGCGCACAGCTAAACGGCTTGGGTGAGCGGGATTTGACCGTGCTGGTTCAGCATTTCCAAGACAATCCCGGCCAGTTGATCCTCCAGCAGGGCGGCACCGAATCGCTGTTGTATCAATCCCGTGCGCAGACCATCTATGAAAAATTGCTGGTCGGCGGAATCCCCGACGAGAAGATCCGTATCGCCGACGGCGCCCCCGGCGGCGACGGCATCGCCTCCAATGCGATCATAGAGATCCTCGCCACCGAAAAGACCACGGACATGAGCCAGGGCTTTGACATGGAAGTCGCCTTTTAAACGGTTTCTCGATGCGGCGGCGTAATCTGTAGGGTGGGCTGTGCCCACGCCGTTCCTTGGGTCTTTGAATTAAGAATTGTAATTGACACAGAAATCGGTATGGTAAAAGCCCGCAGGGCTTTAATAACGGTAGCCGCGGGTGCAGGGCGAAGACCGGAACCCGTGGTTGAGGTGGATTAGTTTAACCGACCCTGAAGGGGTCGAATAACGAAGCCCCAAAAGGATTATAAGGCAATAGCTATCGGGCCAAACCCCCGGTAAGAAGAGTTTGTTTTCTTCGTAAAGCCCCAAAGGGGCGATAGTCTGTTAGCCGGGCGGCGTAAGCCCCCGGAAAGGATGTCGAAGTCCTCCAGCCCCGAAGGGGCGAAAGACATAAGTTGTCCCAGGACGGTCTCGACGAAGGTTGTTCTTTAATTAGTTTTTTTTAGTTATTTTAATAATCCGCGTTAATCCGCGAAATCCGCGGTTAAAAAACCAAAATTCGTGTCCATTCGTGGTTCTTTAGTTTTTTTAATGGGTGTCAATCAGTGAAATCTGTGGACCCGTTTTCTTTTTTTATTCCGTGTTTTTCGTGGTTTTAATCTCTGTGTTCTCTGTGGCAAAATTTTCAGTTGTTTTTTTATTCCGTGTTAATTCGTGGTTCAGTTTTTTTAATCAGTGTCAATCCGTGTTAATCTGTGGCTAAAATAAAACCCATGAAGAAAAAACCGCTGAAGCATGACTACATCATAGCCGTTTGCGTTTCGGTTCTCTTCTTTGTTGCCGGATGCGAACTCCCCCCAAACGCCAACGCGACAGGCGCTAACGCCGCGGCCAATCAGCCCCCGGTCGAAGATCCGTTTGACCCGGACCGTCCGCCGACCGCTAAGACGCTGTATTTGATGGCGGATATGCTGCAAACACAGGGCAAAGATGCCCAGGCCGAGCAGTTGTATCGCAGGATTCTGGTCCAATACCCCGACTTCTCGCCTGCTTATAATGACCTGGCATCATTGCTGATGCGGCAGCGGCGAATTCCGGAGGCCATGAAAACATTACAGGCGGGTCTGGAGTTAAGAGCCAACGATCCCATCCTGCTCAATAACACCGGCATGTGCTGGCTGATCAGAAAACGATATCAGAATGCACTGGATTACTTTACAAGCGCCTCGGCGGTCGTCCCGGAAAACACGCGCTATCGTTCCAATATGGCCACGGCCCTGGCCCTGATGGGCCGAAACGAGGAGGCCTTGGCATTGTATCGGCAAATCCTTCCCGAAGAAGCCGCTCAGGAAAATGTCCGCCTTCTCCAGGAAAACATCAAAGTACTCAAATAACCGTAAGGTTACGGCCAAATAGGTTCCTGTAAAAAAAACTGAGGCAGCATATCTGTCCGGGAAATCGGACCCGTTCAATGGCGGCTCTTTTTGGGCCCTCATTTTTCCTGAAAGCTTATATGGACCTGATTTGAAGTTCAGGACATCTGCCATCTTGTAGCCCGTGCAATTTTGTACCTTTTCTATGAAAGTTCCCTTGATATTTTGTCGATGGATAGGGTGTGGAATTTTCCGATATCCGGGTATATTCAGAGCAATCAAGGGCCTCAAAACACGAATATGGGTCAATGCGGATGATGAACATATTGATTCTTCTTTCGTAATACTTGTATTTGCGAGGGTGTCGGTTGTGAATTGAACGGTGATTGACAGGTTGGACATCTGTGTTAGAATGTGTGGTTGAGAAATAAGGTGTTTGAAAGATTAAGGGATCAGTTATGTTTGAGCGTTTTACAGATCGTGCAAGAAAAGTCATGGCGTTGGCCAATCAAGAGGCCCAACGATTCAATCATGAATATATCGGCACCGAGCATATTCTATTGGGTTTGGTGAAAGAGGGCAACGGCGTCGGGGCCAATGTTCTGCGAAATCTTGATGTGGATGTCAAAAAACTCCGTCTTGAGATCGAAAAGCTCGTCAAGAGCGGCCCGGATATGGTGACGATGGGTAAATTGCCCCAGACCCCGCGAGCTAAAAAGGTCATCGAGTTTGCGATTGAAGAGGCCCGCTCCTTAAATCACAATTATGTCGGCACCGAGCATATCCTTTTGGGGCTGCTGCGCGAGAGCGAGGGTGTTGCGGCTCAGGTCCTGATGAATCTCGGCCTGAAGTTGGAAAATGTCCGCCAGGAAGTGCTGAATCTATTGGGGGCGGGTGTTGACGATAACGCCTATCAGTCCATGGGGATGAAGATGAATCCGGCCGCCGCACAGGCCGCCAAAACCGCCAAGAGTAAGACGCCGGCACTGGATAGTTTTGGCAGAGATTTGACAGAACTGGCCACCAAGGGCGAACTGGATCCGGTGATCGGACGCGCGACGGAAATTGAACGACTGGTTCAGATTCTTTGCCGCCGGACTAAAAATAACCCGGTACTGCTCGGAGAAGCCGGGGTTGGAAAGACCGCCATCGTCGAAGGGCTTGCTCAGAGCATTGTTGGCCACGAAGTACCGGAGATATTAAAGGGAAAACGGCTGGTCGTACTCGACCTGGCGATGATGGTGGCGGGTACGAAGTATCGCGGCCAGTTTGAAGAACGCATCAAGGCGGTGATTAACGAAGTTCGCAGAGCGGGTAATATCCTTTTGTTCGTCGATGAACTGCACACCTTAGTGGGTGCCGGCGGCGCTGAAGGAGCGATTGATGCTTCCAATGTACTCAAGCCCGCGCTGTCCCGCGGTGAGGTGCAGTGCATTGGAGCGACGACTTTTGATGAGTATCGTAAGTACATTGAAAAAGATGCGGCTCTGGAACGGCGATTCCAGACCATTATCGTTGAGCCGCCCAGTAAAGAAGAAACGGTTGAAATCCTCAAGGGATTGCGTGATTGTTATGAAGAACATCACCGGGTCCATTTTACGGATGAGTCGCTGCGTCAGGCGGTGGAACTTTCGACACGCTACATTTCAGGCCGCTGTCTTCCGGATAAGGCGATTGATGTTGTCGATGAGGCCGGAGCACGGGTTCGGCTGAAAAACATGACGCCTCCGCCGGATTTGGCAGAGATCGAATCCAAGATAGAAAAATTGCAGGCGGAAAAAGATGAGGCCGTCCGCGATGCCGATTATGAGAGAGCGGCTGCATTGCGTGACGATATCCAGCGAATTTTGGATGAGAAAGCCGAGATTCAGAAGAAGTGGCAGGAAAAGAGCAGCGAAACAGTGGGAGAGGTGGACGCCGAAGTGATTGCTGAGGTGGTCAGCAAGATGACCGGGGTTCCGCTGACCCGTCTGGAAAAAGAAGAGGCCCAGAAATTACTCGAAATGGAGAGTGAACTGCACAAGACGGTGGTTTCGCAGGACGAAGCGATTACGGCGTTGTCCAAGGCGGTCCGCCGGAGCCGAAGTGGTCTGAAAGATCCCAATCGTCCAATGGGAAGTTTCATCTTCATCGGCCCCAGTGGTGTTGGCAAGACCCTGCTGGCTCGGGCCATCGCTGAGTTTATGTTTGGCGATTCAGATGCGATGATCCAGATTGATATGAGTGAATATATGGAAAAACATACCGTCAGCCGCTTGGTGGGGGCGCCTCCCGGTTATGTGGGCTATGAAGAGGGGGGTCAATTGACCGAACGAATCCGCCGCCGTCCCTATGCGGTTCTTCTTTTAGACGAGATTGAAAAGGCCCATTCAGATGTGTACAATATGTTGTTGCAGATCATGGAAGAAGGCCGGCTGACCGATTCGTTCGGCCGACATGTGGACTTCAAAAATGTGATCCTGATTATGACCAGTAATATCGGTGCTGACCTGATTAAGAATCAATCCGGTTTTGGTTTTGGCAAGCAAACCGAAGAAAATAATTTTGAAAAAATGAAAGAACTTTTGGATAAAGAGATGGAACGCCATTTCCGTCCGGAATTTCTGAACCGGCTTGACGCCCAGATCGTCTTCCGTTCGTTGACGCGTGACGACCTGACCACGATCGTGGAGTACGAACTCAATAAGGTATTTAAGCGGCTCCTTGAGCACGATCTGCACCTGGATATAGAGAGCAGTGCCAAGGAATTCCTGATTGACAAGGGATACAATCCGGAATTTGGCGCTCGCCCGTTGCGTCGTGCCATTGAACGGTACATTGAAGATCCGCTGTCGGAAGACCTGCTCCGCGGAAAGTTTAAGGGCAAAACGCTGATCCGAATATCTGTGCAGGATGAGGATCACCTGCGATTTGATGGGGTGGACGCCCCGGCCCCGGTTGATGAGGATAGCGTGGTTGTCCATTCAGGGCCGTCCGCCGAGGAACCGGCTCAATAAGTAACCCCTTAGGGGACTCATTTTTTTGACAATAGGAGACCAAAATGAAAGCGAAGAAAACCATAGGGTTGGTATTGGCGGTCTGTTTAATTTCGGCTCTGGTGATAGCTGAAACTTCAACTGAAAAAGAGGCCGGGCAAAAAGATAAAAAAGCCGATATTTCTGTTTCAAGGCAGCGATCAGAGAGAGGCCCCGGAACCGCTCCGGGCCGTCGCGGCACTCCGGAGAATCGCCGGCAGGCCTATCAGGAAAGGTTGGCTAAACAGACGGCCGGACATAAAGACGCCCTTGCGGAACTTGAGGCAATAAAGAAGATAGCAGAAGAAGAGAAAGCGTCCCGCACCGCTGAGGCGATCCAGAAGATGATTGACAGAAAAGACGCCGAATTCAAGCAGAAAATGGAGCGGGGTGAGCGACAGCGGCGTGAACGCTTTGAGCAGATCCAGAAACGGACGGCAGGGAGACCGGTCCGAAAGAAACCTGCAGAAAAAACGGAACAAAAAAACACCGAGGAAAAATAGTGTCACGGGTAAAAATAGAGGTAACCGTTCGCAGGGTTAATGCGAGCGCAGACATCCCTGCCCGCGCTTGCGCAGCGGCAAGGGTTTTAGGGTATCCTGCCTTCAACAGATAGTCCCAATCACTGACGGCCGCGTCGGTTGAGGGTTCTATTTCGGCATGAATGCCGAGAGTGTCCGTTAGTGTTCATGCCGCACGCCTTGTTCTGTCATCACACACACCCATGCATTCTGAATCGGCGGTTTCCCTCTCCCAATTTGAAAAAGCCACCTCCAACCCTGCAGGACAATTGATTACAGGGATTTGATGCCTCCGTTTCAAGAGAAACATCGAAAGCTTTTCTGACAAGGGACAGCGTTTTTTTTTGATTGTTACGAAAAAATGAAAAAATCGGGAAAAACCTAAAAAAAAAATTGACAAAATAAGTCGCGGCTTATATTTTGAGGAAAAACTTATTTTCAAGTGAAACTATATGGTTAAATCAATGCAGCTAAGTGCGAGTTTGGAAGACTATCTGGAGACGATCTTCGTTGTTGTCTCGGAGAAGGGCGGCGTTCGGGCCAAAGATATCGCCGTCCGACTTGGTGTCAAGGCCGGTTCCGTAACGGGCGCACTACAGGCGCTTTCGCAGAAAAAACTGATCAATTATGCTCCGTACGAGGCAATTACAATGACGACTGAGGGTTTGAAAAAAGCCCGCCAGATTAAGAGGCGGCATGAAGTCTTAAAAGAATTTTTTATCGATGTTTTGGGTGTTGAAGAAGAAATTGCTGAAAAAGGGGCCTGTAAACTGGAACACGACATCCCCAAGGTCATTTTTGAAAGATTAACGGAGTTTGTCGAGAGTATTAAAAAGGACCGGATAATGACTCATTCAAAAAACGAAGTAACACTTGCGGAGATGAAACCCAAGCAAAAAGGCACGGTTTTGAAGATGAACCATCGCGGAACGGTAACCAAACGGCTTGCGGATATGGGGATTGGCTCCGGTGCTTTGATTGAGGTCGAGCGGGTGGCTCCTCTGGGTGATCCGATTGATATTAAGGTCAGAGGGTATCACCTTTCGCTGAGAAAAGAAGAGGCCGCGGCGATTATTCTGTCGGCAGTGTAAAAATTTTTCAATTAAAAGTTAGGGGTAGCTAAATTTTTAAGGAAAAGCAAGAGTGAAGAACAAACAAATCACAGTAGCACTGGCCGGAAATCCAAACAGCGGCAAAACGACAATGTTTAATGCTCTCACCGGCGCTCGTCAGCATATTGGGAACTATCCCGGCGTAACTGTTGAAAAGAAAGAGGGCCTCCGGAATTATCAGGGATACGAAATAAACTTTGTGGATCTGCCTGGAACTTACAGTTTGACGGCCTATTCCATCGAAGAGATTGTCGCACGCAATTTCATTCTCGACAAACATCCCGATGTTGTGGTGCATGTTGTGGACAGTTCCAATCTTGAGCGAAATCTCTATCTGGCGACGCAATTGATAGAAATGGGCACAAAGCTGGTGCTGGCATTTAATATGAGCGATGTGGTCAAGCAGCGGGGCTGTGAAATTGACTATGCGAAATTGTCCAAGCTGGTGCATTGTCCCATCGTGCCGACTGTGGGCAATAAGGCGAAGGGATTGGATGAGTTGCTGGAGGTTATTGTCGCCGCCGCTGACGGGCCGGCTCTGAGTGAGTCAGGGAGTATCATTCACTACGGCTCTGAAATTGAGCAGGAATTGGAACAAATTGCCGCATTAGTCAATCAGGAACATCAGCTTGTTAAAAAGTATGGTACGCGATGGCTGGCACTGAAACTGCTCGAGCAGGACAAGGAGGTACTTGATAAGGGCCATACTGATGAGGTGATTCAGGCGGTGGCCCAAAGCGTGGAGCGGATTGGAAAACATTTTGGCGATGAGCCGGAGATTGTTGTTGCGGACAAGCGCTATGGATTCATCTCGGGTGCTTGTGAAGAAGCGGTCAAAAACTCTGTGGAGAACAGGCATACCGCAAGCGATCTTGCGGATAAAATTATTTTGAATCGTGTGTTGGGGTTGCCGATTTTCGCGGTGTTGATGTATGCGGTCTTTAAGCTGACTTTCTGGCTGGGCGGGCCGCCGATGGATTGGATTGAAATTGGTAAAGTATGGCTTGCAGAAGTCGTAACCGGATTTTGGCCGGCAGGAACCGAAAGTGTGCTGCAATCGCTGATTGTTGACGGCATCATTGGCGGCGTGGGCGGCGTAATTATCTTTTTGCCGAATATCATTCTGCTGTTTTTGGCGATTGCTATCCTTGAGGACTCCGGCTATATGGCCAGAGCCGCGTTTTTGATGGACCGCATTATGCACAAGATCGGTCTGCACGGTAAAAGTTTTATCCCGATGCTGATCGGTTTTGGTTGTTCGATCCCGGCGATGATGGGAACGCGCATATTGGAGAACAGACGCAGTCGATTTACGACGCTGATGGTTATCCCGTTGATGAGTTGCGGGGCGCGTCTGACGATTTACGCACTCATCATACCGGCCTTCTTCGCGGCGAAATGGCACGGGCTGATGATGTGGCTGATCTATATGATTGGTGTCGTACTGGCGATTATGTGTGCGAAACTGCTGCGAAGTACGCTGTTTAAGGGCGAAACCGTTCCGTTTGTGATGGAACTGCCGCCGTACCGCGTACCGACGCTGAGGGGTATTTTGACCCATATGTGGGAGCGGAGTTGGCTTTATTTGAAGAAGGCCGGGACGGTCATTTTGATTATATCGATTTTGCTCTGGGCGGCAACGACCTATCCCAAGCCGAATGAGTCAGCATTGACCGGCCTTGATGCCCGACAGGTACAGGAAGCCGAATTAAATTATTCTGTCGCCGGAAGAATTGGTAGTGCTATGGAACCGGCTATCAGGCCGTTGGGGTTTGACCGCCGCATTGGAACCGCATTGATTGGGGCTTTGGCCGCGAAGGAGGTTTTTGTTGCGCAGATGGGCATTGTGTATTCCATTGGTGAAGCGGATGAGGATTCGGACTCGTTGAGAGCGAAGCTCAAAGAGAATTATTCACCGCTTCAGGGATTCTGCATTATGCTGTTTTGCTTGATAAGTGCCCCTTGTGTAGCGACGGTGGCGGTCTGTAAACGAGAAACGGGCTCCTGGGGCTGGGCGTTTTTCCAGTTCTTCGGCTTAACGGCCCTGGCTTATGTCATTACTTTGGCTGTTTACCAAATAGGCAGTTTGTTTGTTGGATAGGAAGGTGAGTTTATGGAAACAGTAATCGTATTATTGATCGTTGCCTTGGCCGCAGCGGTAGGCGTGTGGACCTTTTACAGGGCCGTTAAAGGCAAAGGCGGCTGTAGCTGCAGCCAACATTGTAAGTCGTGCAGTAGGACAGAGAAAAGCGATGATGGGCGTTAGGGCCTCCTATGGAAGGATTGTATGAACGGTTACGAGCAAGACAATTCAGACAAGAATAAGTTTGTTCAGCGTGTTCCGGTAGTGGAATCATCGCGGCTTTTTGGTAAAAGTAATGAAATTATGATTCGCCACGAAGGGGCTGTTTACCGGCTTCGGATAACAAGGAATGGTAAACTAATTATGAACAAATAATCGAATTTTTACATCACTTGCAACCCAGCAAGCCATAAGCCAGCCAGGGAGCGATAGAAGATGCGTTAAGCATCAGCTATCGCTCTTTTTTTTGGGTTTGTTGAAAAAATGAGAAAAAAGTATTTGCAACTCAGTTGCAAATAGAGATAAAGTGAATTGTATTGTCATGCAAACTAAGAACTTAGGAAAGGAATTTGAGATGAACAGGAGTATGATAATTGCATGTGGGCTGTTTTTGTTGACTGTTGCGGGGCTTTGTGTCGCCGATCAAGCACAGCATATGTCAGGGAGATCGACATTGACAGGAGGTTTTTGGGGTCTCAATGAGGCATTAGAGCCAGCGGGCATTGATTTTGCGTTGAGTTTTACCAATATCTATCAGGCCAACACAAAGGGCGGAACCAGCACCCACCGTCGCCAGGGGCGCTGGTCGGGCAGCTATGACCTTGAAATGAATGCGGATATAGAGAAGATACTGGGCATTGAGAATGCGGTCTTCTACATGCACGCCGAGGGAACCTGGTCCCGGCAGGACATTGACGGCACATCGGTTGGTTCCTATTTCGGTGTGAACGCTGATTTTGCCCCTCGCGAGGCGTTTCATCTCATCGAAGTGTGGTATGAGCAAGCGTTGCTGGATAATACATTTCGATTTCGTATTGGTAAATTGGATATGACCGGTGGTTTTGAATGCAAGGGCTGCCCCGTATCATTTGATGGAAATATGTATGCCAATGACGAAAATGAGCAATTTCTCAATGCCGCGTTGGTGAACAACCCGACGATTCCTTTCCCGGATTATGGGTTGGGTGCGGTGGTGTACTGGAATCCGGTGGAGGATTGGTATCTGTCTGTCGGTGCGGCCGATGCCCAGGCGGAGAAGGGGCAAACCGGTTTTAATACCACATTCCATGACGAAGATTATTTTGTGTATATGGCGGAGACGGGTATTGCGCCGCGGATGGATTCGGTAAACGGCCCGCTACAAGGTGCTTATCGTGTGGGTTTCTGGTATGATCCGCAGCCAAAGTCACATTCAGACACAACAAAACTGTACCGCGATGATACCGGATTTTACATCAGTTGTGATCAGATGCTGGCTAAGGAAAACAACGATGTCGAGGACACACAGGGCCTTGGGGCGTTTGCCCGCTATGGCTATGCTCCCAGCAAAACCAATGATCTAACCAATTTCTACAGCTTTGGTGTTCAGTATCAGGGGTTGTTCGACGGTCGGGATGACGATGTGCTGGGGTTGGGTTATGCACACGGCTGTTTCAGCGACAAGGCCGATACGACCTATACAGAAGATTATGAAAGCGTTACGGAATTGTACTATAATGCTCAAATCACCCCGTGGATGGCCATAAGCCCCTCGGTGCAGTATGTAACGAATCCTGGCGGCAATGCCGATGTCAGCGATGCGGTCGTTTGCGGCGTGCGAGCACTAATCACTTTTTAATTGACAATACAGGCCGAAAACAAGAATATTCACTAAGGCAGAAAATACAGGAGTATTTATTATGCATATGGCAGATGCGTTAATTTCACCAGCGGTCGGCGGGGCATTTTGGGCGGCCTCGGCGGGGCTGATTGGGTATAGCTGCAAAAAAATCAAAAGCGAACTGAGCGACAGCAAGGTTCCTCTGATGGGGGTTGTGGGGGCCTTTGTGTTTTCGGCACAGATGATTAACTTTACAATTCCCGGCACCGGTTCCAGCGGCCATTTGGGCGGGGGGATGATTTTGGCGATTTTGCTGGGGCCGTGGGCGGGTTTTATTGTGATGGCCTCCATTTTGACCGTGCAGGCATTATTCTTTGCCGACGGCGGCATTCTTGCGCTGGGCTGTAATATCTTCAATATGGGATTTTGGACCTGTTTTGTGATGTATCCGCTGGTTTATAAAAAAATCGTTAGGCAACATCATTCCTCGCAATCAAAATTATTTTGGGGTTCAATGATTGCGGCGGTTGTGGGACTGCAATTGGGGGCATTCAATGTGGTGTTACAAACAGTTCTGTCGGGTATTTCTGAATTGCCGTTTGCTGGTTTTCTGGCGGCGATGCAGCCGATCCATCTGGGCATCGGCATTGTGGAGGGCTTTATCACGGCAGGCGTTGTGGCGTTTGTTGTAAAGGCCCAGCCGCAGCTTTTGGAAATAACAATTCCGCAGGCTGACAAATCACCCGTTTCGATTAAACTTGTAGCCGCTTCACTGTTGATTGCGGCGGTAATTACCGGTGGAGCGTTAAGCTGGTTTGCCTCAGGCCATCCCGATGGGCTGGAATGGTCGATGTTTAAAACATCCGGCGCAGAAGAACTGGACACGCCGGACAATGCCGTGTATGATAAATCATCGGGATTGCAGGAAATGACAGCGTTTTTGCCGGACTATGGTTTTAAGGAAAGCGAAGTGGCCGTTGCGGCCGAAGAAACCGCTGAAAGCTGGCCCGCAGTGAGTGTCGGAACGACGGTTTCCGGCTTAGTTGGCGGTTTACTGACGCTGGCCTTGGCGTTTGGAATTGGGTTTCTGTTGAAATTTAAGCGGAAAATACCGAGTCCGGCCGTATCATAAAAAAGTGCTTTTTAAACAGAATTTAGTGAACGGCACCTTTCCCGATAAATCGGGATGGGTGTTTTCGTTTAGGGCCAAAGAGGCAAATGTCAAAAACAGGTTCAATTATTACGAATGTGGGCTATTTGGATGCGTTGGCTCGACAGGACAGCCCCATCCACCAGTTGGATCCACGGGCCAAACTCCTGACGACTCTCGCTTTTATCGTTATGGTTGTTTCGTTCGACAAATATCAAATCTCGGCGATGTTTCCATTTGCGATATTTCCGATTGTGCTGATCGTGTTGGGGAATTTGCCCGCTGGGTATTTGATGAAGCGGGTACTGTGGGTAACGCCGTTTGCGGTATTGGTCGGGATTTTCAACCCCTTTCTTGATCGGCAGGTTCTGTTGCACATCGGTTCAGTCGAAATTTCCGGTGGGTGGGTGTCGTTCGCTTCGATCCTAATGCGTTCTTTATTAACAGTGTTGGCGGCGTTTGTGCTTGTGGCGACGACTGGCTTCAATACGATCTGTTTGGCACTGGAAAAAATTGGTGTGCCGAATATATTTGTAATGCAGCTTTTATTTTTATATCGCTATGCTTTTGTGTTAGCCGAAGAAAGCGGACGCATGGTGCGTGCGTGGCAATTGCGTGCCCCCCTGCAAAAGGCGATAGGCATCCAGAGCTTTTCGATACTTCTGGGCAGCTTGTTTTTGCGAACGACCAGTCGGGCTCAGCGGATTTACCAAGCGATGTGCTGCCGTGGTTTTGAAGGCCGGCTTCATCCGGCGAAGCAACTCCACTGGACAATGGCCAACACGATTTTTCTGACTGGATTTTGTTTGCTTTTCACGGTGTTTCGATTTACAAATCCAGCCCTTCTTTTAGGCAAGTTGATCACAGAGATTTTTTCATGAGCCATCACATCGTCCAGACGAATGATTTGCATTTCACCTATCCGGATGGAACCATCGGATTGGCAGGGGTGTCCTTTCGGATTACGCATGGCGAGTCGGTTGCATTGGTTGGGGCCAACGGCGCGGGCAAGTCCACGCTGCTGATGCACCTGAACGGCTGTCTATTGACGATGCGGGGATCGGTGCAGGTGGGAGATTTGCCAGTTACGAAAAAAACCTGTGCCGCGATTCGCCGTTCGATTGGCATGGTATTTCAGGATAGCGATGACCAGTTGTTTATGCCGACGGTGTTTGAGGATGTGGCGTTCGGCCCGATGAACCTCGGCCTTAGCGCCGAGGAAGTTGAGCCGGTGGTTATACAAGCGTTGGAACGCGTCGATGCGACCCATTTAAAAGATCGCCCGCCATATAAACTGTCGGCGGGGGAAAAACGCCGCGTTGCGATTGCCGCGGTATTGGCGATGAGTCCGGACATTCTGGTTATGGACGAGCCGTCTTCCAGTCTGGACCCCAGAACCCGGCGGGAATTGATCGAGTTGCTGCAAACCTTTAAGCATACCAAGATTATCGCTACGCACGATCTGGATTTGGCATTGGAACTGTGCCCGAGAACAATCGTTCTCGGCCGGGGGCGGGTATTAGCTGATGGCCCTACGGCGGACATCTTTGCCGATGACGACCTGCTGGCTCAAAGCCGCCTCGAAAAACCCCTTTCCATGCAGAACTGCCCGCGATGTAAGGGGAAATTATCTCAGAATCAGCGGTAGGGTTCTCAGGGCGACGGCACCTAAAACAAGCCCGCTGCCCACATTTTTGTAATCTTTTACCATTTTTTGAATCGGTATTGAGAATTTGCGGCTGATTCGTTATAATTCTGCTCTGTGACTACAAGATGTCCATTTAATCATTTTGGGACGGTTATGCTGGTAATTATTGATTATGGCGTTGGAAATGTGCGGAGCGTGACGAACGCATTTCGTTATATCAGTTCGGATGTGACCGTAAGTTGCGACCCGGCGGTGATCGCGGCGGCGGATGGTTTGATTCTACCGGGCGTTGGGGCCAGCGGTTATGCGATGGAGAAAGTTTCGCCTATCGCCGGCGTTATCACCGAACAGGCCCTTACCGGCAAGCCGCTTCTTGGAATTTGTGTGGGCTTTCAGCTTCTGTTCGAGACCAGTTACGAAATGGGGACGCACAAATGCTTAGGATTGATTAAGGGCAAGGTCGTCCCGATTCCGACCGATAGGGGGTTGACCATTCCTCATATGGGTTGGAACTATGTCAAATTTGCCGAAGGTATGCGGCTGTTCGATGGTCTTGGCGATGGAAAGCATTTTGCGTTTGCCAATTCATTTTGTGCCGAGGTCGGGGATCCGGACGCTAAATTCGCTTCGGCTGACTATGGTATTTCGATTACGGCTGGTGTAGAAAAGGGCAATATTTTTGGTTGCCAGTTCCATCCTGAAAAAAGTGCCGCTGATGGGTTACAGGTACTCAAAAACTTTGTCAACATTTGCCGGGAGGAATCGAAATAATGTTGACCAAACGAATCATTCCCTGTCTGGATGTTAAGGATAACCGTGTTGTTAAGGGTGTCAACTTCCTGAACCTGCGGGATGCGGGCGATCCGATTGAACTGGGGAAAAAGTACAGCGATGAAGGTGCTGATGAGTTGGTCTTTCTGGACATCACAGCGACGCTGCGGTCGAATAAAACGATTGTCGATCTGGTCGAAAAAGTCGCGGCCAATGTGTTTATTCCGTTTACTGTTGGCGGCGGCATTACCAAGGCCGATGAGATTGGTCTGCTGTTGCGAAGCGGTGCGGACAAGTGTTCCATCAATACTGCCGCGGTGAAAAATCCGGATATTCTACATGAGTCTGCCGAGCGATTTGGCAGCCAATGCGTTGTACTGGCGATTGATGCTCGCCGAACATCGAACACAACCGGCAAATGGCATGTAACCGTCAAGGCCGGCTCGGAGCCGACGGATATTGACGCGATTGAGTGGGCGATACGGGCCGAAAAACTCGGAGCCGGCGAAATCCTGCTGACCAGCATGGATGCCGACGGTACACAGGCTGGCTATGATATCGAACTGACTCGTGCGGTCGCCGAAGCAGTCAACATCCCCGTTATCGCTTCCGGGGGGGCGGGTACGCTGGAATCACTGACCGAAGTCCTCGGTGAGGGAAAGGCCGACGCTGTTCTGGCCGCCTCGATTTTCCACTACGGAACCTATTCCATCAAAGAAACCAAAGATTTTTTGAAACAGCACGGCGTTCCCGTGCGTCCTGTATAGTGTGGGAAATCCGAACAAAAGGCCCCGGAGGGGTCAGGGTATAATAGCCGGGGGTGTAAACCCCCGGAAAGATGGCTAATGCTACACAAAGCCCCGAAGGGGCGAAAGAATTGAAACTTCGGGTTTAATGTAAGGAGTTTGCAGATGGATACGACTCAATCGCGTCAAATCAGCGTTATAGAACCCATCGGTGCCGCAATCGAAAAAACAAAGCAAGTTCTCTTTCGCCCGTTTGATATTGCCAAATGGTTTGCCATTGGCTTTTGTGCATGGCTGGCCGCATTGGGCAGCGGCGGCAATCTGAATTTCAATTTTGGCAATTGGGGTTCCCGTGAACAATATCCTGATTTTCAGCAGGGAATACACAATGCCAAGGAGGCCGTTCTTGAAAATCTTCCGATGGTCATTAGAATAGGTACTCTTGCGATACTGATTATCGTTGTTTTGTTGCTGGTGTTTATGTGGATCAGGAGTCGGGGTCAATTCATGTTTTTTAACTGTGTGGCACAGAATAAAGGCGAGGTTGTTGCTCCTTGGAAACAATACGCCCAGCAGGCGAACAGCTTATTTCTGTTTCGATTGGCCCTTGGGTTGGCCGGATTCGTTGTATCCATCCTGTTTATTGTGCCGCTGGTGGTGATCGGGATTTCCTTTTTGAATACGGGTCTCGCGGGTTTCGCATTGGCCAATGTGGTGTGGGGCTTTCTTTTGGTTTTTTGTATTATTATGGTTGTGATGACCCTTTCGGGAATCAAATTATTAACAGATGATTTTGTGGTTCCGATTATGTCGCTTCGCCGGTGTACAGTGACGGAGGGTTGGAAAGAGTTCTGGTCGTTGCTGATGGCTAATAAAGGTCCGTTTACCCTCTACCTGCTGTTTTTATTTGTAATCGGGCTGGCGATTGGGATGATCGTTCTCACTGCGGTTCTTGTAACCTGTTGCTGTGCAGCGTGTTTTCTCATGATTCCGTACATAGGAACCGTCCTGATGCTGCCGATTTTGGTATGGCGGCGGGCCTATTCGCTTTTCTATCTAGCTCAGTTCGGCCCGCAGTTTGATGCTTTTCAGAACACCCCGGATCCGGTTGTTGTGCCGACCGCATCAATTCCACCGATACCGCCGGAGCAAAATCCTTAAACGATGAAACTATTACGACGGCATAAGACCGTTTTACTCGTGCTGGGGATTTACTGGCCGCTCATCTTCTGGCTGACCCATATCCCCGTCCCGGATGTTGCGCGGCAAAGCGGCATGAGCGACAAAACCATGCATGTCCTGGCTTATTTCGCATTAACCTTTCTGGTTTGGTTCGCCGTCAGTCCCTATCACAAAGTCCGTTGGAACCGTTCAAAAGTCTGGCTGGTTCTGGTTGCGGTTGTTTGGTATGGCGTCATCGATGAATATTTACAGTCGCGCGTTGGCCGGTCGGCGGATGTGATGGATTTTATGGCGAACCTGTTTGGTGTGGCGCTGGGGCTTGGGGTGTTATCAATGCTGGGTTTTTGGTCGGCCTTGTTGACCGTATCCGCTGTTTTTATTTTCATCATTTCCAATATGTCAAATCTACTGTCATTGTATCCAGAGTACTATTTGGACACGCTGTTCCATTTCACCGCCTATACTGCCTTTACACTGATCTGGATTCGGTACATCGCTCGCCGCGGAAACTGGCACATCGGACTCGGCTCATGGCTGATGCGATCGCTGGCCGCACCGATAGCGTTGCTGATTGTGATCAAAGCGACAACCCCGCTTTTTGACCGCCCGTTTGATTGGCCTGAGGTGGTCGCGGCGCTGTTTGGGATGGCCTCGGCGATCCCTCTGACATTTATAATATTTACGATAACCCGTCCTAAAAAATAAGTCTCACCTTTGACATTATACCGGAATTTCTGTACACTATTGGTGTTCAGTAAATCAGACGAAACATTAAAGTGGAGGTTATTATGAAGCAGATGCGATTGATTTTGGCCTTGAGTTGTTTGGTGTCTTTTATGTCAGTTGCCCGGGCAGAAGATAAGATCCCGGCCGATCCCAATGCGGCAGACCCCAATAAAGCCGAGGTCAAAGAGACGCCCATTGCCGAACAGGAGCAAGAAACTCCCAATCCGGTCGTTAAAATGGTAACGAACAAGGGTGAGATTCAAATCGAATTGTTCGTGGACAAGGCCCCGATGTCGGTGGCCAATTTCCTGAAATATGCTGAGTCCGATTTCTACAATGGAACGATCTTCCACCGCGTGATCAAGGATTTTATGATCCAGGGCGGCGGCTTTACTTCCGATATGCAGAAGAAAGAGACGAAACCACCGATCAAGAATGAATCCGACAATGGGCTCCGCAATAATCGCGGAACCCTCGCCATGGCTCGAACGAATGACCCCGACAGCGCCACCAGCCAGTTTTTTATCAATCACAAAGACAACGCCTTCCTAAATGGCAGCAAAAGCAAACCCGGCTATGCCGTATTCGGAAAGGTCGTCAAAGGGATGGATGTGGTCGATGCAATTGCGGCCGTTCCCACCAGAAAAGTCGGCTCCCATGGGACAGTACCGGTCGAACCGGTTACGATCAAATTGGTAACTGTGATCAAGGTTCCGAGGTGCGAAAACCACAACGAAGGACACGATGAACATAAGGGTCATGACAAAGATGTCCATGACTGCGAATATGACAAGAATGATAACGATTAGAAACACGGAGAAATTATGACAACACTTCAAATGAAAACGACCCTGGGCGATATGACCATCGAACTGGATGCCGAAGCGGCGCCGGTAACAGTGAAAAACTTTCTGGAATACGCGGACAACGGGACTTATGACGGCACGATCTTTCATCGCGTCATCAAGGGCTTTATGGTTCAGGGCGGCGGCATGGACAAAACGATGAATTCCAAGTCCAATAATGCCCCGATCATCAACGAGGCGGCCAACGGTCTCAAGAACGACCGCGGCACACTGGCCATGGCCCGCACCGGTGATCCGGACAGTGCAACCAACCAGTTCTTCATCAATCATGCCGACAACGATTTCCTCAACTACACCGGCCCGTCGCCGTCGCAGATCGGCTATGCCGTTTTCGGCAAAGTAACCGATGGAATGGACATTGTCGATGCCATCGCCGAAGTTAAAACTACCCGCGCCGGCCACCACGACGATGTCCCCGCCGAACCGGTCGAAATTCTGTCTCTCAAAGTGATGGAGTAATAACGCCGGACAGAAAAGCGAGGCGGCGCAAGTAAGCCCGATGATACCGCTTGGAAATCTTGGTTGGTATCCTTGGATTTATGTAGATAGCGGCCTGAAAGGCCGGCCTAACATAGCCCAAGGAAACGAAAAGGTTTCGCCCTGAAAGGGCAGTGTAATTTTGTGGATTTTGCGTCTCGTGCGTTAATCTAAAACGGTCAACTCGGCGAGACCGTCAGCAGTTTGACGGCGGCGATGATGCAGACGGCGATAAAGACCGCCCGGACGATGTTTTTCGGCAGGGCGTGCATAAGGTGTCCGCCGATGTAGCCACCGATGATCGCGCCGGGGATGATGCAGACGGCGATTCTGAGCGATTCGGTAACACCGATTCCGTGTTGGGCCAGTGTGGCGTTTTTGTAGATCGCGCCCAGCCAGGAGATGCTGACGATGGCCGCCGCTGAATTACTCATCGCCTCCCGCAACGGGCGTTTCAGGGAGAACTGCTGCAGCGGTGTTGAGACGGTTCCGGCCCCGATCCCCAGCAAGCCGGAAGCTAACCCTGTTGCCAGTCCACACAAAGCGGCGGGAACGGTTTTCGGTCGTTGTAGCGGCTCATCCCGTTCCAGATTCCGGTGCTGTTTCATACTGCGATACAGGCGAAGGGCGTTGTAAAATGCCACATACACAAGAAACCCTCCGAACAGTCGGGCGAGGAGATAGTCCCTGTCCCCTTCAAAGAATGAGCAATTGCTCAGTGCGACCCCGCCAACGATGCCCAGCATCGCCGCCGGAATCAGACGGATCAGAACCTCTTTGGAGATAGCTTTGGCTTTACGGTGTGCGATCAAAGCAGAGCCGGAAACGAAGAAAATGCAAATCATCGCCGCGGCCTGATACAGATGTTGATTTTCACCGAGCGTAAAAGTCAACGCCGGGATGAGAAACACAGCGCCGCCGATACCCAGCATTCCGCCAATAACCCCCATGCCTAAACCGATGATGATAAGAATAGCGACATCCACGATTAATGGCCGCCCGGGTTGAACAGTTCGTTGAATTTATCCTCGATGCGTTCGCTTTCGCACAGCGTCTGTCCGATCAGGACGCCGCCGACACCAACGCGAATTAATTTTTCGACATCGTCGCGGGTTTTAATGCCGCTTTCGGCGATCAGTTCTTTTCGGTCGTCAACCAGCTCTGCCAGCCGGGCGGTGTTATTGATGTCCACCTGCATCGTCGTTAAATCGCGGTTGTTAATGCCCAGAACGCTGTAATTTTTTTGCGGAAACCCGATCAGACTTCGCATCTGTAGGAGCGAATCGGCACCGTGAACCTCGATCAGGGCGGTTAGCGTCAACTCATTAGCCAATATCAGCAGGTCCATCAACGCTGCGGGTTTGAGTGCCTCGGCGATCAGCAAGACCGCATCCGCTCCAGCGGCGCGGGCTTCATAAATCTGATACACATCAACGATAAAGTCTTTTCGCAAAACAGGAATACTTACCGCCTCTTTAACAGCGGTCAGATAGTCCAGCTTGCCCTGAAAATATGTCTCATCGGTCAATACACTGATCGCGTCCGCCCCGCATTGGGCGTAGGTTTTGGCAATCTGCACGGGATCAAAATCCGCCCGGATCAGCCCCGCCGAGGGCGAGGCCTTTTTGACCTCGGCGATGACATTTAGCCCGCGCGGGTTCGGCTTACTGACCGCGGCATAAAAGTTACGGCATTTTTTCAGTCCGCATATCCGCTCTTTCAGTAGTTCAATCGGTCGCTGTTCTTTACAGCGGGCAACCTCAATGCATTTGTCCGCGATGATCTTGTCAAGAATACTCGCCACAAGCTCAATCCTTCTTTGAAAGTTGGACAAACAGCATTCGCAATTGATCCAACGAGGATTTGATCAGACCGGCCTCTTCGTCGGTCAGATTGCCTTTGCATTTTTCTTCCAGCATCCCCAGCATATCGATATTAAATTTCGCGACATCCCAATCCGGCTCAACTTTCTTGTCCTCGTCCCCTTCGGGCCGGATCAAGCCCAGTGCATAAAAGGCCTGTGTTGCCAGCATACTGACCAGCCCCGAAAAATTTGCCTCCGGCATTTGCGGCCGGGGTTGCGGCTCTTTTTCGTGTTCGACCTTTTCTTTTTCTTTCAGTTCCTCTTTTTCCTTTTGGGCCTGCTCTTTCCAATCCTCATCAACAATAATTTTCTTTTTGTCGTCTGCCATTTTTTTACTCTCCTGAGTTCAGATGCAAAAACCAACTATTTTTAAGAATTCGTTTAGGATTTTATATTTTTTGTATTTGTTTCGGATTTAGAATTCCCCTCAGTATCGTTTCATGCTCCGGCTGAGGTCTCTTTTCTGCTGTTGATCGATCATTTTGGCGCGTTTATCATACTGTTTTTTGCCCGTTGCCAGAGCCAGTTGTACCTTGGCAATGCCCCGCGAGTTAAAGTAAATCTTTGTCGGGACCAGCGTAAACCCCCGCTGTTCCAGTTTGGTGCGGATTTTCTTGATCTGGGATTTATGCAGCAGCAGTTTTCGTTTCCGCAGGGGGTCATGGTTGGTATAGCCGCCGCGGTCGTATTGGGCGATCTTGCAACCCACCAGCCACACCTCATCGCCGATGATCCGCCCGTAGCAGGCATCCAGGTCGCAGTGCTTGTTCCGCAAGCTCTTGACCTCGGTTCCAAGCAGTGAAATCCCTGCCTCGATCTTCTCGACCAGTTCAAAATTATGATAGGCCTTTTTGTTCTTGATGACCGGATTCACATCAGATTTTACACTTTTACCCTTTGCCATTGGCGGCATCATAGCAACCTAAAGCCGGATTATCAAGAACTTATGAGATTGATCAGTGAATGTTCCTCACTCTTTTTCAGGCGGGTCAAACAGTGGTAGTTTTTCCGGTGGTGTCGAATGCTTTGAGTCGTCCGGCAGATAATCGGCGATTTTGATGTTTGTTTTTTGGCCGCTGGATTTTGAAGGAAGGGTTTTGGGCATCCCTGAAATCATCGAACGAGCGGCTTCTTCCATTATTTCCTTTTGTTCGTCGATTTGTCGTTTCATTTCGTCAGGAAGTATGGGGATAAGTCCATCATCCAGTGCCTTCTGCTGTATTTCCGGTGCGGCATCTCTGATGTCGATCATCATTCCATCCATTGGAACGAACCACAGCATAGGGTCTTTCAACAGCATATCCGGCAATGACCACATTGGGTCCATTGGACCCGTGCAAAGCAACTCCCTGATTTTTAATGACTTGGACTGCATCGTTCCCTGTGAGACTTTGAAAAACGGATAAATTTCGGAGCTTTTGATATGTGGATCGGATTCAGGGTCGGACAGAAAATTGACTATACCAAGAGCGTGGATAATACCGCACGCCCAGCTTTCCGCTTTACATTTGCGGATAACTTGCGGAAATTCTACACAAAGTGTAACATTCATATCCATACACAGCAGAGCAAGTACAACCGCTTCCCTATCGGCACAAAACTGGGTAATCAGAAGCGAGATGTCATCAAATCTGGGGCGAATGCTTGGTGCAATATCCTCAACATTACCAAAACTAAGCCGCTCCGATCGGTCATCGTCAAAATCTTCAAAATCATCATCCCAATCTTCATCATCATCGTCCCAATCGTCAAGGTCAAGGTCGGCCAGCGGGTTGAACTTGTTTAGTTGCTCAAGTGGTCCGCTGTCGCATTTATTGCATGTATAGACACCATTTCGGACGGAATAGCCGCCGTTGGCTTTTACAATGAGTTCACCGCACTTGCTGCAATATGTCGGCTCAAACGACGGCGGGTTTGGGAGCTTTTCAAAGTTGTACTCGTTCGTCCCATACTCGACATACATTTCCAGATCGTCAGAAAAATCTTCCCTGCATTGTTTGCAATCTTTCCAGTCGCCTTTATGCCCTTCGGCGTCATGATAGCCGCACAGGGTGTAGCGGCGGTGATTGCGATGACAACTGTTGCGTGCATAAGAAAAAGCTACATATTGGTCCTCATCGTCGCAAATCCACTGTCCGCAGCATTCTGTTTTTGTTAGTTTACCGCGGTTGCCGCACAACCCGCAAACAGGCCGCTGACGCCGCTTAATTTTTTTCTTCTTTTTCATATTTCATTCCGTCCCTTTTACATTTCCTGATGCGGCAACTCCTGCTGTGCATCATATTCCGGCTCTAAAATTGCCGCCTGCGGTTGTATATACGCCAGAGCATTAATGGAGTCGCAAATGGCGTTTACGATGATAATAAATATGACGAGATTGGCGATACTTGCCAGCCAGCCCACAAACGGGATTATTCCTAAGCAAGGAACGATACAGGCGGCAAGAAAAAGCCCTTCGGATAATGGTTTTGCCGCAATAGCATGTCGTCTGAGGAATTCATTGTAATCTTTGGAGTACCCCCAGATTGCCTGGAACATCCAGTAGATGTTAAAGAATGGGATAAACATAAAGCCAACCGCCTTGCCGGGGGTCGTGCGAGCATATCCATCCTGAATAGCATTCCACATTTTGTAATACAACACAAACAAAACGATACTACTTGCTAAAAGACATGCAATGGCTAAAAGTAACACAAGAACTCCCGCACCAGCAATGGCTCCGCCTGCTGCGGGATCAAAATCTCCACTTTCTGATGCGGCGGTTCCACCGATAATGGCAAACATTGCAATAGCCATCAGGATTCCACCCAAAATGGCGCCTCCGAGATAAATACCAAAATAAAATGCTTTCGATATAGGTTCTACTGGGCCTCTTTGGTTCATCATATTTTCCTTAATAATTGTCCTGCCCTCAGTTTTTTTGGCTACTTAACCAGTCGAATGCTGACCGGATACCGGTAATCTTTTCCTTTGCTGGCAGCGACAGAAGCTAAAATACAAAAAACAATATTGCAAATGATTGTTGCGAAGAAAAGGAAGATGCCGATAAGGACGGGCATAAGTATCCAAGACGCAATCATTGCTAACATTACAGTAATTTGGAAATTTAGAGCTTCCTTGCCTTGGCTGTCTACAAACTTATCCTCATCCTTTTTGATGAGCCATATAAGCAGGGGACAGAAAAACACGGTAAAAATTGCCAACAAATGGCACAGCATCCCCATGTTTTTAGAGTCCTGCGAAACAGCTATTACTTCAGGGGCTGGTTGTACTGCTGGTTGCGGCGGGGTTTGGGGTTGTTCTGTAGCCAGTTGTGATTCCTGCGGGGTGTTTGGTTGCGGCTGATTTTCATCGGTCGGGTTTGGGTGGTCCATATTCTGATCCATCTTTCTGTCTCCTAAATGCTAAAAAAACCTTCCCTTGAGACTCCACTATTAAGATAAAATCTATCACACTAAATCCAACTTGTCAACAAAACAATCGCGTCACAAAAAAAGCGGCCCCTGAGGGCCGCTCTAACGCAAAACTCAAAATTGAAAACTAACTCGGTTTTTTGCAGGATTGGCAGAATTGGCCCATCCGTTCCATTGCGACCGTCAGGTTGTCCATATTGCCGTCCAGTTTGGCATAGGCATCCACCAGTTCGACCAATCCCGGGTCTGCTGGTTTTTCGCCGAAGCGGTGTGTGACATTGACGATTCCCGCATCTAACCCGTACTCCATCGCCTTGGCGGTATATGCTCTGGCGATACCGATCCGTCGTCCGGGCAGGTCCCGGCAGGAGTTGCTGAGCCCCAGTGAACAATGACAATTTTTCATTTGTGGGTCGGTCTTGATTTTTTTGATCGTCTCAAACGCCCGATAGGTATAGCCCGGCACGCCCGGTTCCATCGGCATGTCGATGGCGATCGGGAACACGGTCGAGTCAAAGTAAATTTCTTCGGGCTTAAATCCATACTGCATCGCTTTGTCGAAGATTTCCTTGGCGAGTCCGAACAACTCCTCCACTGAGTGCGAACCCCCCGGGCCGGTCGCTTTATCTTCACTGACCAGCAGGCCGATAAATGAGAAGTCATAGGTCTTCTTCAACGCCATCATTTTATCTGTGGTGTGGGTCTTAATCGAATTCAGCAGCGGCGGCTTAACGACTTCATCGGTGTTATACCATTCTTTCAATCCCGCGATGAGGACATCGTCATTACTGCTGTCAATACAGATCGGCACACCCTTGCTCCATTGGCGAACGAGTTTTGTGTAGTCAACCATCATACCAACGGCCTGCTGCGGGTCGCTTTCACCAAAGGCATCCAGATTGACCGCGATGTAAGCAGCGTCGTCATCGGCCTGCTCTTCGACGAGTGCGCGGATATAGTTCAGAGGCCCGCTTTCTTTCGTGTAGGCATCCGCTCCCAGATCATGCAGCTCTTTCATTATTTTACCGGTTTTGGGGATTGAAGCGTGAATCGATTCGCCAATCCCGATCAGCGGTGTTGTCATCGTATGATCCTTTCCAAATAAGTAGTTCACAATCGAGCTGGTATGTTCCAACGCCGCAATGCGCGGCTTGTTGAGCATCGTTCGCAGTTTTTCGCGTCCGTCGGTTTTAGCCGCGGCGGAATCATAAATCCGCTCACCGATGCAAAGCCGTTCTAAGTTATTGCCGCAGTAGCCGTCAACGGTCGAGTCGCCGCACGGTGCGTTGTCCATCCCTTTTTCACAGCCGCCGATTGTACAGTATCCAAAGTTTTCCGGCAAGTAACAATCGCCGCATTCGGCGCAGTCAAAAGCACAATACTTAAAGCTCTTTTCAATGGCATTAAATGCTTTGTAGGTGAACCCGCTCTCCTTGTTGACCCGAAACAGTTTCAGCACCCATTTGAGACAATGAAAGCCCTTGTAATCCGAATCCAGAATGGCCCGGTGCATAAAATCAAAGAATCGCTCGTTGCATTTGCGTTTCGGTTTAGAAAGCGAAACCTGCCTGCCCGCCTCATCATAGAGATAGAAGGGTTTCTCCGCCGGCCAATACAGATTGTCCTTGTATTGCTCCCAACCATCGCCAATTTCAGTGGCCCGATTGAGTATCTTCAGGAACACATCGTAATCATGCACGCCGCCGATATCAACGCCCGCATAGCCCATCGATTGATACATCGCGACTTGTTGAGCCGCCCGCTCGATGTGTTCATCCACCGTTTCGGCCTGCAATTTGGCCAGCAGGTCATCGCTGACAAAACAGCCGGGCAGTTTAATATCATGCATCAGCCGGGGCGCGGGTGTTTTGGTCGTCAACCAATACACATTCCCGACCAGCGGTGTTGTGATGTTGTTGTCTTTGCAATAGCGAGCCAGTTCCAGTGATTTTTTCCAGTCCCAGCCGACCTGGGTAACCAAAAACCGTGCGCCTTCGGCAATCTTTTTTTCCATTTTGTAATACTGCTGCATCAGCGATGCTTCGGTGTACTTAAACGGCGACACGGCGGCTCCGGCGTAGAATTGGTGGACCTGATCCCACTGGCCGGGCTTGGCTTTGGTGATGGATTGATGATTTAATTGGCCGATCAGTGATAAAAGCCCGATGCTTTCCACTTCAAAGACACCTTGAGAAGTGATCGGTTTATCACCGGTTAAGGCCAGAACGGACTCAATATGTCGTTGCCGGTATCCCACGAGGGTACTGGTCAAGCTATCGACATTGTTGTCTTTACAACTCAGGTGCGGGATGTAGTCCAGATCACCGAGAAGGTTCTTTTTTTCGATCACGGCCAGCACATCTGAAGGATCGATATTAGCGACACCGCCGGGATTTTGGGGAACCGTGATCCCGACAAAAGAAAATCCGCCGGGGACGGCAGCTTTCTTTTCCTGATGAGCCGACAGAAATTTCTCGATGGGAGAAAAATTATATCCGGGGCTACCTGTTAATTCTGCGGTAACGGCGAATTCTCCGCTGTTTAAGCAATCGTTGAGGCGGTGCGACATATTTTTTGTCTCCTGAAATCCACTGGTTATAGAGCGAGTTAATCACTTAAATCATCCAAAATGACACCCGAATTATAGGGAAAGCCAGGCCTTTATAACACTATAAATCTTTTTTTTTTGGCACGATCCTGCTATTTTGAAAATAATTTCACGAGTCATCCATTACAGCCGTCTCGGATTGTGGGTAATTTGTTAAAAACTCAGTCTTAGAGAATAATTAAGGACGACAGAGGTCTTGAGAATCTCTTTTGAAAGAGGTTTTTTGCAGGGCATGCAGAGATTGACTCTGTTCTTTATGGCGTAATATGTTTTTAAATTATTGCAAACAATGAGGTTATGAGGCGGCGGCTTGTTCCTCAGCTAAATATGTACAAATCGGTTGATTTGTCTACTTGTTTTCTGTAGCATTTGTTCTTAGTTACAGAAACACCGTCGGGCCTGTTCAAATGTTGGTGATAACTTGGCGAATAACTTCATTGTTCCGAGTTTAAGAGCGTGTTTTTTAAGGTGTTACAGCTCTCGGCGGGATTTCCTGAATGCGTCAGGGCTGAACTGACGGCAACGGCCCTGACTCCGATATCCAACAGTACGGGTATATTTTGTGAATGAATCCCCCCGATAGCGACATGGAAGATCCCCGTTTGTTCAAGAACAGCCAGTGCCTGCCGGATGTAACCGATGCCCGCGAGGTTGAGCTTTGGCTTTGTTGGACTGGCAAACGCCGGACCGATGCCGACATAATCACAGCCGGAATCAATCGCGGCACTGAGTTCATCGAGAGTGTGCGTGCTGACACCAATGATAAGAGGGCGTTTGGCAAGTTGCCTCACGCAAGAGACACCGATTTCGTTCTGTCCAAGATGCACACCGTCCGCGTCCGAAAGTATGGCGATGTCGGCCCGGTCGTTGATGATGCTGACAGCTCCGGCCTCTTTACACAGAGCGGTGAATTTCCGTGCCAGGTCCAGAAGGGACGAATCACAGAATTCTTTGGCCCGTAACTGCAAACAGTCGGCCCCGTTGTCGATGCAGGTTTTCGCCAGGTCCAGCACTTTGTGTTCGTCCGTTTGGGCCGTTGCGTTGATCAAAACATACAGACGGACGGATTCGAGTTGATGCTTTGAACAGGCGTAAAGAACGCACTTTTTCTCAAGGGCATATACCTCAAAGCGGATTTTTTCCATGGCGGCCGAAATGGCAGGGTCAATGGTTTGTATCGATTCGGCCAGTGCCCGCAATGCCTCGCTGGCTCGTTTGGCCGCGGTTGGCCTGCGCCGAGAGGGCGGGGTGGTTCAGTCCAAAGCGGCAGTATTCCTCCATCACCCGCAGGGCCTCGCGCCCGCGATTGAAATTGGCGTCAATAATTCGATAGAGTACATCAGTCATAGAGGGTGATTATAGAGAAAATCTAACTCAAAAAATAGAGGCAGGTTGAAAAAAAACTGGATCAGAACAAAAAAAATCTGCGATACATCCACATTTGAGCGACATGTCCCCGCTTTATAGGTTGCTTTTTTGCGTAAACAATTGTTTTTTGCCTAAACTTCTTGCATTTTATCGACCCCCTTCTAAGATGGGTCGTACAGCGTTTGGTGTCAGGGGAGCGATGGGTCAAAAGGCCCTAAGCTGAGAGTTGAGCGGCATCTTGCCCGCATGACCCTTTGAACCTGATCCGGTTAATTCCGGCGAAGGGAGGCACAAAAATAGATAATTGTGCCCCTGTTCATTGATGTTTAATGGCGTGGGCTTTTTATATACAATAGCCTAGGGTGAAACCCCCGACGGGTGGCACGGTCAAGCTCTGCTTGGCCGTGGATGCTTAAGCAGTTGAGGCAAAAATATGATGCCGCAGATATTTCACGAGTTAAAGAGTGCTGTCGTTGGCATTGCGGGCCTGGGTGGTTTGGGGTCTAATGTGGCGGTGTCGCTGACACGGCTCAAGGTCGGCAAGCTGATTTTGGCGGACTTTGATGCCGTCGAAGAGAGCAATTTGAATCGCCAGAACTATTTTCCCGATCAGATCGGACAGCACAAGGTCGATGCGTCGTTAACAAATCTGCGTCGAATCAATCCCGAAGCGGATTTAGAAGGACACAAAGTCCGCCTGACACCGGAGAAGATTTTGACGCTTTTCGATGGGTGTGATGTGATTGCCGAATGCTTTGACCGTGCCGATCAAAAACAGATGCTGGTTGAGACGGTTTTGTCAAAGACCAAAGGCGTTGTCGTAGTATCGGTGAGTGGTCTGGCCGGTTATGGCCGTAGTAACGAGATTGTTACTCGCCGTATTTCGGATCGGCTGATACTGGTCGGTGATACAGTGTCCGGCGCCGGCCCCGGAGTGCCGCTGACGGCGCCGCGTGTGGGTGTCGCCGCCTATCATCAGGCCAACGCCATAGCCGAGGTGTTGATTGGGAACGCGGGCATTTCGCACGATAAAAACCGAGAATAGGAAACAAAAAATCCATGAATGCGACATTAAAAATAAACGGAACCGAAAAAACTTTTGACCAGGGCCTGCCGTCAACGCTGACTGAGCTGTTGGCCCAATTAGAGATCAACGCCGCTACGGTGGTCGCCGAAATTAACGGCGACATTGTTGAGCGAAAAAACTTTGCGCAGACCGAACTGAAAGACCAAATGGCCATTGAACTCATCCGCTTCGTCGGCGGCGGATAATATAACGCCGGCATCCTGCCGACGCAAAAGCGTGGAGCGGTAGCGACACGATCACAAAAATTTAGGCCCGAAGGGCCGTAAGTGAATTAGCCGGAGGCGTGAGCATCCGGAAATGATTATTCTTTCTGCTAAGAAGCCCCAAGGGGGCAAAATTGCAGGTAAGGAATTCGATTCCCGACTGTTTGTCGGTACGGGGAAATTTGCGTCCAATGCGCTGATGGCTCGCGCCATTGCCGCATCGGGATCGCAGATGGTAACGGTCGCATTGCGCCGGGTCGATATTGAAAATGAAAACGATGACATGCTCGCGGCGATTGACCAAACGAAGTACCAGTTGCTGCCCAATACCTCCGGTGCGAGGGATGCAAACGAAGCGGTTCGTTTGTCCCGTCTGGCACGGGCCGCCAGTGGAATTGCATGGGTCAAGCTGGAAGTAACCCCTGATCCATATTATCTCCTGCCGGACGGGCAAGAGACATTAAAAGCCGCAGAGATACTGGTCAAAGACGGCTTTATTGTGCTGCCCTATATCAATGCGGATCCGATTCTCGCCAAAAAATTACAGGACATCGGCTGTGTGACCGTGATGCCGCTGGCTAGCCCGATTGGCTCCAATCAGGGAATCAAGACAAAGGCTTCCATTGAGATCATTATCGAACAGGCAACGGTTCCGGTCGTGGTCGATGCGGGTTTGGGCGCTCCGTCCCATGCCGTCGAAGCGATGGAAATGGGTGCTGATGCGGTGCTGGTCAATACCGCGATTGCCGCCGCCAGCGACCCGGCACAGATGGCCAAAGCATTCAAAATGGCCACCGAAGCCGGACGCATCGCCTACGAAACCGGCTTGGCCCCAAGAAGCAATACCGCTAACGCCTCCAGCCCCCTAACTGGATTTTTGCGGAATTGACAGGGCTGAAGGCCCGAAAGATAGTTAGCCGGATGCGTAAGCGTCCGGTGTTGCGAACAGGAAATCTCTAAAGCCCCAAAGGGGCGAAAGATGACGACGATAGTAAGTGCAAATATGCAATCCATTCTTGCCGAAAAACAGCTTGATAATAATCGAGCGTCTTGGGCGGAGCGTTTACAAGCCATAACCGCCGATCAGGTCAAACGGGAACTATCAAATCCCGCGGGCAAATTTTCTTTGGCTCGGTTGGTAACGCTCCTTTCACCCGCGGCCGAGCCGTTTCTTGAAACGATGGCGCAACAGGCGCACGCTTTAACCATTCAGCGATTTGGAAAAACCATCCAACTGTATGCTCCGCTCTATGTATCAAATGTCTGTATCAACAGTTGCCGGTATTGCGGATATAACCAAACAACTCAAATTGAGCGAACCCGGTTGACTATCGAGCAGGCCGTTTCCGACGCCGCTGTGATTGCCGGCGAGGGCTTTCGGCATTTACTGCTGGTCAGCGGTGAGGATACGAAATTTGTGTCGCCGGACTATTTATGCGAGTTGGCCGGGAAACTGCGCCAGCAATTTTCATCGCTGTCGATTGAGATTTACGCGATGAGTCAGGATGAATACGCGCAGCTTTTCAATGCGGGTATCGATGGCGTAACACTCTATCAGGAAACCTATGACCGGGATGTCTATGCCGATTATCATCCTGCCGGTCCCAAAGCCGATTATGACAGCCGTCTTGACGCCCCGGATCGGTTTGCGTCCGCCGGAATGCGGCGGATTGGGTTGGGTTTTTTGCTTGGATTGACCAATTGGCGAATCGAAACACTGGCCTTGGCCGAACACGCATCGTATCTGATAAAAAAATACTGGCGCAGTCAAATATCCTTTTCATTCCCCCGTATTTGTCCGGCGACCAATGTCCAATCCGAGTGGCCGCACTTGGTTTCGGATACAGATATGGTGCAGATGATGCTCGCCCTGCGATTGTGCTTTTCGGATGCGGGAATTGTACTCTCCACACGAGAAACGCCCGAATTTCGGGACAATCTGATAAACCTGTGCGTAACCCGTCTCAGCGCCGGCTCAAAAACCAATCCCGGCGGCTATGCCAGCGAAACCGAAGCCGCCGAACAGTTTGAAGTCGCCGACAGCCGAAGCCCGGAAGAAGTCGCCCGCATGATCCGCTCTCACGGCTACGAAGCCGTCTGGAAAGACTGGGATGTGTCTTTTAACAAATTGGGTTGACCCGAAACGCCGTTGCCCGTATGATAAAAGTGTCAATAAAGTATTACTGTAAGGTACAAGATGAATAAAGTTCACTTTGATAAGCATCGCTGTAAGGGGTGCGGGATGTGTGTCTTGTTTTGCCCGCAGAAGATACTTCGCCTGTCCGACGAACTCAATGATCAGGGGTTTTCCTATCCCCAGGTTAGCGACCCGGACCGGTGTACGGCGTGCGGGCTGTGTTTTCGGATGTGTCCAGATTGCGCGATCGAAGTGGACAAAGACGGTGTCAAAATCTCAGATAAAAAAGAAACCACGGATTTGGCCAAATAACACGGTTTTTTTAACCATGAAGAAACTGAAGAGCGTGAAGTTTTTTTAATTATTTTTTCTTCATGTCCTTCCTGTTCTTCATGGTTATAAATTCGATGCAGGGAAGTGGAATATGGGTAAAAAAATACTGCTCAAGGGAAATGAAGTCATGTGCGAGGCGGCGGTGCAGGCGGGGTGTCGTTTTTTTGCCGGCTACCCGATCACGCCGCAAAATGAGGTTCCCGAATATATGTCCAAACGGATGCCGCAGGTGGACGGTGTTTTTGTTCAGGCCGAAAGCGAACTGGCTGCGATCAATATGGTCTTTGGTGCGTCGGCTTCCGGGGTGCGTTGTATGACCAGTTCGTCCTCTCCCGGTATATCGCTCAAGCAGGAGGGTATCAGTTATATCGCTGGCGCCGAACTTCCATGTCTGATTGCCAATGTCCAACGCGGCGGTCCCGGTCTGGGGAATATCCGGGCGTCGCAGGCCGACTATTTTCAGGCCGTCAAAGGCGGCGGACACGGCGATTATCGTGTGATCGTTTTGGCTCCGGCCTCGGTGCAGGAAATTTATAACCTGACGATGAACGCATTTGACTGGGCCGATTACTACCGCAATCCGGTGATGCTGCTGGGAGATGGCATTTCCGGCCAGATGGCCGAACCCGTGGAGATTTTTCCCTATAAACCAATTGTTGATCTGCCCGCTAAGGATTATATCCTCGATGGATGCGCCGGTCGCAAGCCGCGCGTTGTTAAGACATTGGTACTCAAACCGACCGACGGTTTGGTAACGCACAATGAACACTTGCAGGAAAAATACAAACGCATCGAAAACGAGCTTTCACTTTATGAAGAATACCAAACAGCGGACGCTGATATTGTTATCGCGGCCTATGGGATTACCGCCCGTATTGCCAAGGGCGCCGTTTCTCTGGCCCGAAAGAAAGGGATCGCGGTCGGTCTGATCCGCCCGATCACGCTCTGGCCGTTCCCCAGCGATGCATTTGCAACGGCGGCCCAAACTACCGGGCAAATACTGACTGTTGAAATGAGCCACGGCCAGTTTATCGAAGATGTGAAGTTAGCTGTTAATGGCGCCTGTCCGGTCGAGTTTCTCGGTAAAGGCGGCGGTTGGTATCCGACCGAAGAACTCATCCTCGAAAAGATAGAATCCATGGCCGCTGCAACCGCAAAGGGGAACTTATAATATGCCGACACTGAAACGAACCGAAGTCCTGACCGATGTCCGCACGCATTACTGCCCGGGGTGCGGCCACGGCATTGCCCATCGTCTCGTCGCCGAGGTGATCGAGGAATTGGGCATTCGTGAAAGAACAATCGCAATCGCTCCGGTGGGTTGTGCCGTCCTTATGTATGATTATTTCAATTGCGATATGACCGAGTGCGCCCACGGAAGACCGCCTGCGATGGCCACCGGGATCAAACGCGTTCAGCCGGACAAAATTGTTTTCACTTATCAGGGTGATGGTGATTTGGCGGCGATTGGAACGGCCGAAACGATTCACGCCGCCAATCGGGGTGAAAATATTACCGTGATTTTCATCAATAATGCCATTTACGGGATGACCGGTGGCCAGATGGCGCCGACCACGCTGACCGGAATGCGCAGCACGACCTCTCAAGACGGCCGGGGTAAACATGGCGAAGGCCCGCCGCTAAAGGTGTGCGAATTGCTAAGATCCCTTGACGGTGTCTGTTATCTTGAGCGAACCGCCGTCAGTACGCCCAAAGATGTCAATGCGGCCAAACGGGCGATCAAAAAGGCCTTCCAAAATCAGATCGACGGCAAGGGCTTTTCGCTGGTTGAAGTACTTTCGATGTGCCCGACGGACTGGAAGCTGTCCACGGCGCAATCGGTTGATTTTGTCAACAACGAGATGAAAGAGGCATTTCCGCTGGGCGTTTATAAGGACAAGGGTTAATGGACAGACACGAAACGAGGATCATCATTGCCGGCTTTGGCGGCCAGGGTATTGTTCTGATAGGCAATGTCATTGCGCGGGCGGCTGTCATTGAAGAGAAGAATGTCGTTGGTATGGTCTCCTATGGTGCCGAGATGCGGGGCGGAACAGCGAACGCGACAGTGGTCATCAGCGATGGTGAGATATTCAATCCCTTTGTGGCGCATCCGGATATGGCGATTATCCTGAACCAGCCGTCATTGGATCGTTTTGAGCCACAAATTGGAAAAGATGGTCTGGTCCTGATGAACACCTCAATGATCAAACGCGGACCTCAGCGAACGGACCTCAAGTGTATTAAAGTGGACGCTACGCAGATCGCCCAGAAAGTTGGCAACCTTAGAGTAGCCAATATTGTCTCTGTGGGTGCGTTCATCGAACACACGAATTTACTTTCGATGAGCAGTATTGAACAAGCCATTAAAGACCTGTTCTCAAGCAAAAACCCCAAACTGGTCGAAATTAACTTAGAAGCCCTGCACACCGGCGCCGAACGCAGCCGCTGCATGCAACCGGTCAGATGAACATAGTTCCGGGCTTTTGTAAGAGTTCAAGCTTTAGCTTGGCCTTTCGGCATTGTACGCTAAAGCGTGAACTCTTACGGATATTGCCTGATTGTGAAAGAATATGACCAGCGAACAGCACACATCAAGTTTTCATCAAACGGTGATGACCGGCTTCATCGGGCGAAAGCGTCGTCTATCGATGGGTCTTCGCATGACGCCGATGATCGATGTGATCTTTCTGCTTCTGACCTTTTTTGTCATGACGGCCAAATTCCAGGAACCCGAACAGCTATTGCCTGTGATCGTGGGAAAAATATCTCCCCAAACCGCTGTTATACAGGACTTTCTCTTGAAGGTTTTCGTAGAGCCAAGTCCCTCTGGTTGCCTGCTTCGAATAGAAAATCGTCCCGCGATCAAACTCTCCGATGAAAACCCGCAGGAATCACTACTGGTTCTGGCCCGAAAAGTCCAGCAGGAATTGGAAACAACCGGCCCGCTCCCGGTCGAGTTGTACTATGACGATGCCATATCATGGGACATCGTCGTCAAGGTCTATGATGTACTCTACGCGCTCGGCCTCCAAAACATCACCTTCCGCATCGAGGAATAACCCGCACTGCTTGGTAAAACAAAAAAACGCAAAACAAACCCAATTTTAAACAACCAAAATCACGCTAAGTGATTTTCTCAAATGGACTAAGGACTGGAGACTGAGGACTGATGCCTGTAAAAACAAACCCAATGGAGGCCGTCCGTACACCCACTCCGAATCAGCGAAGCGACCTTGAGAGTTTTATTTATGTGTCTAAGCGAACCCATTCTTGCGAAAAACATCAGAATGTGTTACAATCCTAAATGTATATATATGTTCTTGGGTATGAAAAATAATTTCACTGACTTTTTGATATAAGGAGCCCTTTACAATGGCAAAATCGGGCCAAAATAGGAAGAAGGATTCATGCAGTTTTTGCGGCCGCACCAAACGGCAGGCGGATGCCTTTGTAGAAGGTCCGGCGGGAATTTGCATCTGTCCGGAGTGTATTGATCTGTGTTACAACATCGTCAAGCAGGAACAGCGCCGGACCAAGGGCAGCGACGCGCTGTTTAATGAAGTGCCCAAACCCCGCCAAATCAAGGAGTTTCTGGACCAGTATGTGATCGGTCAGGAAACCGCCAAGCGCGGTTTGGCGGTCGCGGTACATAATCATTACAAACGACTGGTGCATGCCGACAGCGCAAACGAGGATGTCGAAATTGAAAAATCGAATATTCTGATGGTTGGTCCGACTGGTTCCGGCAAGACGCTTCTGGCAAAAACGCTGGCACGGATGCTGCATGTGCCGTTTGCGATTTGCGATGCGACGACCGTGACCGAGGCGGGTTATGTGGGCGAGGATGTCGAAAACTTACTGCTGCGGTTGCTGCAGGCGGCGGATTATGATATCGAAGCGGCCCAGCGCGGTATTGTCTATGTTGATGAGATTGACAAGATTGGAAAGACCAGTCAGAATGTATCGATTACCCGCGATGTTTCCGGCGAAGGCGTCCAGCAGGCGCTGCTGAAAATGCTGGAAGGGACCACCGCGAACCTTCCGCCACAGGGCGGACGCAAACATCCCGAACAGCAATATATTCAGATCAATACCTCGCAGATTATGTTCATTTGCGGCGGGACATTCGTCGGCCTGGACAACATCATCAAGAAGCGGCTGGGTAAACGGATGATCGGCTTTGGCAGCGAACACGAAGTCCACCACAATAAAAAAGCCGAGTTCAGCGAAGTTCTCGCACAGGTAACTCCGGAAGATGTTATTTCCTACGGGATGATCCCGGAGATGGTGGGGCGGCTTCCGATTATTACAACCTTGTCGGCGCTGGATGAAGAGGCGTTAGTAGAGATTTTGACCCAGCCGAAGAACGCACTCGTCCGCCAGTACCAAAAGCTCTTTGAGATGGAAGAGGCCGATTTGAGGTTTACCGATGATGCGTTGAAACGGGTTGCCCAAAAAGCGATCAAACGCGACACCGGCGCCCGGGCGTTGCGAGCGATTATGGAAGAGTTGATGGTCGATTTGATGTACCAGTTACCCGAAGAGTCCAAACCGGGTGAATATACGATCACGCCGGATGTGATCGAGGGGAAAGCGGACCCGTTTGAACAAGCCCGAAAAGTACAAAAAGAATCGGCGTAAATAAAACCGTCAGCTGTGTCCGGGAAAGAGGCGATAAAATAAACATGGCTACATAACAGCAAGGTTCAGAAATATGGCAGACTGTCTTTTAGGTATTGATCTGGGTGGCACAAACATCAAGATTGGCTGTTTCGATACCACGCTCAAGCTTATCGGCAGGATTTCGGTTCCGACGGATGCCGAAATGGGACCGGACTTTATCGTCGATAAATTCTATACCACCTCCAAAGAACTCCTAAAGCAGAACGATCTTTCGCTGGCGGATGTCTGCGCCGTCGGGATCGGGTCGCCAGGCTTGATTAATTTGACCGAGGGGGTGGTACGAGCGGCCCCCAATTTGCCGTTATTTAAAAATGTGCCCCTCAAAGACATGGTGGCCAAACGACTGGGTAAACCGGTGATCCTGGAAAATGACGCCAATGCCGCCTGCTTGGCCGAACATACCATCGGTGCAGGAAAAGGGTCTGACCATATGATCCTGCTAACGCTGGGTACGGGGATCGGAGGAGGAATCATCAGTGATGGCCGTTTAATTCATGGTCCCTCCGGCGGCGCTGCCGAGTTGGGCCATCTCATTATATACCCCGATGGGCGGACATGTGGTTGTGGACAGAAAGGATGTGTCGAGGCCTACGCTTCAGCCAACTCGACCGCCGCCAGGGCCACTGAAGCCATTCAGGACGGCGCCCCGTCATCGCTGGCAGCATGCTTGAAAGAGCAGGGGAAAATCACCTGCAAAGATGTGTTCGAGCACGCAGGCAAGGGGGATGCGGTGGCAAAGGAGATCGTTGAGGGGACAGCCAAGGCTCTTGCCATGGTCTGTGCCCAACTGACGAATGTGACAGATCCTCAGTCGATTGTTTTCGCTGGTGGTATGATCGCCGCCGGTGATGTACTCTTAACTCAAATACGCCGGTTTTACAAACAGTCTCTTGGACACCTGTTCGACAGAGAATCTCTTGAACTATGCTTTGCCACACTGGGTGAAGATGCTGGAATCATCGGAGCTTCGTCACTGGCCTTAGCCGTCTGCCAGTGAGAGATCGTCTCTGGGAAAGTAGTTTGGAAGTGCTTTGGTACATATCCTCGCCAACCCCGCTTTGGGTTGAGGGCTGATTCCGGTGCGGCGGAGCAACAGGGGCTTACGGGTCTAAAAGTATAGTATTTTTAAGGTCGAAAAAAAGGTTCCTCCGCTTAGCTTTACTATCGAGTGAAACCGCCACCAAGGCAAATGATCCATTATCTGCGAGAATACCATTTTACCTGAATTCATTGCAACCTCGATCCATCAGTAGGCGGTTCGACCCTTTCAGGGTCGCGGTGTGTGTTGGGAACTCTATCCACGGGTTACGGCCTATCGGCCTGCACCCGCGGCTATTGTTGTTTTAAGCCCTTTGGGCTTTTGGAATCCATTCGTTTTGGCCAACAAAAGCGGAGCGGCGAGAGCCGTCCGATTGCGTATTCAACAAACGCAAGCGTTAGAATCGGAGAGCTTGCGCCCTCGCGCTTTTGTGCGGGCGAGACGCCCGCGTTCCCAGTTGGGGCTTTACAGCCCGTATTCTTTGATCTTGCGGTAGAGCGTGCGTTCGCCGATTTGGAGGATTTTTGCGGCTTCGGCGCGGTTTTGGCTGGTTAGTTCCAGCGTTTGCTGAATGTGCCGGCGTTCGACATCTTCCAGCGGCCGTCCCAGCATATCATCCTGTGCGTAGTCGCCCGTTAGTGCCGTCGGCGCCTGTAATTGCCGCACGCACGATATCTCCGGCGGCAGGTCTCGCAGATCCAGCATATCGTTATCGCACATCACCACCATGGAGCGAACAACATTTCGCAGCTGACGGATATTGCCCGGCCAGGGGAATGCCACCATCGCCCGCATCGCCGGTTCGGTAATCCGATGAATATCGCGATTGAGTTCCTCACACGCTTCTTTCAGGAAAAACCCGAACAACTCCGGCACATCCTGCGGTCGGTTTCGCAGCGGCGGTATCGTTACGCTGACACCCTTGATGCGAAAATACAAATCCTGACGAAATTTCTTTTCCTCTACCAGCTTAGCCAGGTCGTGATT
Source organism: Planctomycetales bacterium 4572_13 (assembly GCA_002084585.1). GTDB lineage: Bacteria > Planctomycetota > Phycisphaerae > Sedimentisphaerales > Anaerohalosphaeraceae > 4572-13. The sequence goes on along the minus strand of NBLM01000008.1, from coordinate 6,892 downwards.
GGTCGCGCTGATAAATCGCACATCCACTTTGACCGGACTTGTTCCCCCAACCGGCATCACCAACCCATCTTCCAGCACACGCAGCAATTTGGCCTGCATTATCAGCGGCATATCGCCGATCTCATCTAAGAACAGCGTTCCTTTGTCCGCCAACTGAAACATCCCCTTACGATCCGCCGTGGCCCCCGTAAACGCCCCTTTGACATGCCCGAACAACTCACTCTCCAGTAGTGTCTCGGCTAAGCCCGCACAATTAATCGGGTAGAACGCCTTTTTCTCGCGGCTGGAGCTTAAATGGATGGCTCTGGCGGTCAATTCCTTACCCGTCCCCGATTCGCCCTCGATCAGGATCGACATATTTGTCGGAGCCACTCGTCGCAAGACACGATAAACTCCCAGCATCGCCGGACTACGGCTGAGAACTCCGGAAAAAGCGAAATCTTCCGGTTCGTGCAAAACCGTTAGCGGCCGAATTGCCTGATCCACCATGCGGACCAATTCGTCCACGGCCAGCGGCTTGACCAGATAGTCATAGGCCCCCAGCTTGATGGCCTCTTTACAGGCATTGATGTCGGCGGTTGAACTGATGAGAATAACCGGGATTGCCGGGCCTTTGCGTTGCACTTCAGCCATCACCGCAATGCCGTCATTGCCTTTTTCCAGATGGGTCGCGCACAGTACAATATCCGGAGAACCTTGCTCAATATGGTTACGGGCCTGCTGAAAGGAATGCGCAATCAGAACGCCGGCCCCCCGGCTCTCGAACGCCGCCGCCAATCTCGCCGCAAGGGGTTTTTCCGGCTCCACAATCAAAATGGCTGCGTTTTTCCTCATCCGTCACACTGACCCTAAGTAACCGCCATTTTATAAAAAATCTGCCCGGTGAGAGTATCTTCTCACCGGGCGGATATAAAAACTACTTTTGCTTTTCCATTTCTGTCAGGGCGGCCTTGCGGCTGAGCTTGAATCGTCCCTGCTCATCAATCAAGAGCAACTTGACCGGGATCGTATCGCCGACCTTGCAGACACTCTCGATATCCTTGACGAATTCATTGCTCAATTCACTGACATGGCACAGGCCTTCGACGCCCGGTGTGATTTCGACAAACGCGCCAAATTCCTTCACCGAAACCACTCGTGAATTCGGATAAATTTTCCCAACCTTCGGCGGCGTCGTCATCCCTTCGATCATATCGCGTGCTTCAAGATGCCCCGTCCCACCGACACAACTGATATTGATGGTGCCGTCTTCTTCGATCTCGATTGACGCACCGGTTTGCTCCTGAATGCTGCGAATCATCTTACCCGAAGGCCCGATGACTTTACCGATATATTCCGGATCGATCTTGATCGTTACGATCTTTGGAGCATGCTCGCTGAGTTCTTCTCGTGGCGTCGCAATGGTTGCCAGCATGATGTCCAGAATCTTCAGGCGGGCCTGCTTGGCCTGCTCCAGAGCCGCCACCATGATATGATGCGGCAGGCCCTCGGCCTTGATGTCCAACTGGATCGCCGTAATACCCTTGGTCGTGCCGGTGATCTTAAAGTCCATCTCGCCAAAATGATCTTCGTCGCCAATAATATCGGTCAGCAACTCATAGCGGTCGCCATCGGAAATAAGGCCGACTGAAATCCCGGCAACCACTTCCTTCATCGGAACGCCGGCATCCATCATCGCCAGCATACCCCCGCAAACGGATGCCATCGAACTGGAACCGTTGGATTCGGTGATGTCCGAAACAATCTTAATGGTATAGGGGAAATCCGCCTTGTCCGGCTTCATCATCGCCAGGGCCTTTTCGGCCAGCGCCCCATGCCCGATCTCACGCCGCCCGGGACCGCGAATCATTCGCGCCTCACCAACCGAATACGGCGGGAAGGTATAATGCAACATAAAGTCCTGACCGAATTCATCGACCAGCCCTTCGACCTTTTGTTCATCGCGACCGGTTCCCAGCGTACAGGAAATCAATGCCTGTGTTTCGCCACGGGTAAACAGTGCCGACCCATGCGAGCGAGGCAGGAATCCAACCTGGCAGTCAATCTCACGAATATCCTTAAAGCCCCGGCCATCCGGTCGTTTGCCTTCCAGCAGGAGCTTCTTAACGGCCTTCTTCTGAATCTTATCAAACATCCGTTTGAGCTGCGTTTTCGTGCAAGCCGGCTCTTCGGGCTCGGTAATATACTGTTCGGCAGCGGCATCAATCATCTCACCAATCGCCGCGGAGCGATCCGCCTTAACCGTGATCTGGTAGGCCTCACACATTTTATCGAATGTATCGCTCTCTATCTTCGCGAGCAATTCTTCGTCCAGTTCTTTCAGCGTAATCACTTTTTCCTGTCCGCATTTTGCAGTCAGTTCATCGATTAAATCGCAGATATCACCGATCGCGCCATGGGCATGCTTGACCGCATCGGCTGTAACATCCTCTGCAACCTGCTTGGCATCAACCTCGATCATGTTGATCGCGTCTTTTTTGCCGCCCAGAATCAGGTTGAAGTCACCCGCTTCGCGTTGTTCATACGACGGGAACAGCACAAACTCGCCGTCAACACGGCTCAGACGGCAGGCGCCCAGTGGTCCCAAAAACGGAATCTTGCTGATCGACAGCGCCGCGCTGGAGGCAATCATCGCCAGCACATCGGGATCATTCTCGGTATCGGCACTGAGAACGGAGCACATAATCTGCACTTCCTCGAAGTACCCTTCCGGGAACAGCGGCCGAATGGGCCGGTCGATCGTACGGGCAGTCAGGATTTCCTTTGTCGTTGGTCGTCCTTCGCGTTTCATGAAGCCGCCGGGGAACTTACCGGCCGCACTGTACTTTTCACGATAGTCCACGCTCAGCGGAAAATAATCGATATCTTCAAAACGCGGTGGTGCGGTGACGGCCGCAGCCAGCACCATCGTCTCGCCCATCTGAGCAATGACGGCACCGTGGGCCTGTCGAGCGATGCGGCCGGTCTCCAGAGTCAGGAGCTTGCCGCCAATTTCTGTTTCTACTTTGTGTACATTAAACATATTTTTTCGTTTCTTTTGTAAGGTTTCATTGCCCTGTGTGCCTAATGCGGAGTATTTCCGTGTCCGGCAACAGGTTCATTTTTCGATAATGCTACTTACGCAGGCCAAGCCGCGAAATAATCTTCTTATACCGGCTTAAATCCTTACCTTTGATATACTTAAGCAAAGATGCGCGGGTTCCGACTATTTTCAACAGGCCCCGGCGGGATGAGTGGTCCTTTTTGTGCATTTTGAGATGCTCGGTCAATTCATTGACCCGACTGGTGAGAATGGCGATCTGAACCTCCGGCGAGCCAGTATCGCTGTCGCTTTTTTTGTACTCAGCGATCACTTTTTGCTTCTTTTCTTTTGTTATCATACCTTCAAAAAATCCTTTCCAACATTCATTTTTAGGCCCTATTGCCCATTATTTGTCTTTTTCACATTTTCAGACCACGCATTATACCGAATTAGAGATGCTTTGCAATCATATTTTATACCCAAATTATGGGGCGATTCGGAATCGATCAAATGGTTCTTGCAGTCGCGCACAACATCTAATTTCGGAATCAGTGATGAAATGGATCGGAATTACTTGTAAAAAAATAGGGGTATGGGGCTTAGCTGACTACCGTCCCTGTGACAGAAGTCTTTACCGGAATCTGATTGGGGTAGAACTTTAGTCAAAAAAATCCAATATCTGTATCGGCTTTTGGATCAGGTTTTTAGCTCCGGCGGCCAGTAGTTGCTTTTTATCTCGAAATCCCCACTCGCATCCAACACAGGCCACCCCGGCGGCATTCGCCGTTTGGATGTCAACCTCGCTGTCCCCGATGAAAATGACTTCAGATGCGGTCAATTTCCATTGTTTAAGGATATCCAGTGTGCTTTCCGGGTCGGGCTTAACCTTGCGTCCGTCGCAAACGCCAACCACCGGATCAAAGACTCCCTTGTTCCAGAAATAGTTTACAATCGCTTCAGCGGGCTTTTGATTCTTATTGGTCAGAACAGCTATTCGAATTCCTTTGTTACCAAGTGTCTGAACAACATGCTGAATTCTTTCATACGGTACTGCTTGAACCAGACAGTGCTGTTGGTAATGCGAAACCATCGTCTTCATAAGTTCATCACGCTGATCTTTTCGGTTTTCCGGCAATGCGCGTTCGGCAAATTTTGCTAACCCATTGCCGATCATCCGGCGGCACTCTTCGCGATTTCGCCGAGGACACCCAAGTTTCACCAGCGCATCATTCATCGAGGCGGTCAGGTCTTCGAGAGTGTCAATCAGCGTTCCGTCCAGATCAAAAATGACACCTTTGCAATTCATTTTCAATTTTCTCTACTTTGCATTGCTTAAAGGTCGGGGATGATTTCAGGATGAAGAGTGCCGGTGTTGGAGACTTTGAAGATATAGATCAGGCCGGGTTTGAGTTGACGATAGACGGCATTCCCATAGACAGCTTTTATGCCGAGTTTTTCAAGTCGCTTGGGATTATTGGAAAGCTGCCATATCTCATCCCAGAACAGTTGGCTATCCTCAATCGAGAGTTTTGCACAGAGTTGGGCGTATCGCGGCGAGGGTTGACTCGCTGTTTCAATCGGAAATCCCTGTTCGGGGGGTTGTTTGTCGCCGTAAACCCGCCGCCACAGGTACATCGCCCGCTCTTTTCCGTCTTTGACGAGTTCGCCGTCAAAGGTTACGATCAGCATGTCGAAATGGACGACGGCCCCCTGGATTTCGTATTCTTTTCGCAAGAGGTGCTTTGTGAAATCTTCTGGGTCCGCCTCTACAAACAATATTTTCGTAAACAACTGCCCGTCGCGTGTTTCTTGTGAAAGTACCTTGGCATAGCCGATCTGGTTTTCCTCGCTCAGATTACTGATCGCCGTTTTCAAGTCCTCATTTTCGACGAGCAGTTCTTCTATCGTCCTGTCCGTCGTAAAATGAAACCAGAAAAAGCCCCCAGCGCCGATAACCGCCAGCAGGACAAGAATTCTCACATTCCAAAGCGATTTCATCGCAATGATCCTGTTTGGGGCATTCGGTACAATCGCTCCAGACCTTCATCGGCAGCGATTCTTTTTGGACATTCACAAAACCGATTTTGGCAAAAAATTCCGGCTCCAGTGTTAGTGTAAAGACCTTTTTTAGCCCCAGTTTTTTCGCTTTTTCCATGCACCCGGCTACCAGTACCCGGCCGATACCCTTACCGAACTGCGATTCCTCCACAGCCAACGACTTAATTTCCGCCAAGTCTTTCCATAGCACTTTCAGCGCACAGCAGCCAACCACCTCGCCATTAAGTTCGGCCACCTTAAAAATTTGCAGATTTTCATAGATGCTTGTCAACGACGCAAACAGCATCCGTTCGGTCTCCGCATAGCTGTTGATCAGTTTGTGGATTTGCTTAGCATCCTGAATGGTCGCATCTCGTATCGTCATGTCCGGATTATACCCCGACCCAACATCGAAAAGCAATAAACATTTGAAAATCTGTCACTGACTCGATAAACCATGTTTCTGCCGTGGTGCACAGGCGCTCGTAGCTCAGTCGGACAGAGTACCAGTTTCCTAATTCTCACGGAAATCCACAGTTTTTTGCAAATAGTGCAATTTTCAGTACTTAGTGTTTCGTAAATCGTAAAAACACCTTGTAAGGTGTTATCTTACAAGGTGTTAGAGATTTGGGCCCGGCTGGACTCGAACCAGCGACCAATCGATTATGAGTGGCGACTGGCCGCTTTTCTAAACCATTGAAAACAAACACTTTACAATTGTAACCTTATTACAACCCACCGGTTACGCGTCTCAACTTGTTTCAAAGTGTATCAGGTTGTCTCACATTTTACAACTAAAAGTTACACGATTAGTTACAATTCACTGGACAAAAAAAATCTACTTCCGTGATTTGACCTCGGCCTTGATCTCGTCGACGCCCTTGATAATGTACTCGATTTTCGTCTCCATCCGCACAATGGCCTTCTCGCTTTCGCTCGTCTGATCGGCCACCGACTCCATCTTTTCCTTCAGCGCCCCGATCTCCGATTGGTTCGCACAAATCCGCGAACTCTGATTCGCCCAGGTCATTCCCCAGCCAACCAGCATCACCGCCGCGGCCAAAAATGTCAGCACCGTTTTCCAATACCCGTTCATCGCTGTTCCCTTTACATATCGCAGTACGCCACCACTGCCGCATCTTCATTCGTCTGCAAATTCCCGATCAGCTTGGCGATTCTCTCTTCATACGCCCGCGCGTGGAGCTTGGCCTGCGGGAACTGCTCATAGAATTTGAACTTCAGCGTTTCATCACCGTCAAAGCTCTGTTCAGCCAGCTTCAACTGCCGCTTGAACTGGCCTTCGTATAATGATTTCAGCACGCCGTGATAAATCGCCTCATTAAATTCGTCCCCGAACAGAATATCCGTAAACACCGCCGGATGATATTTTGCAAAGTCCACCGTCACATCGTACACCGCATCCGGTTCCGGCCACAGCACCAGCTTGTTATGCCGCAACACATACCGCGTCGGCACATCCGCAGGCCAATCCGTCCCGACCGTCAGCGTAAAATACCGGTCCTGCGACATTCTTTCCAGCACCGCCTCACCCTCAATGAACACCTCATCGATGCCCTTGGCATCCTCCGGCGTATCGTATTCCGCTTGCTCCGCAACGGTCTCAATTACCGACGCATCGGTCAAAAAGTCCGCCCGCCCCGAAATATCCTTCAGCACACCGGCCAACTCCGCATCGATATTCAGCACACCGACCCCGCCCTCGATCCGGTTCTTGACCACACTCAACACATCATCCGCATTCATCATCAATCTCCAGAAAAAGCAGAAGCGGACCGGAGGTCCGCCTCCACTATTCTTCATTATTCATTCAAC
>NBLM01000046.1 GCA_002084585.1 Planctomycetales bacterium 4572_13 | reverse complement strand
AGCGTACTAATCAGTTCCGACGGGGTCGGGGCGGTCGGGGTGGGGTGGGTGGTTGCATACCGTGCAACATGTCGTGTAACATTGGTGATTTGCTGCCATTTGATGAACAGCCAGCCGTACTTAATGCCGCCGAAGGTCAGAAGCAATAGTAACGGCAGGACGAGCGCCGTCTCGACGATCGCCGTGCCGCGATGCGATTTATTTTTTCTTCGATACTCCATCATTCTCACCTCTTTTTCAGATATCAGTCTTCAGATATCAGACTTCAGAAAGTTTAACCGCGGATTCCACGGATTTCCGCGGATTTGTTTTAATAAATCTTTTGTATTTCAGAGCCGATTCTCCAAAATTAACCAATAAACCTAACTCTAAGCCGGTTCCTTTTAAGTAATTCAAAAGCTGGGCCTCTTCTATTGCAGTTAAACATTTAATGGCTTTCAGTTCCACCAATACTTTTTGCTCAACCAGAAAATCACAGATATAATCTCTGACTTTATGGCCCTTATAAAACACACTCAACGGCCTCTGTTTTTCAAAGCCAATGCCCAGTATGTTAAATTCAACGGCTAACGCATCTTCATAGACGGCCTCAAGGAAACCACAGCCAAGCGTTCGATGTACTTCCATGGCAGCGCCGATAATCTTGTGTGTTAAATCAGAATGCAGCAAATCAGATTCTGCCATCACTACCCTATTTATTTTTAAAAATAATCCGTGAAAATCCGCGAAATCCGCGGTTAAACACCTTGTCAAGTCAGCCAGGTATAAACAGCCGCGGCGACGAGGCCGGCGAAGATCGCCGGGCCGTAGGGAATCGTCAAAGCATCCTGATCATCGGCTGTTTCCATACCACCAGCATATTTGGCGGCACCTCTGCTACTGAGAAAGAACATAAAAAATAGCATCTTTACTTTGATATTATTGAGTACCTCGAAGAAGCGTCCGGCAAAAACTGCTCTTAAAAGAGCGAGAACAACCGCACAGATCGAAATCGCCACAAGGGCCACAACACCGGCTTCAATGCCCAGCCATGCGCCAACCGCGGCCATCAGCTTGGCATCACCCGCGCCGCCGCCTGCAAAGATAAACAGCAGTATATACGGCAGGGCCAAAATGACCATCGCCAGTAATGAACTTTTCAAACCATCAAACCCATCGAACAGGCCCGCCTGAAGTATCCCCGCCGCCAACAGCGGCAAGGTTAAAACATTCGGTATCCGGCGGTCCTTGAGGTCGGTCAGGGCCGCAACCAGTGAGGCGACGAGAACGACACCCCACTGGATAATTACGACTCGTTCTGTTGTTAAATCCATCAACAGTGTTTCCTTAGTAGATTAGGAAATACTATCCCGTCGTACCACTTTCTGTCACAGCAGCTTCCAATGTCTCAAAATTAGTCTTCACAGCATCACCAAGCTGGGTGATTACAAGGATCAAACCCGCAACGATCAATGCAGCGATAACGGCCCATTCGACTGTTTCCAACCCTTGCTCATCTTTGATAAATCTTTTCAACATGTTCATAATACTAACCCTTTCTACAAAAAAACATTTGTTTTCACCCTTCCGTAGCACGATTTAATGCAGCTAATCATTAGCTGCAACTTTTACACTTGATAAACTTAAACCATGAAGGACAGGAAGAGCATGAAGAAGAATTAATTAAAAAAACTTCATGAGCTTCAGTATCTTCATGGATAAGATGTTTTTTAGTTTTCCAAAGAGCTTTGTTCGCATCACCCTTTTGCCCTACGCAACACGACTATCAATACTGATATTAAGGGTCATTATAGCTAATGAACGATGGGACAGCAACTAAAAAACAGTGATTTTTGAATAAAAAACGAGAAAATTTGCCGCCCGATAACCCCTCTATACAAGGCCTGAAAGCTCTATTTTTATCGGGCAATGCGTTCGGTGTCCGTATTTTTGCGGAGGATGGAACCACGGATTAGATTGTAGATTTTCGATTGTAGATTGGAGATTGGGGATTGTGGATTGGAGATTGTGGATTGGAGATTGGAGATTGGATAGTGTAGATGGGTCGGGGTTTATTGTGAACATGAAATCAGATAAAATATAATAATAGATCCGAATGGAAACCCGAAAAAGATATTACGATACGATGCTAAAAGAGCACTTGTCCTCCCTGCGACAGATGGCTTTTGTCAGTGGGCCAAGGCAGGTCGGCAAAACCACATCCTGTCGAAATCTTGCCGGGCACTATCTCAACTGGGACAATACAGATGACCGGAGTTTAATCGTTAAGGGCCCTGCCGCTATTTCAGAAAGAATCGGCCTCAACACCCTATCCAACTCTAAACCAACAGCCCTATTTGACGAACTCCATAAATTTGGAAAATGGAAGCAATTTCTAAAGGGCTTTTTTGATACTTATGCAGATCATGTTAATGTGCTGGTAACCGGCAGTTCCAGGATGGATGTTTATCGCCGGGGCGGCGATAGTTTAATGGGACGATACTTCCTTTACCACATGCATCCATTTTCTATCGCAGAGGTTGCCTACCAAAATCTACCTGACCCAGATAAAATCATACGCCGCCGGAAGCAAATAAATGAAGATGATTTTTCCGCCCTTTGGAATCATGGCGGTTATCCGGAACCCTTTCTAAAGCGAGATAAACGATTCAGCCATCGATGGCAAAATCTTCGTCTGCAACAGCTTCTTCGAGAGGATGTTCGAGATTTAACCCAAATTCATCAGTTAGATCAGCTTGAACTTTTAGTACGACTGCTGCTGGAACGCTCAAGCCATCAACTTATTTACAGCAACCTGGCAAATGAGATACAGGTTTCTGTCGATACCATTCGCCGCTGGACGGCGACTTTGTGCAATCTGCACCTTGGCTTTTTAGTTCGGCCATGGTTCAAAAATGTAGCGCGCTCACTTAGAAAAGAACCCAAATGGTTTCTGCGGGATTGGTCTGCCATTGATGATCCCGGTGATAAAGCTGAAACCTTTGTCGCATGCCACCTTTTAAAAGCTGTCGAAGGATGGAATGACATGGGATTCGGTAATTTTCAGCTAAACTATCTGAGGGATAGAAACCAGCGGGAAGTCGATTTTGTTGTCATCAAAGATAAAAAGCCATGGTTTCTTGTTGAAGCTAAAAGCTCCGAGAAAACCATGAGTCCATCCCTGAAATTTTTCCAGGAACAGATAAAATCACCGTTAGCGTTTCAGGTTGTTGTAGAGGCCGATTATGTCGATGCCGATTGCTTTTCTCCTCAAAACCGACCTATCATAGTCCCGGCGAAAACATTTCTGTCCCAATTGCTGTAATTATTTGGAACTAGCAATACTACATATTTACCACCCGAGTTTTCTTCTTCAGATGCAGATTGACGAATTTTTAACCACCGGGGCGATATATCTTTTACACTTCTATCCTACAGTATGTCGCCCTGTTCAGGGCTGAACAGTATGAGAGACCTGAGTACCGGCGGTTTCACCACCGGCTATTATATTAAAGCCCTTCGGGCTTAAAAACTGTCTTAACGGTTACAGGCAGATTACACTTCTGCCTTTATTTCAAAAATCCGTGCAATCGGCGTAATCTGCGGTTTTGAGTTTTCTTCATTGTCATTTTGAAACAACAATTACGGGGGCCTCTAAAAATTCATTTCGGATGCACCGTTAAGACCTAACAAAATCCATGAGTAACCCATAATCTTCTCTGTCAGCGGCAACAAGAGATTCAATATATTTCTTTCGATCCAATCCGGCAGCGGCTAGATTTCCAGTTCCCCAGGTAAATGGAGGTTGGGTGAGAACATTCTCCAAAAGAATATCAACGATTAATCTGGCGTGCCTTCCGTTACCGTTTGGAAACAAATGTATGAATACCAGTCGATGATGAAAACGAGCGGCTATTTCATCATCTGGAAAAGTTTTATTCCCAATCCAATACTTAACATCATCACATAACTTTTTCACTTCGATGGAAATCTGATAAAACGGCACACCAAGATTTTTTTCGGTTCTTCTTAACTCTCCAGCCCACTTCCAAACATTTCCAAACATTTGCTTATGCAGCTGCTTCATAAATGACTCATGCAAAATGTCTTTGGGCTTGCGCCGCTGAATCCAAGCCAGGGCTTCATTAATATTGTCTTGTTCCCACCGATTGAGCTCTGGTCGTGTTGTCATGTGAGTCAGCATAAGGCCGTCTATTTCATTTGGGTCAAGAGGGGTTGCCCCTTCTGGATCATTAAATTCCATTACTCTTGATCCCATAAAGATTTTGGCATTGTTTCAACGATTTCATCGATGATGGTTTGCATCGCCCTGGCTTTCTCAGAATCGCTTAGTTCTTGCTTTTCCAATCGCATCATCTGATTACTGCGAGCCATGCGTTTTTTAGCGATCTTTTCCGCCTGCCGCCCGACCGCTTGATCCAGACTGTCTCTGGGGACAAAAGCATAAACAAACACACAGTCCATCGCCACAGCGACATTTCTTAGTGTTTCAATTTTGACCTTTCCAAGTTTTTCGTCATGCTCAATACGCGAAACTCGCTGTTTGTTGACATTCAAACGGTTAGCAAGCTGCGATCCTGTCATACCAACAGCATCACGAATGGCACGAATCCATCCCTTTCCAGGAGGAACAAGTGTCTTCAATGGCTCAAAATGCCCTAAAGTGGCATCGAGTTGCTCTCTGGCAAGTTTTATATGTCTGGGTTTCATTGTAACACCTCTTGGTTATTAGATAGCTTCGAATGTGCCAGTCTACTTATATATAGACTGCATCGGCATTTCAGTCTATATAACTATAGACATAAATACAAAATATGTCTATGTATTTATAGACTATTAGATAAAAAAGGGGGAGTTTTGGATTGTAGAGTGTAGATTGTAGATTGAAAAAAAATTAACCATGAAGGACGGGAAGAGCGTGAAGAAGGGAAGTATACGGGTATGGAAGTATACAAGAACTTGAGGACTCAAGGATACAAGGACATGATAAAAGAGCAGCGGATGACCACGAAAAGCACGAAATGACACGGAAAATGAAACCGCGGATTTAAATAGCTGAAAAAATTGCCACAGAGGACACCGAGGAACTTGGGGCGGTCGAGTGAGCAACCCAAAGGATGGAACCGCGGCTTCGCTAAGAGGTTAGTAACCATTCTATGACAGACATCGATTCATATTTTTCAGATACGGTCAGATTGGGCTGGATCGATGTAAAAAGAATCAGCAACTTACTATCAGGCCTAATTTTGTGAACTGCATCAAGCCCCTTGATTTCTCTGTCAATAGTGTCCTGAGATAATATCTGAGTTACTTGTATGGCCACTGGCGCCGAATCCTGCTTGAAAGCAAGAAAATCACACTCATATCTATTTTTATAAAAAGACACCTGATCGTATTTTTTTCTCAAATGGTTGAATACCATGTTTTCAAGTAATTTCCCCTTATCTTCAAATATCGCATATCGTGTTGCCGCCGCAAGACCATTGTCATACATATATATTTTTTTGTTGCTCATTTCTCTATTGACTAAGGAGGGTTCATATTTTTCAACACTTTCCATTAAATAAACAGAGAAAATCTCATCCACCAATTTGTATAGAGAGTCTTTGCTAATGGAAAGTCCTCTGGATTTCAATTCATTATATATTTTGTTTATTGAAAACTCCTTGGTTAAAGAGGAAATTAAGCGTTTCATTACATATTTCAGCAACGATACATCGCCGATGGTATATCTTTCCACAAGATCGCGATAAATCATCACATTAAAATACTCCTGAAGTATTTGGGTTTTAAGTTCGGCGTCAATTTTTACGAGTTCAGGATACCCGCCCCAAATCAAATACTGATCGAACGCTTTTTGGATCCTGGATTTTCCACGCGTAGAATAAGTGTCTGCTGCATCTATTTTGTTGAATTTCAAGTATTCGCTAAATGACAAGGGCATCAGTTCAAAAGCAATCGTTCGTCCTCTTAACGAAGTGGCTATTTCCCTGGAAAGAAATCGAGAGTTTGATCCGGTTAAAAAAATGTGTTTCGTGGTTGTGTCATATATTCGCCTGATGTATTTTTCCCATGAGGGCAACTCTTGGATCTCATCAAAAAAGATATACAACTCAGACAATTTTGTATCTGGATACAATTCCAGATACGATTCTATGATGTCATCATACCGACCGTTTTCAAACTCAAGCCGCTCATCTTCAAAATTTATATACAAAATCTGCTGGCGTTCAACTTTTTCAGCCCTCAGTAAATCCATTAACTGGTACAGATAATAGGTTTTACCCGCTCTTAGTTTCATTTTTGGAAGTTTTTTCGTTTTTTTTGATATTTATACCCTTGTGAGCCGATTTTCGGCTATAATCTAAGGTCGAGACATTAAGTTCTAACCATGAAGGACATGAAGAACAGGAAGTTTTTATAATTATTTTTTCTTCATGATCTTCAGTATCTTCATGGTTAAATTGAAATCTGAGGACTGAGGACTGAGGACTGAAATCCGAAGCCAAAAATACAGGGAGAACATTATGAAGACAACGAAACAAACCAATCGCCGTCAAAAACGCAGAGGTATCGCTCTGATCTGGGTGATGCTGCTTGCGATGGTGCTGATCGGCTTTGCGGGCCTGCTCATCGACACAGCGCGGGCCTATATCACCGCCCACCAACTGCACAACGCCGCGGATGCGGCGGCTTTGGCCGGATCGCGCCATGTGCCGATGGTCATGGACCCCAATTATACGGGCGACTCACCGGAGCAGGTCGCGCAGAGCTATGCACTGGCGCACACCGCTGCCGCTATCGCAGTTGACCTGAATACGACCCGATACGGCACAGTTAACGACGAAATTTCTTCCGCCCAGCCCCAGCCGAGTGATACGACAAACCCCTACACTATCAGCGGCGATATTGTTATCGGCCGGTATATCGACCACAGCCGGTTGTTTATCGTTGACCACGACACGCCGGACGCAATGCTGGTGGTCGCCCGAAGGGACGGAACAACAAACGCTGAACTGCCGCTTTTGTTCGGGCCGATCTTTAATATCGACACCATCGGTCTCAAACGGTATGCCATCGCCAAAGTGATCGATCCTTACGGTGCGGGAATCATCGCTTTGGGTGAATGCCCCATAAACCCCGGCGATCCCGCTTGCCCCGGAATTGAATTTGATGGAAAAGGCACCGAAGTCCCTTTGACGATATTTAACGGTGGATCCCTTCATGTGAATTCTTTTATGGAATCCACCACTCAAGATGGGGCGGTGGCCATTAATAACAAAAACATTATTCTTGATATTGAGAGATTGATTGCTGTTGGCGGATTAAACGACAAATTTTACGATAGTATGGATGCTTATCCCGATGCTTATGAAGATGCGGATATTCAGAGCGACTTGGGAGAGGAGTATGTCGAACCTGACCCTTATGCGGCCCTGCCGGATGCTGTTCCGGGCGTCTCTCCAGATTATGACCCCAATGACCTTGGCACAATAACCTCATCAGGCACCTATTCGCCCGGCTATTACTCCGGCGGAATCCAGATTTCCAGTTCTGATGTGACACTTCTGCCCGGCAACTATTATCTGGACAGTGTCGGACAGAACGCCAGCATGAGCATGAGCGGCGGCACGCTGACAGGTGAGGGGGTCACGCTGCACATTATTGGAGACGCAGACAAGGGCGTTGATATAAGAGGAAATACCTATATCGACATCTCATCACCCACTTCGGGCATCTATGCGGGCATTGGTATCTTCCAAAAGCGGAATCCCAGCTATGATTGCGCAGTATCCTGCTCAGGTGTCCCCATATCTGAATTTAACGGCGGAGGCGAAATCAGCGTCGATGGGGCTGTCTATATGCCTCACAACAAATTGGATTTACGCGGAACCGGGGGCATTTTCATCACACGCGCGGTGGCCGATCGTTTTATTATTGGCGGAACAGGCGAAAAAGTGATCAATTACAAAGGCGAACCGGAAATCGCGGCCCAATCGTATCTGGTGGAATGATATGGGATTGATGATTGACGATTGGAGATGGGGGGATGGGGGAATGGGGAAGTCTGTAAGTATGCAGGTATGCAGGTATGCAGGGATTGACGATTGTCGATGGACGATGGAAATACCCTGCCTATCGTCTGTCGCGGCTCTGATTTGTTGTGGGCTGTTTATTTCTTGGCGGCGACGGATGATTAAAAGTCTGTTTCGAACACCAGGAAGCCATCAGCCATGTTTTCCGGCAGTTTAACTTTTTTCAACCACGGCGTGATCTGTCCCTCGCAGAGCCGATGACTAAATGTTAAGTCCTCTTTGGACTGTTCTTTAGCATCCGGTTTGGCTTTCTGTGGCCACAGCAGGACACAATCGATCTGGCGACTCCGCAGAATCTCAAAGGCCTGCTCGTCTGTTTCTGCGGTCATGACGGCGTGGTTATCCACAATCCCCTCGAATAATTGACGATTGAGTCCTTTCCAAAAAGGTGGTTTATGGCGAAACGGTCAAGTTTTCGTCCACGGAATTCGCAGAATGATACGAATTTCATAAGAACACTAATACGGCACGGGTTTCGGAACCCATAAATCACGGCCAAGATGGCCGTGCCACAAAAAAAAGGCCCGACGGAAAACCGCCGGGCCTGTCAATCCAGAGAAAACACCTGTTGACGAAACAGAAAAGATCGTCTATGTTAAAGTGTGAGTTTATATTGGCCGATAGATTAGACGGTGCAACTGTGTATTATCAAAGAACCTTAAAAAATGTTTGGCTCGACGCTTCAGGACAATTTCCTGTTTTGCTGCTGACCGGCCCGCGGCAAGTCGGCAAAACAACTTTCCTCAGGCATAGTTGTGATGAATCAAGGCGGTATGTAACGCTCGATGACCCGGCAACGCGGTCTTTGGCCAACGATGACCCTGAACTGTTTATGAAACGATACGAATCGCCGCTGCTGATTGATGAGATACAGTATGCCCCCAATCTTATGTCCTATATAAAAATGGCGGTCGATGCATCAAATAAACCAGGAGAATACTGGCTGACCGGCTCGCAACAATTCACTATGATGAAAGGTATCACAGAGACTTTAGCCGGACGCATCGGCATCTTAAATATGCTGGGGTTTTCCGAACGCGAAAGGACACAGACTCAACTGAATGCCCCCCCCTTCCTGCCTGAACGGCAACCATTAAAAAAACGACTCGCATTCGCTAAAAAACCCGTATTAAAATCGGTCTTTAAGAAAATCTGGCAGGGAAACTTTCCGGCACTCATCGCGGGAGAGGCCAAAAACAGAGATTTATATTACAGTTCATACCTGCAAACCTACTTACTGCGAGATGTCAGGGATTTAACTCAGGTCGGCAATGAACGCACCTTTTTGAAATTCATCAGAGCTTGCGCAGCAAGAACAGGGCACCTGTTAAATTTGTCGGATATTGCGAATGATACCGATGTGAGTGTCCCCACAGCCAAAAAATGGCTGTCCATTTTACAGGCAAGTTTTCAAGTTGTTTTGCTGCAACCGTATCACAGCAATATCACCAAACGACTGGTTAAAACGCCGAAACTCTTTTTTCTGGATACCGGGTTGTGTTCTTACTTAACGGAATGGGCAACCCCGGAAACACTGGAGGCCGGAGCGATGGCGGGAGCCGTTTTTGAAACCTATGTCTTCACTGAAATCCTGAAAAGCTATTGGCATCAGGGATTCCAGCCGTTGATATACTATTACCGTGATAAGGATAAAAAGGAAATCGATCTGATTATTGAACAAAATCAAACACTTTATCCTATTGAGATCAAAAAAGGCGGATCTCCAAAAAAAGAGTGGATCAGACATCTTTCTGTATTATCAAAATTCAACAGAAAAATCGGTGACGGAATCGTGATATGCATGACCTCAGAAGCGACGCCTCTCGATAACAAAAACACCGCTTTGCCCGTAACGGTCTTATGATATTATTCAAGGCGGGAAGTTTGCAGTTAACCAGTAAGTATACAGATATACAGGGGGGATTGACGATTGTTGATTGGAAATAAAGGCGAAAGGCAGTGGGGGACTCGAATGATTATTGATGCCTTGCTCGTGTCCATAATACAGCGACCGCTACCCCGGCACAGGCAGGGATGCCTGTGTTCCACCATCCGTAAAATTTGAACTCCTACCGGCTTGAATATTACCCCCAATCCGATTAGACTACCCGTATGATTTATCTCTGGCTGGTTATGCTGCTCCTGTTAAACGCCTGCTGGCTGATGCTGGTGCTGTTCACCCTGCCGGGTAACTGGCTGATGGTCGTCGGCACCTGCCTGTTCGCGTGGTGGCGATGGGACGACAGGGTCTTCAGCTGGCCGCTGCTGGTCGCCGCCGGCGTGCTGGCCCTGATCGCGGAAATCATCGAGTTCTTCGCCGGAGCCGGCGGGGCCAAAAGGTGCGGTGCCGGATGGCTGGGTGCGCTAGCGGCGATTGGCGGCGCCCTCTTTGGAGCCATCGTCGGCACGATCGCTATCGCTGTCGGCGTTTTCGGCACCCTGCTCGGCGCCTGTCTGGGTGCGGGGATGGCCACCTGGGTCGTCGAACGCATCACCGGCACCGAACACAACCAATCCGTGCGCTCCGGCATCGGCGCCGGAACCGGCGTGCTGGTCGGAACGGTTAGCAAGTTCGCCATTGGCTGTATCATCTGGCTGTTGATCGCCGTCGCCGCGTTTTACTAAGGGGCCACAAATTAAAAAAAAAATAAGAACCGCGGGAATTAATTTTGAATGTTGAATTGAGGGGGGAAGGGCGAATAATTGTAGATGGCGATTGTTGATTGGAGATTGGAGATTAAAAAAGCTTCTCTTTTCTTATTTTTTTTCTTGATATTTAGTGATAAGATACTTTCTTATTACAAGATATACTGTTATTGTGTAATAGTGCCTTAGCTTATTACACTCAATGGAATAAGGACTATGAAAAGAAAAACGGGACAATATGTTACGATTTCTACTGTTGGAGAAAAGTGTCAGGCATTTATTCCAGACCCTTTACCTCCAAAATCAGAGTTGTCAATTGATGGCAATCTCAGAGAGTTACTGGACCAGACGCTTCTTGCCCTTGGAAGACTCGACAGCACCACGATGCTTTTACCTGAAACCGACATATTCCTTTATCTGTATATCCGTAAAGAAGCCGTCCTTTCTTCTCAAATTGAAGGCACGCAATCTTCTCTTTCCGAGCTTTTATTATTTGAAATTGGCGGAAAACCTGATGTGTCAATTGATGATGTACAGGATGTTTCAAATTATGTTGCGGCTTTAAATCATGGCTTGTCATTAATGAGAGAAGGCCTGCCAATCTCATTGCGGCTGATTCGTGAAATACACAATGTGCTTCTTTTGAAGGGGAGAGGAAGCGATAAAATGCCGGGAGATTTCAGAACCAGTCAAAATTGGATTGGCGGTACCCGGCCCGACAATGCGGCTCATGTTCCACCGCCACCGGAAAAGCTGCTGGACTGTATGGGATATTTGGAAAAGTTCTTAAATAATGTTCCTGAAAAAACTCCTACATTGATAAAAGCAGCATTAGCACATGTTCAATTTGAAACGATCCATCCATTTCTTGATGGAAATGGCAGGATGGGGAGGCTGTTGATAACGATTCTGCTTTGTTCTGAAGCCATACTCAAAGAACCTCTGCTGTATCTGAGTTTGTACTTTAAAACACATCGCGCTACCTATTACGATCTACTTCAGCAAGTCAGACTAAATGGTGATTGGGAAAGCTGGATAGAATTTTTCTTAACGGCCACTAAGGAAACGGCTGATAAAGCAACCTCCACCGCCTCGGTATTAATCAACCTCGCAGAAGAGGACAGGCGGAAAATCCAAACCATAGGAAGATCCTCGGGCTCTGCTTTACGGGTTCATCGGGCGCTGCTCCAAAGACCGATTATTTCAATCCCAAAGATTTGCGAAATGACAGGCCTGTGGACAACATCAGCGACAACGGCTATCAAGCATTTAGAGCAAATAGGGATCATCGAAGAGATAACCGGAGGCAAACGAAATCGCCTCTACAAGTATTTAAAATACATTGATGTCTTAAATGAGGGGACAGATGTTAAAAAAAACAGGGATCAGGGATGTGGGGGGGGGATGATTGACGATTGTAGATTGTAGATTGTAGATGTTTAACGATGAGGGGCTTGAAGAATATGAAGAAAAGCGAGATTTTATTAGAACTGACAGTTGTGGCGATCCTCGCGATGACTATTGCCGGCGCAGCGGCTCAGCAATCAAAATCCGAACCCGTGCAAGCGTATGGCGATGTGACTGTTTCAACCGTCCTCCGGTTGGATGAGCATGTCCGAATTTTTTGCGACATCGCGGAACTTCCGCCGGTCATCGGTCAAAACATCCCCGTACGAATCAACGGACTCAAACCGGCCGACACCGCCAAGGGGAACTTGAAATTACTGATGTTCCTCAATGACCTGCTGCTGTCCAAAACGACTAAACCCAAACAGATTGTCCTGAAAGACATTCAGCGGGGCGAACCATTCTGCTTAGTTGCCGATATTGAGGTCGATGGGCAGGATCTTTGCGATTTGCTGATTGAAAAAAAATTGGCACAAAAAATTATCGAAGTGCCGCAACCTGAAAAAACAGAGTCAAGTTCTTCAACGGCGGCCAATGAGGGCAGATTCATTGCATCCAAATCCAGCAAAGTCTATCACCGCTCAAGTTGTTCACACGCCAAACGGATGAATGCGGCCAAAGCGGTGCGGTTCTCCACCCGTGAGACGGCCGAAAAAACCGGCCGCCGACCGTGTAAGATCTGTAAACCTTGATTTAGGGATGTAGGGATTTAGGAATGTGGGGATGTGAAGACCTGTATTCCTATCTACTTATATTCCTATATTTCTCAATTACATCTCCCAGTTCGGCGAGTGTTTGATGAGTTTGTTCTGCAAAAACATCCCGCCAACCGTTGGGATAATGACCGCCAGCGGCAGAAACCACGGGTGCGTCAAAATCAGATTGTAAGTATAAAATGTCATCGGGTCCGAAACTCTGACATCGTATTGATACAGCAATACCAGCAGACCCATCACCGTGATGAGCGAGCCGCCCAAACTGGTAAACAGCATCACCGAAACTTTCAGCATAATAAAGGAGATCAGTCCACCAGCGATAAAGCCCACAATGAACCCGGCGGGCAAATAGGCATCTGACAGGTCCAGAGCGATCCAGATACCGGAGGTTAAGATTCCGCCGGCGATCGCGCCGAGGATGGATACGCACCACTTCATCAGCGGAACGGCGACTGCCGCAAACAGCCCCATTCCGATAAGGCCGCCCCACATAAGAGCATGCTCGCTGGTTGACAACTTGTCCGCCGCCAACATCCCCAAAAACATCCCGATAAATCCAAAACTGATCACCACCAACGCACGAAAGATACGCCAGCCGTAGAGCATATAAACCACCCCCACCGACAGCAACAGCATCGCAAAGAGCCAGTGCATTTCGCTGATCAGCGTATAAAGCGACAATTTTGCTTCTTCCACATCAAACAGCGCCGTCGCCGCTGCGGGCGCTTGCTCTGAAACAGTGGCTAACAGTGAAATCAGGTCCATATTCAATGTCCTCTCATTCGTACGATAGCACGATTTATGACAAAATCACGCTGAAATTCCAATCATTAAACCGGACAAACCGGAAGTCCTAAGTCCGAAACTCTAAATTCTAAACAACTTCAAAAAAGCTTTGCCACAGATCAATTCCTGCTGCGGAAAACCAATTTTACAATCTGACCCTGAAAAAACCGGATTCTATGGCCTAAAAACCGGATTCCCGCTTACACGGAAATGACAAAATACTGTTTCCGCAACCGATACTCATCAGAATCTATATCGATACCATTGTAGTATCGGCCATTGCGGCGATTTTTCATAAACGATCCTATTTTAATATTACAGCGTGATTTATTACAAAATCACGCTGAAATCCTAAGCACTAATTTCTAAATACTAAACACTATCGAATGACCAAAAACCTAATTTTCAAAACAAAAACGCGATTTTCTGCTGTCGGGTGTTATTGGTTTTTCATCATTGAGTCTGGTCTAAAAAGCCAAAATACACACTCGACAGCCAACACGGCCAAGCACAGCTTGACCGTGGGCACCCTATAGAGAAACAATATCACACCAGCCATCTGTCGTGAACTGCCTTTTTAGAGCGGACTCATCATTGTCATTTTGGATTTGTTTAGAGTTTAGAGTTTCGGATTTAAAATTTCCACAAAAACAGGTTAACGCCTTAATAAACAATAAGTTACAGCCATAAATACAATCTCAAATCGCGCTGTCGTATGAACCACTCAAATGGAGTTTGGCAAAGACGCCGTTGGGATTTCTGTGTTCTTCGCTATTGCACACCCACAATAGCTGCTTTTGGCATAAAATTCCTATTGCAAATCTTTTGCAGATGGGTATAATGCCTCGTTTCCACTTTCGGGAAAAGCCGTTGTGTATGATTTTAATACTGCAGGAACAGGGCGTTTTTGCGGTATTTTGAGTCACTAAAAGAAGAACACCGTATTCGAGGAGCCTGGACAAATGGTATCTTTAGCTGATGCACCTGTAAACCTATTTGAGAAAGAGCTGCCGAGTTTTGATGAGATCAAAACACTGTGGCGGTATGTCCATTCGAGCGAAGCCAATCAGATCGAATTTCGGGCCGAAACCGCCAAGCAAAAGGACACCCCGGCAAAGGGAATCGCCCTGCTGCTGTGCGGTGAGCCGGCCGAAGCCGTCAAACTGCTGGAAAAAGGCCCCGACTGCAGCCAAAAGCAGATGGCATTGGGGTATGCGTTACGCAAACTCGGCGAA
This sequence comes from Planctomycetales bacterium 4572_13, assembly GCA_002084585.1. Lineage (GTDB taxonomy): Bacteria > Planctomycetota > Phycisphaerae > Sedimentisphaerales > Anaerohalosphaeraceae > 4572-13. Next base: position 3,587 of record NBLM01000046.1, on the reverse strand, counting down.
ACGGACAAGGCCGTTAAAGCGTTTGACGCGGCGGCCCGGCAGAGCGACGGCCCGGCGGCAACCATGGAAAAATGCGAAACCTATCGGCTGGCCGGCCATCTCGAAGCGTGCGAAAAAGAATTGGCCGCCTGTGGAAATTTTGAAAATGTCAGCGCCGAATACCATTACCAAAAGGGAAAACTTCAGGACTGCCTGGCCCACTATGAACCGGCGATGAATGAATATGAATTCGCTATCGATCTGGACCACACCCATGTTAAGGCCCTGTTCGCTCTGGCCTATTCATTCGACCTTCGCGGCGATGAAACCGAAGCGGCGCACTACTACAAGGAACTGGTGCAGATCGCGCCGGCCCATGTCAACGGCCTGCTCAACCTGGCCGTTCTGTACGAGAATGTGGGTGCGTATGACGAGGCGGCGTGTTGTGCGGAAAGCGTTTTGAAATCGCATCCGAATCATGCAAAGGCGCAGTTGTTCGCCAAAGATATCGCCAGCGCCAGAGTCATGGTCCATGATGAGGAAAAGGAAAAACGCCAGAGCCGCCAGAATAAAATTCTTGAAATTCCGATCTCCGATTTCGAGCTGTCAGTCCGCAGCCGGAATTGTCTCAAGAAGATGAATATCCACACCGTAGGCGACCTGCTGAGAACCAGCGAGTCGGAGTTGCTTGCTTACAAGAACTTTGGTGAGACCAGTTTGCAGGAGATCAAGGAGATTCTCGAAATCAAAGAAATGCGGCTGGGAATGGCGATCGACGATGACAAGGATGCCGCCGGCACAATCGATCCGGAAATAGCCAGTAAGGCCAGCCCGGAAATACTAAACAAGACAATGGGCGAACTGGGCCTTTCGGTCCGCGCACGGCGGGCGTTAGAGCGGCTTGGCGTTAAGACCGTCCTGGAACTGATCAGCAAAACAGAAGCAGAACTGCTGGGCTGCAAGAATTTCGGTGTAACGAGCTTAAACGAAATCAAAGAGTCGCTGGAAGGTCTTGGATTGGGCCTTCGCACGCTCGAATAGCCCTCTTGAGCGGCGTGTGCATCCGTCTTAAAGGAATGAGAACTTATAAGCAAAGCATTCACAGGCCCCCCGCTTACCAAAACCTGGCGTTGTGGGCCTGTGTGATATGTATGATGTCGGCCGCGGGATGCCGGCATCGGCCCGTCGAAACGACGCCCGGGATCGACAGCCCCAGGCAGACCTGGGTGCGGGTGCTGCTCTTTGGCAATCTAAGAATGTGTACCGTGGCTTCGATGAGCGGTTTTGAAATCGAAGACACCGCCAGCGGAACGCTGGCGAACTTTCGAGGCAATGAACCCTTTGTCGTGCAGATTTCAGGCCGAACACTGGTGATCGGCGAACACCGTTTCGACGGTGAGGTGCTGATCCGACCCCGTGAACCGTTCGTATTCCGAATCAATGATAAACCGTACCGCGGGCATTTGCGGCTACGGGTCAATGAAAGCGAACCGGTCTTTGAGGCCGTTAATCTCGTTCCGCTGGAATCGTATCTGTTTGGCGTGGTCGGCGCCGAAATGCCAAGTTACTGGGAGCCCGAAGCGCTGAAGGCCCAGGCGGTCGCATCGCGGACCTACTGCCTCTTCATCAAGGGCCGACTCGGACAACGCCGCAGCTGGGATGTGACACAGTCGGAATCCAGCCAGGTTTATCGTGGTTTGGATGCTGAGACCCAAACTGTCCGTGCGGCCGTTTTGGCAACAGCCGGCGAGGTTCTGGTGGCTCCGTCAGCCGAGGGTCGGGAACTTATCATTCCCACCTATTACAGCAGCTCGTGCGGCGGACATACCGAGGCCGCGGGGAATGTCTTTGGCGGCGAGAAAATCGCCTCGCTCCGCGGCGTTCAGTGCGGCTATTGCGTGGGTGTGGCCCGACGCGGCAATTATTACTGGAAGCCCGTTACAATGACCCTGCGACAGGTCAGCGAAAAACTGATACAGCGGTATCCGACTCTTGAAAAAATTGAGCCGATCGTGAATTTCAAAGTAACCAAACTCGGGTACAAAAGCCGGGCTGTTCGTGTGACGCTCATCGGGAAAAACGGAGCGACCGACACCGTTCGCGGCGAGGATTTTCGCCTGACGCTTGACCCGACGGGCCGAAAGATAAAAAGCGCGATTTTTACTGTGGAAAAAAAAGGAAACCGGGTTTCGTTCCAAAACGGGCTGGGATTCGGACACGGCGTGGGCCTGTGCCAATGCGGTGCGCAAGGGATGGCCCGAAAAGGAAAAACCTACAGGGATATCCTAAGCTATTATTACCCCGACTCCAAACGGGTAACGATCGCCCCTGCCGAAACGACGACCGAACCATGAAATCTTACGAACTTGTTAATCAGGATGCGGACAGCCGGGCCAGACGCGGCCGACTTTTGACGGCGCACGGAGTCGTTGAAACGCCGGTGTTTATGCCGGTGGGAACGCGCGGCTGCGTGAAAGGGATTACGCCGGCCCAGTTAGCGACGACCGGGGCGCAGATCGTGCTGGCCAATACCTATCATATGGTGATTCGTCCGGGAACGGAAGTGGTTGAATCACTGGGTGATTTGCACGGGTTGATGGGATGGGACGGACCGATCTTAACCGACAGCGGCGGCTATCAAGTATTTTCGCTGAGTACGCTAAACCGTATCGGCGATGACGGCGTGGAGTTTGCCAGCCATATTGACGGGGCGAAAATCTACCTCGACCCGACGGTGGCTACGCAGACGCAGAATCGGCTCGGCGCCGATGTGATCATGTGCTTTGATGAATGCACGCCGTGGCCGTGTCCGGCGGACCGCCTGAGAAAAGCGGTCGAGCGAACGATTCGCTGGGCCCAACAGTGCAAAGACACCCATGCGAACGAAAAACAACGACTCTTCGGAATCGTTCAGGGCGGCGTTGATTTGGAACTGCGAAGCGCGTGTGCACAGAAACTAATTCCGATGGATTTTGACGGGTACGCCATTGGCGGGTTGAGCGTCGGCGAAGGGCATGAACACATGATCCGAACCGTTGAGCATACAACTGCGATGCTGCCGGAGGATAAACCGCGATACCTGATGGGCGTGGGAATGCCGGTGGATATTGTCGAGGCCGTGCGGGCCGGAGTGGATATGTTCGATTGTGTGCTGCCGACGCGGAACGGACGAAACGCTTATGCGTTCACGAATAACGGGCCGATCCGCCTGCGAAACAGTCAATATGTTAAAGATGCAGGGCCGATTGAAACGGATTGCCCGTGTTATGCGTGTCAGAATTTCGGAAAAGGCACCCTTCGGCATTTCTTTAATGTCGGCGAGATGCTCGGGCCGATATTGGTATCGATTCATAATTTAACTTATTACCAGCGGCTGACGAACGAGATTCGGACGCAGATTGAAAATAAAACATATAACGAATGGGCAGATGCCTTTTGTGGGAAACATAAAGGTGAGGCCTGAGTCCTGAGACTTGAGGCCTGAGAGTAGAAAATTAAAGACCTAATAAAAAGCAAAGGAATGATGCAATGAAGAATATGTGGATATTAGCAGACGCGGCAGAAGCCGGAGACGGGACAGGCGAAACAATCGGAATGGAAAGCGATTC
>NBLM01000045.1 GCA_002084585.1 Planctomycetales bacterium 4572_13 | reverse complement strand
AATCCGCGATTGAGGGTGGAAACGCTCCACCTTGTCGCATGAACCGATTATCGGCTTATGACGACTTTTCTGCAACCACGGTCTGGTCGTTCCATATTTTCTAATTAAAAGAGCGCCCCCATCGAAAAACTGAACGCCTGTGTTTCATCTTCCTCTTCTTTCATGAATGGAGCTGCCAGTTCAAACCGCATCGGCACCGGGCCAAAAAACTGTGGGATCAATATCTGAATACCCGTTCCGACGGACATCCGGGGGCCGCCGTCATCGATGAATCCGATATCACTGAAAAACAGCCACGCAAATGTTTCGCTTCCCAGCGGCATCGAAATCTCGGCATTGCCCACAACGGCCCAGTCGCTGCCGATCGGCTCATTGCTCGGTCCGCCGCGCGGGCTGACACCGCGATATTCAAAACCGCGCAGTGCCCAACTTCCAATGCCACCCACATAGAATCGTTCGAATGTCGGGGCATCACCAATCGCTGTCCCCGCGTGAACCTTCGTTTCGAGAACCGTTTTTAACTCGTCCAAATCCTCGGCCAATGTGTGGTACCAACGATAAGTTCCTTCGAGAAGTCCAAAGGTATGGTCGCCAAAGACCTGTTCATAACCGATGTCAAAGTTATACCCTCTGCTCGGAATAAATCGTGTGTCCGTCGTGTTTTTACGGATATAAAGCCGCGTCCCAAACAGCAGATTGGACCCTTCAACATCGTTAACATCCTGAGGGGCATCCCACTCAAGGTCTTCGACTTTCACATTTTCGGCACGAAAACTGATGCCTCGTCGCCATTTATCCGGGTAGCGTTTTTCCAGACCCACTTTGCCCGCCAGCCGTTTTTCGTCATAGGTCTCGCGTTCCCGTTCAAACAAGGAAGCGCTCAAGCTCATCGCAATCGGCTTGTCATACAGATACGGCTCTGTAAAACTGGCCGCATAGGTACTGACATCGGTTCCGGGACTGGCCGATAAACGGAATTGCTGGCCGGCGCCGCGAAACGCACTGCCGTTAAAAATATCCTTAAAACTGCTTGGCATGTCCATGATGTCGAAGTTACGCTGATTCAGCGTGATATTTCCGATCAGGCCGTCATCACTGCCAATACCCGCTCCCAGCATAATCGAGCCGGTTTGCCCTTCAGTGATCGTTACCAACGCATCCCGCGTATTGGGATCAGTCCCGATCGGGGCAATGACCGCCGATTCAGCCACCACCGATTGCTTGATGATTTTCTCCAGTTCGCCGTCACCATCACCCCTCGCCGCGTCCGCATCATACCACTGGCCCGGCGTAAAGGCCTCCTCATCCATAATCCGGCGAATGGTTCGATCCTGATAGCTCGTATTGCCGGTGATAACAACCTCACCGACACGATAGCGGCCGCCCTCGTTAACATCAAACTCGACTTTCACTTTCGGAACATCCGGCATGATTTGGCGATTAATAGACACTATGGTTTCAACAAATCCCATCTCACCGTATTTGCTTTTAATCTTTTTGGCATCAAAATCCGCCCACGCCTCACTATAGAAGAAATCCGGCCGCAGCTTCAATTCCTCCTGTAGCTGTTCGTTCGTAAAAAACTGATTGCCCTTAAAATGAATCGAATCAACGAAATAAGCCGGCCCTTCTTTGATGGTGAATGTTACGAACGCCCGGCTGCGCTCCTTCTTAAAATCAACGCTGCTTGAAATGTGCGCATCAAGAAAGGACTTTTTCTGATACACTTCGAGCAGTTTCTCGGTATCTGCTTTGAGCTGTTCAGGGCTGTAATAGACGGAAAAAAACACCGCTTTCTTTTTCTTTGTCTTGATGGTTTTTTGAAGTTTTCGGCTGGACAATGACTCGTTTCCAACAAACAATACTTTCTTGATTTTCGGACGAGGCCCTTCCTTGATCTGGTACACCACCTGACCGAACATTACGGCCCCTTCGTCCAGGGCGATCTCAATCCAAGGGAACCCTTTCTTTTTATATTTCTCCTTCATCGCATCCACACCGGCGCGTGCGGCAAAGACATCCAGATAATCCCCTCTCTTAAAGCTCAGTTCCTTCGTCAAAACACCGTCTTTAAGTTTTTCATTCCCCTTGAAAGCAATGGAGCGAACCAGGTTATGCTCGGCAACCACATAGGTCAGCACAACACGGCCGTTTTCAATCCTTGTATTATAGTAAGCCGACTCCACAGCTTCCAGCTTTGCGATACGATTGACATCGTCACTCACTGTTGTGCCGCGAAAGGCCTGCCCTGGACGGACCCGAACAACCGAAAGAACTTCCGCGCGAGTCAGCGTCGTATGGCCCGCGACATTCAAACGCTCGATCATCAGCCCTTCGTGCGATGCGTCATCAGCCCCAGCCGCCGCCGACAACCCCATCACCAGGCAAATGAATACCCCAACCAACCGTCCAATCCTATCCTGCCGCATTCTATCTCCTTGGTAAGATTCCGTCCCTATACTCCATAAGGTGCTGACTCATGAGATTTTGGTTTAAATCGTGTTGTGCGGCCGTCAAAGACCAATTCAACGATGCCTGTCGGCCCGTTTCGCTGTTTGGCAATAATCACCTCAGCGGTATTCGTTTCTTCCCACTCCGCCTCCCCGCGATGGTAGTAGTCCTCCCGATGCAGCAACATCACGACATCCGCGTCCTGCTCGATGGATCCGCTTTCACGAAGGTCGCTCATACGGGGCCGATGCCCCTCTCGGCCTTCGGACGCACGATTAAGTTGGCTCAGCACCACGACCGGAACATCCAGTTCACGCGCCAACGACTTCAGATAACGGGAGATCGTGCTGATCTCCTGCTGGCGCGATTCAACCCGGCCGCCCAAGCTCATCAACTGCATATAGTCAATAAAAATGGCCTGAATATCATGCTGGCTTTTGAGGCGGCGAGATTTAGCGCGAATCATCAAAGGCGTCAGTCCCGGCGTGTCATCAATAAAGATCGGTTTTTCAAAGAGTTCCCCGCCCGCCTTGGTCAGTTCAGCCATATCGTCGGTACTGAGCATTCCTTTGCGCACCGCCTGTGAATCAATCTTGCTACGGCTGCACAAAAACCGCTCAACGAGCTGATGCTTGCCCATTTCAAGCGAAAAAATCACAACCGGAAGATTTTCATCAACCCCAATGTACTCAATGATATTCATCGCGAAACTGGTCTTTCCCATACTGGGGCGACCGGCGACGATAATCATTTCGCCTTTCTGAAAACCACACAGCATATGGTCCAATTCCTCGAACCCGGTCGCCACGCCCGTAACTCCATCGCCACCCTTGCGTGCCTCGATATTTTCAAAGGCCTCGGTGATCAGATCCTTAACAGGAACCACACTGCCCTGTATTTTTTTCTCTGTTACCTCAAAGATACGTTTTTCGGCAATATCGAGTTTCTCCCCCACATCACCGGCTTCTTCGCATGCTTCGTTCAGAATCTCACCGCAGGCATGTGCCAGTTCTCGCAGCATCGCCTTTTCTTTGACGATATTCGCGTAATAAGACACATTCGCCGCAGACGGTACCGATTCAGCCACACGCACCAGATAGTCCACGCCGCCGACCGCCTCAAGCATCTTGCGTTTCTTCAGCTCATCACGCAGCAGAACAAGGTCGATTGCGCTGTTGTCTTCATACAACGACAGAATCGCACCGTAGAGGATGCGGTGTTCCGTCAGTGAAAAGGAGTCCTCGCCGATCACTTCAATGACATCGCCCACGCGTTCGCGATCCAACAACATCGACCCCAGCACCGCCGCCTCAGCTTCAGGCGAACCCGGAACTTTCCGCCCCTGCAGCAACTGCTGCAGGTCCGCATCGGTCCATGTGCTATTCCTGCTCTGTGTTTGTTTGTTCTTCGATTGCGTCAACGGTCTCATCCTGAGAAACGACAACCACACGAACCGCCGCTTTCAGATCAGGGGTGATCCTCACCGTAAGCTCATGTGTGCCAAGGTCTTTAATATGGCCATCGGGCATCTGTACCATCGCATCCCGAATGGCAAAGCCCTGCTGTCGCAGATTTTCTGCGATCTCACATTCAGTAACCGAGCCAAACAAATGTCCCAACTCATTCGCCTTGGCTGCAAGGACAACTTCAGCCCCCTCGACACCCGCAGCCAATTCCTCTTTCTGGCTATACTCAAGCTGTCGCTGTTCGGCACGGTGTGCCTTTTCCTCAGCCAGCGATTCAATGTGTTTTTTGGTTGGAACCACCGCCAGCCCCTGCGGCACGAGGTAATTGCGGGCATAACCGGATTTGACATTAACAATGTCGCCAAGCCAACCCAGCATTTCTACATCTTCAACTAACAGTAACTTCATTATGATCGTTCTCCATGTTTTTCTTGCGCAATTCGGCTCAATTTACCATAACTGTTTTCCCGCAAGCAAGTTAGTTTGTGTACGGCAGCAGCGCCATAAAACGGGCGCGTTTGATAGCGGTTTTCACTTTGCGCTGGCAACCGGCACAATTGCCGCTTCGCTTACGAGAAAAGATTTTTCCACGATTGGTCAACAGTTTGCTCAGGGTGTCGAGGTCTTTGTAATCGACATACGACTTGTCTGCCCGACAAAAACGGCACTGCGTTTGTTCGCGAATCGTTAAGTTTTTCCTTTTTTTCCGCTTGGTATTTTTCTTTTGTTGGAATCTTGCCATGTTTGTTCCCGTTTTTCTATTTTTCTAATTTCATTCTCAATTTGTTCTATTCAGGTTATTCCGGTAGCTGCTAAAAGGGGATATCATCGTCCATCCCGCCACCGTGAGGCGCTTCCGGTGCGGATGGAGCCGGCATCTGTGCCGGAGCCGGAGTGGACTGATAACCACCGCCTTGACCGCCGCCACCGCCTTTGCCAAGAAACTCAAAGCTCTCAACAAAAACGCGAAGCTTAGATCGTTTCTGGCCGTCCTTTTCCCATGAGTCAAACTTTAACCGACCCTCTACAAAGAGCGGGTCACCTTTCTTGAGGTACTGGTTAATCACCTCCGCACGCTTACCAAACATCTGACAATCCACATAACACTTGTCCTCGCCCAATGTGCCATCCTGCTTCTTGTATTTTCGAGTTGTTGCAAGTCCAAACTCAACAACCGGCGTCTGGCTGGGTAGATATGTTAGCTGTGGGTCGCGTGTCAGACCGCCCATCAACATTACTTTATTCAAATTTGCCATCTTAAACCCTTTCTATGGATTTTGCATCCTCGTCGCATCGCCGCGATTTTTTCGAGCGATGGATTTTATACGGTCTTTTCTTCCTCTGTATCATCGGCTTTGGCATCCGTTTCTGCGACAGCTTCTTCCGGTGCCGGCGTTTCTGAAACCTCAACATCAGCCGCAGGGGCTTCTGTGTCTTCTTCTGCGGGAATCTCCTGAGCTTCGGCATCTGCCTGAGCCGCTTCGGCGGCTTCTTTCGCCCTATCCTCGGCCTCGGCTTTCGCTTTGGCCCTTGCCTCTTCTTCGGCCTTGGTGGCTGCTTCGGCTGCTTCCAGAGGCGTTACCCTTTCAAGGTCTTCGGGTGTCATTCTATCTGTCCGCAGAACCAGCACCCGCGTAATCAGCTCTGAAAGCTGCACATCGCGTTCAATGCCGCCAATCTTGCTTGTATCACAGTTGAAGTGGGTCAGGATATAGGTTCCGCGAGTTTTCTTGTTGACCTCGTAACACATCCGCCTCTCGTCCCACTTCTTCTGCGAGACAACTTCAGCTTCGGCCCGATCCATAATCCGCTTGATTTCGTCAAGGATTTTTTGCCAATCCTGCGCCGCCAAAGCGGTATCCACCAGGAACATGCCTTCATACAATCTTTTCACTGCTGTTTCCAAAATTTATACCTCCGATTAGGTTTATACTTCGTTATATTTTCAATTTTATATTTTCGACTTTTTAAGGTGTTCGTTCAATCATTTTCAGCCGAACCGTTTTTCACATTGTATCGCGTCATCGCCAGGTCAACGCCATCGCGAAGCCAGCAAAGGATCGCATCGACGGCCGTCTGAATCGTCCGATCGATACTCTCTCGCTCATCGGCGGAAAATCGCGACAGTACGAAGTCCGCCGCATCCATCCGCCCGCTATCACCGATTCCCACGCGCAATCGCGAAAAATCCTGGCGACCGAGCCGGGCAATAACATCCTTGAGGCCGTTATGCCCGCCGGCGGACCCTTTGGCCCGAAGCCGAAGCCGACCGACTTCCAATGCCATATCATCAGTAACAATCAGGATATCTGCCGGGTCGATCTTATAGAATCCAGCCGCCGTCGCCACCGCATGACCGCTGCGATTCATATACTGTTGCGGCTTCAGCAATAGCAGCTTTGTATCCTCAAAGAAAACTTCTTCAGTCAACGCATTGAACTTCTTACGACGCACGGTTTCGCCGAACTTCGCCGCGAGAGCATCAACGACCCCAAACCCGACATTATGCCGCATCTGGTCGTATTTGCTTCCCGGGTTTCCGAGTCCGACAATCAGCTTCATCGAAGCACCTTTTTTCGTTTCCAAAGAGCGGACACCCATCAGGCGTCCCACTACAGCTTTCCACGCTTCTATCATGGTCCTGCGTTCCCATGCGCATGCTCATTGAGAGAAATCTTACTTTGAAGATCCCTCTTCTTCTTTCTTCTCGGTAATCACTTCCGGTTCAGCAGCACCCTCGACAACTTCTTCACCTTCGACACCTTCAGCGGCTTCTTCCTCAGCAATAACCGCCTTCGGCTCATGACAGCCAACCACACCCGCATTCGGATTCGTAACCAACACAAAACTCTCCGGAAGTTCAATCTCTTCGGCACGAAGCGTCTTATCCAACTCCAAACCCTTGATGTCAACCAGCAAAAATTCGGGGATATCACGCACCGCACATTCCACTTCGATACGGTTCATAATTTCCTCGATGATACCGCCCATGTGCGTTCCGGCGGCGGTTCCGGCGAGCTTTATCATCACCTCAACCTTGACGCGTTCATTCAGGTCCACACGCATCAGGTCCGCATGAATAACAGTGTCGCCAAGATAGTCATACTGAATATCCTTAACCAGCAGCGTATCCTTTGCCCCAGCGAGATCCACATCGAAAATGCGGTTTCCATGATGCAGAGAATCGACAAACTCATTCGTATTCAGTGTAATGGACACCGTATCTTTTCCGTGGCCATAGACAACCGCCGGCAGTTTTCCCTGCTCTCGCAACGCAACCGAATTTCGCGTACCCGATTTTTCACGGACGCTCGCTTTTAATGCAACTGTTTCTGGCATAGCTACCTCTTTCTATATTCTTGAATTTTCAATTACAATTGTCCATATTTTTGGAACATCGTGCTGATGGACTCATTACTGTGGATCCGCCGCATCGCTTCACCGATCAAGGGGGCAACAGTGAGAACTTTAAGATTTTTTAAGTTGCGGACCTCTTCTTTGATCGGGATCGTATCGGTAACAAACACCTCGTCGATCGGGGCCTCTGTCAATCGTTCGATGGCCGGCCCGGAAAAAACACCATGCGTAGCACCGACCACGACATTCTTGCACCCGCGTTCTTTGGCCATCTTCGCCGCTCCGGTGATTGTTCCGGCTGTGGAGATCATATCATCGACCATCACCACATTCCGCCCTTCAATCGAGCCGATGATTTCTTCGCAATGAACCTCCTGACCTGTCAGGCGGCGTTTGTGAATGATCGCCAACTCCGCTCCCAGCGCACTGGCATAACTCGACGCCGTTTTCATATTCCCCACATCGGGTGCAACCACCGTCAGGTCAGGAATTCTCTTTTGGCTAAGGTATTTCACCAACACCGGTTCGGCTGTCAGATGGTCGAGGGGGATATCAAAGAACCCCTGCAACTGCTTGGCGTGCATATCCAACGCCAGAACCCGATCCGCTCCGGCGGAAGTAATGATATTAGCCGTCAGCTTGGCCGTAACCGGAACACGGCCGGCATCCTTGCGATCCTGCCGGGCATAGCCGAAATACGGGATGACCGCAGTGATTCGTGCCGCACTCGCGCGACGCACACAGTCCAGAAAGATCAGCAATTCCATCAGATTCTCATCGACGGGCGGACAAGTGGATTGGATAATATACACATCCCGCCCGCGCACATCGGACTCCAGACGAATATGTTTTTCGCCGTCCGGGAAATTGGATATCTCCACCTTACCAAGTTCCAGATTCAGGTAGTTGCAGGCCGCCTCGGCTAAAGCCGGGTTGCTGCTGCCGCTAAATACAATGGTCGGATGATTCAGCACTTCAATATCCTTTATTTGCTTACTCGCTTTAATTCCTGAAAAACACCAACGACAGCGTTCGCCGGCACATTCACGCCATCATACAGATACGCAAACGGGCCGATCCGACTGTTCTCGCCGATCCTGACCGCCCCACTGATGCAGGTGAACGGCTCGATTACTGTGTCCTGCCCGATCTCGGCACGGGCATCAATCCATGTATTCGGCGGATCGACAATCGTTACACCAGCGGCCATAAACTGCTGTTGGATTCGTTCCTGCATAATCTTACCCGCCAGCGACAATTGCTGGCGGTTATTGACGCCCATCGCATCTTCAGCGGCCACTGCCGTTACAGCGGTCGCTTTATGCCCATCCGCAAGTAAAAGATGCAGTGCGTCTGTCAGGTAATACTCATTCTTGACATTATTTGGAGTAATTTTATCGAGCGCCTCCAATAAAAGAGGTGTTTGAAAACAGAAATAGCCCGGATTGATCTCGGTAATCGCCCGCTGCCTTTCATCGCAGTCATTATGCTCAAGAATGCCCTGAATATTACCATATCCATCACGGATAATCCGGCCATAGCCGGACGGATCGAGCATCACCGCCGTTGCCAGCGTTACGGCCGCGTTTTCCTGCCCATGCTTTTCGAGAAGCTCGTTCAGCGTCTCGGTGCGAATCAGCGGGGCGTCGCCGCAAAGTATCAGCGTCTGTCCCGTAAATCCTTCCAGTTGCTCCCGACAGCACATCACCGCATGACCGGTACCTTTTTGCTCATTTTGCTCGACAAAAACCACATCGCCGGCATCCTTATAGCGATCAATAATCTGCTCTTTACCATAGCCAACCACGACAATATGCTTTTGGACACCGGCGGCCCGGCAGGCATCAAGAACCCACTCAAGCATCGGACGACCGCACACCTCGTGGAGCACCTTGGCTGTCTTTGTGTTCATACGGGTACTCTGACCCGCCGCTAAAATTATCGCAACTCGTTCACTCATAAAGATTTAATCATTCATCAATAGTCATTTGAAAAACTTACCCCGCCAGGACTTGAACCTGGAATGCGAGTATCAAAAACTCGAGTGTTGCCAATTACACCACGGGGTAATCATCTGCAATAACCACTGATTACGCCGATTTTCGCGGATCATAAAAGTAAAAACACATAAAATAATCCGTGTAAATCCGTAAAATCCGCGGTTTCACCATAAATCTGATCTTCGCTGGTCGCAGAATCCGCTACTGTAGAGCGAAATTGACCGGACCCTGTCGGAAGCTTGAGCTGACCATGCTGCGATACCTGTCAGCCCCATTTTTAGTACTGAAAACCGTATTTTTCGGTCTTCAAATCTCGTCACAACTCCGTGCGACAGGGTAATTAAGCTCGCATCATACGGCTGAAAACGCCAATTGCAAGCTTTTTTTGTAAAAAAATACCGTAGCAATCGCCCGTCGGCATCACGGCTCGGTGGAGATTGACATCTGGCAACGGAAAGGCATTTGCTAAGTTTTTAGCGATATATGATATCGATGCAAGCCGGCGGCAACCTTGTTACCCCCGGAAGTGGAATTACTGGATTTAGAAGAAGTGGTGATTCCTGAAGAAGTTATTCTCCCCGATGAAACAGCACCGAAACCTTCGAACCAGACCGTGTAAACCGCACAATTTTGATAAAATCAGCCGGACACAACTCTTTTAGATTTGTGTCCGGTTTTTTTATGTATTCTGCTTTGCTTTGGACGCTTTCTTTTTCTTCTTTTTTCTCTTTTTCGGCACCAGTTTGTCGAATACCTTAGCGCCAAACTTGATCTTCATATATTCTTCCATCGACTTATCATCGAGAAAGTGCAACTCATACCCATAATCATCGCCGGTCAGATCACAGCCGTCGGTGTCATACTTGCGGCAAATAGCGGGTCGCATGTCATAATTCAGGCAGCGATAATCCTTTTCCGACAGATACCGGCATTTGTTCTCCACATTCAGATACCAATCGCCATCCTCGACAAACACGCTGACATGCTCATGGCACAGATACCAGCGAATATCATCAAAATCGTCCCAATCCTCCGGTGTCTCAATCGGTTGGGCGAAATACCGGCAACACTTGCCATGGCACTTCTGGCACTCGGTCGTCATCTTAGTTGTTTTCTTTTTCGTTGTTTTTTTACTCGCAGTTTTTGTCGTCACGGGCCACCCTTATCTCTATCGTTAATGTTCTCTATGTCCTGTAAAAATCGTATTATAGATAAATCACCCACACCGTCAAGAACTTCGTGAGAACGCAAGCAGCGCGAGCGTACCAAACAAAAAGGGCTACCAGGAAACCATCATGGGTACGATCTACCCTTGCATATTGATTATCAGACGATATAGTTGAGCATATTAGTGCTTAGGATTTCAGGGACATATCCCCTTTTTGTTACCAAATGACATTGTTATATTAGAGCATTTTAATTTACAAGAGGACCAAAATCATGGCTGAGAATAAAGCATTTATAGTAGAATTAAACAACGAAAAGGGCTACCAGCGGCTCATTCCTGGGGCACCGACAACACACGGGATGAAGTCCGGGCGTGTGTATCTGGAACCGGGCAGCGACTGCGGCGTACACAGTACCGAGGACAAAGAAGAACAACTCGTATTCCTGTCCGGCTGCGGAACCGCCATCATCGGCGAAGAAGAAATGACCGTCGGTGCGGGTCGAACCTGCTACATCCCGCCGCAGACAAAACATAACATTCTAAACACCACCAGCACCGAACCGCTGGTCTATGTCTTCTGCGTGGCGCCGGTAAGGTAGTTCAGGCATCTTACCTGAGTCAGTGTGGCAACAAAAGCGCGTCGGGGCAAGCCGACCGATGGGGCCGGTACTACTCCCTTTTCAGTTCGATGTGCTTGGCGAAGTTTTTGTCGTCGCGGTCAGGATAATCCTGACGGTAGTGGACACCGCGGGATTCTTTTCTTTCGTTGGCGGTGTGGGCCATTAGTCCGGCTACGGTCAGCATATTCTGGCACTCCCAGCCGAACGGTGCGGTGAAAACCTTGTCCATCACATAGCGCTGCCAGAATGTGATGATCTCGGCGGCCTCGGTCAGCGGTGTTTCCTGCCGGGTGATGCCGACATTGCGCCACATCAAGGCCCGCAACGAATTGCGCACATCCTCAGCATCCAACCGACTGCGATCCGACGGCGGCACGGCTACCTGCATTCGGTGGTATTCGGGCTTGTGGCCATTGACGACCTCCACTGCCGACTGCCCGGCGATCTTGCCGAAGACCAATCCCTCCAAAAGCGAATTACTGCCTAACCGGTTCGCTCCATGCAACCCGGTCGAAGCGACCTCACCGCAGGCAAACAACTGCGGGATATTGGTCGCGGCATTTTTGTCGGCCTTGACCCCGCCGATCATATAATGGGCACTGGGCCGAACGGGAATCAGATCCTTAGAAATGTCTATATCAAAGCTTTCGCACAGCTCACTGATCAGCGGAAATCGCCGCTGGAAATGCGGCTTGTCAAAATGGCGAATATCCAGATACACATGCGTCGCGCCGGTCTTGAGCATCCGGTCCAGGATCGCCCGGCTGACCACATCACGCGGAGCCAGTTCACCGGCCGGATCATATTCTTTCATAAACGGCTCACCGTCGCCATCCCTCAAAATCGCCCCCTCGCCGCGAAGCGTCTCGGTCATCAGTGCCCGCGAAGCTCCGGCGACATACAGCGTCGTCGGGTGAAACTGCATAAACTCCATATCCCGCAGCACCGCCCCGGCCCGCCACGCCATCGCTAAGCCATCGGCGGTCGCACATTCGGGATTGGTCGTCTCACGATACAGCCGACCCGCCCCACCGGTCGCTAACAGCGTCGCACCCGCCCAGATGATCTGCAAACTGCCGCTGGGCCGCCGTCCGATAGTGCCAATGCATTCCCCACCAACATCCGTCAGCAGGTCGATGGTATAGAAATTTTCGATGATATTGATTGTTTGTGTTTGACGCACCCGGTGACTCAGCGTCTCCGCGATGCCCCGGCCGGTCGAGTCGCCATGCGCATGAATCACGCGAGCATGACTGTGACCGCCTTCGAGAGAAATGTCGATCTGCCCGTCGGTGCGGTCGAAATCCGTACCCCACTCGCCCTGTGCGTTCCAAGTGTTGCTGTCGGAAAGCGTACCCTTGCAGAGCAGTGTAACGCTGCACGACTGCGCCGCTTCCAGCGCCGCCCGCAACCCCGCAATCCCAGCCCCGATGACGAGGCAGTCCGTAAACAACTGCTGCGTCGAAGCCGTATTGACCGGGACTAAATACCGTCGATTTTCCACTTGTTTAGCTGGCATTTTGCCAAATTCAAAAAATTAGGGACACAACCGCCACTGACTACCTCGCGTTGCGGCGTTCTTCGATGGCGCTATACTTACATTTCGGACAACGATCCGGAAAGTTTTGATCTTTGGCCTGACCAAAGACAAATATATTTTCGCATTTTTTGCATTTCTGAGCCATATAACAGCTTTTTTTGCCGCATTTCGGGCATTCCATCGCCTGCATCTGCCCCGGCATCATCATCATGGCTTCCGGCCCCTGCTGGGCCATCATCTCGCGGTACTCATCGACTGAAACCTCAAATCCTCCGCATTCAGCACACATTAAAGCAATTTGTCTGTCACCTGTGCCGCCACCGCCGCCACCATCGGAGAAAGAGTTGTACGCAATCGTTCCGGCAAGCAACAAGCAAGCCACAATAATACCCATCATCACATACTTTTTTGTTTCATCAGTCATAATTTATTCTCCTTAAAACAGGGTTCCCGAATACAGTTTATTCTCATTGCCCGCAGGATACTACGGATTCGCGAACAATTCCAGTCTATTTTTTGCCCGACAAGTCCCCTTGCCGGTCACACCGCCGCAAGCGTCGCCCAATCGCAAAACTCGAGCATTTCAATCACTGTTTGTCCCAGCCGCCCTTGATCGACGCTGGATTCCTCATCATACGGCACAATCGACAATAGATTTATATCACTAAACTCGCAAATGCATTGTACCCGCTGACGACCAGTCCCGCAACGGGCAAACCGGCATTCCGCACCGCTTGGATCGTCAGCAAACTATGGTTGATCGTCCCCAGATTGGGCCGTGCGACAACCACCGTCGGCAGGTTAAACTCAACCGCCAAATCCAGTACCGTATGCTCGGCATCAATCGGCACCATCGCCCCGCCGATCCCCTCGACAATGACCACATCGGTATTTTCGCACAGATAAGTGTATGCGGCGACGATCTCTTCGTAATCAATGGCTCGCCCCTCGATCTGCACACAGGTAACAGGTGCGGCGGGCGTTTTGTAGGTTACCGGCGTAATGACGCTCAGCGAATAATCCGCATCCGCGCATAAGGCCAAAAACTCGGTATCATCGCTGATTAAAATCCCATCCTCACGACACCCCGACGCAATCGGCTTAAACACGCCGACTTTAAGCCCCTGCCCGCGCAGCACCGCCGCAATCCCCCCGGCCACCAGCGTCTTACCCACGCCGGTATCGGTTCCGGTAATAAACAACCCCTTCTTTTTCGGCAAATTCAAGTTAAGCACAACTCAAAACCCCCTAACGATTTTCGGTAAATTGCTTATCAGTGTCTCTTCAACAATATCCAACAGTTTTGTCAGCGTTTGAGTATCCATCGCTACAGCGGGAATCAGGACGATTACATCACCCAGCGGCCGCATCATGACGCCCTTGGGTCGCATGGCGGCACAGCATTTGGCGCCGATTTTTTTGTCAGACGGGAACGGTTCTTTTGTTTGCTTATTCTTAACTAACTCAATACCGCCGACCATGCCGCACTGGCGGACATTGCCGACGAACGGTAATTCTGCAAATCGCGTGAAGTATTGTGAAATCAACTCGATCTTTTCGGGCAGGGTTTCGATGATTTTGTTTTCGGCGAACAACTCCAGCGATGCCAATGCCGCCGCGCAACCGAGGGCATTGCCGGTGTAGGTGTGGCCGTGGTAGAAGGTCTTTTTAATGTCGCCGGAGACCGCAAACGCATCGAAGATTGCCTGCGTGGTCAGCGTCGCCGCCAATGGTAGGTAGCCCGCACTGATTCCTTTGGCGATGCACATCAAATCCGGCTGTATATTTTCACGCTCACAGGCGAACATCTTACCCGTGCGGCCAAAGCCCATCGCTACCTCATCGACGATCAGCAGCGTATCATATTTTCGTGCGAGCGATTCAACGCCTTTCAAAAAGCCCGCCGGATGCACAATAATCCCCGCCGCCCCCTGTACCAGCGGCTCGACGACGATCCCGGCAATTTGGTTTGAGTGGGCCTTGAGAATATCTTCCATCGCCGCCAGTGAATGCGCGGCGCACTGTTGGGGCGTGCCGTCAAAGCGATACGGATGCGGGCTGGGAGCGTAATGGGTTTCAAAGATCAGTGACTTGAAGATGCCGTGAAACAAATCCATCCCGCCGACACTGACCGCCCCGATCGTGTCGCCGTGGTAGGCCTCCTTGAGTGCGATGAATTTGGTCTTATCCGTTTGGCCAATATTCTGCCAGTATTGGTAGGCCATCTTGATCGCGATCTCGACCGCCGTGGCCCCGCTGTCAGAGTAAAAGACCTTTTCCAGTCCCGGCGGAGCGATCTGCACCAACTTTTCGGCCAATTCAATCGATTGCGTCTGGCCCAATCCAAGAAGTGTACTGTGTGCGATCTTATCCAGTTGGGTCCGAATCGCGTCGTCGATCTTGCGAACCCGGTGGCCGTGGACATTGCACCACAAGCTGCTGACCCCGTCGATATACCGATTGCCGTCCGTATCGATCAGGTAAAATCCGTCCCCTGACTCAATAACAACCGGCTCACCGGCGAGCCAGTCCGCCATCTGCGTAAACGGATGCCAGAGGTGTCGTTTATCCAGGTCAATCAGCCGTTTCGTTTCATCATTCATAACCGGCTATTATGGCCATATTTGCCGAAAGGTCAAGCCGCAAGCAAATGCCATTTAGGTGTTTGGTGCCTGAAAATTAAAAAGATAGCTGTCTTGAAGCAGAGGCAGTTCGTTCCGAAGCAGGGACACTTCGGCTACAGAATGTTACGAAACGCAGGTTCCGGCGGCCTGTTTGGAACATTCGATCCAGTCGGGCTGCTCTAGCAGGGACTTAAGGTGGAGGTATTCATCTTCAATCGCCCTGAGTTGTTCGGAAGTGTTATCCAGATTTTTTTCCGAGGCATCCTTCTCCAAAAGCCATGCCTTTTTCGCCAGAGGGACGGCCCCGATATTGGAAGCGGACCCCTTCAGGGCGTGTGCGTACAATTCGATCTGTTCGGGGCTGTGTGCATTGACCGCGCTTTTGAGCGAAAGCATCAGCGTTTCGCCGTTTTTTAGAAACGAAACCGCGAATTCGGTAATAATCGACTCGTCACCGATCCGGCCGAAAATATCCCACCAGTAAATCGGGCAGCCAATATTCGCTATTGTGCTTTCTTTTTGAGCCATTATATCTCCAAGGTATTTGTTATCGGGCTTTGGTGAAATCATCCCTGTCTCATTCCGATAGAGAATTATATTGAAAAATATACAAAATAATCAGATGATGTGCAAATGGTCAGCTTTGACGACAAAAACCGCTATGCCATCAGCCGCCGGACGATGATCAACGGCCATCTGCGTGGTCGGGATATTCGGGATCGGCATGTTCTGGACGCGATAGAGCGGTTGCCGCGAGAGCAATTTCTCCCGCAAAAATACGCCGCCAACGCCTATGACGACAACCCCCTTCCCATCGGCATGGGCCAGACCATCAGCCAACCGTATATCGTCGCATTGATGACCCAGTGTCTCGAGCTTTCCGGCGGCGAAGAAGTGCTGGAGATCGGCACCGGCAGCGGCTATCAGACCGCCCTTTTGGCAGAGTTGGCCAAGCGGGTTTATACGATGGAGCGATTCAACGAACTCAGCGAACAGGCGCAGGCCGTGCTGGGTGAACTGGACCGCGGGAACATTGAATTTGCCATCGGCGACGGCAGTTGCGGCTGGCCGGAAGATAGGCAATTCGACCGTATCATCATCACCGCGGCCGTGCCGGAAATCCCTGAACCACTCAAGGATCAGCTCAAAAAAGGCGGGCTTTTAGTCGCCCCCGTCGGCGGACAACAAACACAGGCACTGATCGTCGCAAAAAAACACGGCAACCATCTAACCACCAAAACCATCTGCGGCTGCCGATTCGTCAAACTCATCGGCCAATACGGTTATTCGGAATAATCGGAATAAATAGTTGCCAGTGGGCCGTTTTTTGTATAAAACGGGAACATCGTTTTTGACTTCTAATGACAATCGGAGGTGTTTATGAGTAAAAAAACCGGAAAAAGAGCGGCTCGGAAGCCGCAGATTTGTATTGTTACCGTAACCGGTGAGGATACCGTCGGCATCATCGCGCGGTTGAGTGTGGCGATGGCCGAGGACAATGTCAATATCGTCGATGTCAACCAGAAGATCATGGAAAGCACCTTTGTGATGACGATGGCGTGCGACATGGCGGCGGCGACGCTGGATATAAAAGGGATCAACGCCAAACTCGACCAAATCGCTGAGGAAATGGGGCTGCAAATCACCCTTCAGCACGAAAATATTTTCAAGGCGATGCACCGCGTCTAACCACAACAGGACAACAGAATTATGCGAATCTCTGTAGAAGAAGTCTTTGAAACGGTCCAGATGACAATGGACCAGCATTTCGACATCCGTACAACCACGCTGGGTATCAATCTCAAGGACTGTATGGATCGCGACAGCAAGGCGTTTAATAAGCGGGTCCATGACAGGATCGTGAAGATGGGGACACTGCTGAACAAATATGCCGATGAGCTTGAAAGCAAATATGGCATCCCGATCATCAACCGCCGCATCTCGATCACGCCAGCGTCGATACTACTCGAACCGCTGCCAAAGACAATCCCGACGGTCGTCGCGTTCGCCAAGACGCTTGATTCGGCGGCGAAAAAAGCGGGCATCGACTTCATCGGCGGCTT
>NBLM01000044.1 GCA_002084585.1 Planctomycetales bacterium 4572_13 | reverse complement strand
GCTTAGTCAAGAAAGTGGCAAAGGAAAATCGGTATATTTTAACGGCCAAAGGGCAAAAGTTCGCCACTGCGTTAATGTCCGCCTCAGCCGTTGATATAAAAGGAATTACAAATATTGCAGCATGAAAAACGCGCATAAAAAACAAAGAAATACAAGATTGTATTACGAATTTTTTAGACAGGATTTACAAGATTAACAAGATTTTCATTTTATCCTGTAAATCCCGTTAATCTTGTCTAAGAAGATAATCTGTGTTAATCTGTGAAATTTGCGTCAAAAGAAAGAAAAGCTATGTGTTTAGCAGTACCCGCAAGAGTGATTGAGAAAGACGGTGACCGGGCGGTGGCCGATGCGATGGGCAATCGGTGGAACATCCGTATTACCTTAACACCGGATATTGAGGTCGGCGATGTGGTGCTGATCCATGCCGGCTATGCGATTGCCAAGGTCGATGAAGAAGAGGCGAAGAAGACCTGGGAGTTGTTCGAAGAGATTGCGCATTTTGAGGCCGAGCGGTTAAAAGCCGAACAGCAGGGGGGCGACGATGCTTGAGCGAATCGAACAGGCGAAGAAGACGGTTCATTCGGCGTGTGAAAAAGTCGGCAGGCCGATTCAGATAATGGAGGTCTGTGGGACGCATACGGTGTCGATCTTTCGCCATGGCATTCGTACACTGCTGCCGGATAATCTGAAACTATTGTCCGGCCCTGGGTGTCCGGTGTGTGTTACGGATCAAGGGTATATTGATGTGGTGATGGACCTGGCCCGACGGGATGATACGATTATCGCGACTTATGGCGATATGATTCGCGTGCCGGGTAAGGGCGGCTCGCTGGAATCGCTGCATCGGGATAATGTCAAGGTGGTGCTGAGTACCGATGACGGTTTGGCACTGGCAAAAAAGCATCCTGATAAAACCGTGGTGTTTGTCGCGGTTGGATTTGAGACGACGACGCCGGCCAGTGCGGTTGCTGTGGCCGATGCCGCGAGCGAGGGCGTTGAGAATTTTTGTATTCTCAGCGGACACAAACTGGTGGTTCCGGCGATGCAGGCATTGCTCGGCAGTAAAAACGACAAAATCGACGCGTTTTTGTGTCCCGGTCATGTTAGTGTAATTCTTGGCTCGGATGCCTATAAGCCGGTCGTGGAAGAATTCAAGCGTCCGTGTGTGGTCGCCGGTTTTGAGGGCATCCAGATACTGGAAGGGCTAGCGAAAATTTGTGCCCAGATCGCCGCCGGCAGGGCCGAAATCGATTCGGTTTATGGCGCGGCGGTTACGCCAGAGGGTAACAAGGTTGCGTGGAAGATTATTACGGATACTTTTGAGCCGTGCAACGGCGCGTGGCGGGGATTGGGTGTGATTCCCGGGGCAACGATGAGGTTGAAAGACAAGTATAAACAATTCGACGCGCTGCATCGCTTCGGCATCAAAGAAGTTCCAACCGAAGAACCCGCGGGTTGTCAGTGCGGCCAGATTCTATGTGGTCTGATGGACCCGCCGCAATGCGGTTTGTTCGGTGAGAAATGTACGCCGGATACGCCTGTTGGTCCTTGCATGGTTAGCACCGAAGGCGCCTGTTCAGCATGGTATAAATACGGTAAATAATATCGAAAATTAAAATGTAAATATCAAAATCGAGGACTTCGCCTTCGGCGAATGGCTGTTATATATGGATGAACAAAAAAAGATAATGTTGGCTCACGGGGGCGGTGGGCGGTTGATGGGTGATTTGATTGCCCGGATGATCGTGCCGAAGTTTGGCGATGGGCAATCGGTGCAATTGACCGACTCGGCGGTGATTGATGTGCCAGCGGATAAAATATGTTTCACGACCGACAGCTTTGTCGTTCAGCCGCTGTTTTTTAACGGTGGTGACATCGGCAAGCTTTCTGTGTGCGGTACGGTGAACGATCTGGCTGTGGCCGGGGCGAAACCGATTGCATTGAGCTTATCTTTGATTCTTGAAGAGGGGCTTGAGATGGCCGTTCTGGAAAAAATCTTGCAGAGCATTGCCGACACGGCCAAAGCGGCTAATGTCGATATCGTTACCGGTGATACCAAGGTGGTCGAAGCCGGTTCTGCCGATGGGGTCTTTATCAATACCTCCGGCGTAGGTGCGTTGATGGACGATGTTGATCTGTCGTTTACGCGGATCAAACCGGGCGATGCGATTTTGGTCAATGGCACCCTTGGCGACCACGGAATGACGATTATGTCCCAGCGCGAGGGTTTGAAATTTGACACGCCGCTGAAGAGTGACTGCGCCTGTCTGGGTGAGTTGACGCAGATGCTGTGCGAAAATTGCGGCGGCGGGGCGGTTCGGTTTATGCGCGATCCTACGCGCGGCGGGTTAGCGGCGACGCTGAACGAGGTCGCTAAATCATCGGGCGTGAATGTGGAACTGACCGAAACCGCTTTGCCTGTCGATAAAACCGTACAGACCGCAGCCGATATGCTGGGCTTTGACCTGCTGAACATTGCCAACGAAGGCAAGGTGCTGGCGGTGGTCGATGCGGCTGTGGCGAATAAGGCCATTGAGGCGTGGCGGTCGCATCCGCTGGGTGAAAATGCGGCGGTGATTGGACATATCATGGACGCTGACGACAGCCCGCTGGTAGAACTGATAACAAAAATCGGCGGCAGACGAATTGTCCAAACGCCATACGGCCGGGAATTACCGAGGATTTGTTGAAATCCTTTATTTGAAAGAGTCTCGTATGCACGAAACAGCCGTCGCCGAAAGCATTTTGAATACGATCATTGCTCAGGCAGAAACAGCCGATGCCAAACCCGTCAGCGCGGTTATCTCCTGCGGACAGTTTAACGCGCTGAATGATGAGTGTATGCAGTTTGCGTTTGAAGCCGCCGCGGCAGGGACCGTCTGCGAGTCAATGTTGTTGAATATCAAGCATGTTCCCCTGCGGGCGAAGTGTAAAAAGTGCGATGCGACATTTGAGTTTGATGTTTATAAGCCCGCTTGCAGTCAATGCGACAGTATGGAGTTTGACTTCAAGCGGGATGCGCCCCTGCTGTTGGAAACAATCGAGTTTGAGGAATAATGTAATAAAAGCGGAGCGGAGCGGCGCGAGCCGCCCGATAAAGCGACAAAGAACGGATTAGAAAAAATGAAAATATCACTAAACCAAAAAATCCTAAGCCGCAATGAAGAATGTGCCAAAAAGAACAGGATCTTTTTTGATGAACACGGCGTATTTTGTCTGAATGTCATCTCCTCGCCCGGTTCGGGCAAGACGACGACGATCTCCCGAACGATCAAAGACCTGGGCGACAAAATCCGCATCGGTGTGGTCGAGGGCGACATCAAGACCGACACCGATGCGCAGAAGATTCGTGACGCCGGCGGCGAGGCCGTGCAGATCGAAACGCACGGGGCGTGTCATTTGTCCGCCGAACAGGTCTATAACGCCCTTAAGGCACTCGATGCGGAAAAGATGGATGTGGTCATCATTGAAAATGTTGGCAATCTGGTCTGCCCGTCTGCGTTTGACTTAGGCGAGAGCAAGCGGGTGATCCTGCTGTCCGTTCCCGAAGGCGATGACAAGCCGATCAAGTACCCCGGCACCTTTGCCGAGGCCGATGTAGTGCTGATCAATAAGATTGACCTGAAGGATTATATCGATTTTAATTTAGAACGAGTGCTGGCCGATATCCGCGTGGTCAATCCCGACGCGGCGATCTTCCAGGTATCCGCCACCACCGGTGAAGGCATGGACCAATGGTACGACTGGCTGATAAACAAAAACGGAGCGGCGCAATCCGCCCGATGAAATACGGAACAAGATAAGGGACAACATATGGACTCATTTAATTATAAAAACGGAAAATTATTTGCTGAGGGTGTGGCCGTAGAAACCATTGCCAACGAGGTTGGTACGCCGGTGTATATTTACAGCAAGGCGACATTTCTGGACCATCTCAAGAAGATTCAGACGGCGTATGCGGAGATCGATACCACGATTTGCTACTCGATCAAGGCCTGCGGCAATATCAACATCTTAAAGCACTTGGCTCAAGCGGGCAGTGGATTTGACATCGTCAGCGGGGGGGAACTGTTCCGTGCGAAACAGGCCGGGGCGGATATGAGTAAGATTGTCTATGCGGGCGTTGGCAAAACAGACAAAGAGATTCTCGAAGCGCTGGATGCGGGCATCGGCACTTTCAATATCGAGTCCGAGCCGGAGTTGGAAAACCTGATTAAGCTCTGCAAGGCATACGGCAAAAAGACCAAGGCGGCCCTGCGGGTCAATCCTGATATCAAATACGATTCGCACAGGCACATCACCACCGGTGTCAAAGAGACCAAGTTCGGCATCGATATCGAACGAATGATGAAGATTTATGACCAATATGCTGACAACGGCGTCGTCGAAATGTCCGCCATCCATGTGCATCTTGGTTCCGGCGGAAAAACCATCGAACCCTATGTCAACTATGTCAAAAAAGTCCTGCCGCTGGTTGAAGGCCTGCGCAGCAAGGGCCACACGATTGACACGCTTGATCTGGGCGGTGGCTACGGGGCCGATTATGAAAGCGATACCGTCCCTTCGGCGGCTGACTACGCATTGGGGATCGTTCCGTTGCTCAAAGAGGCGAATTTGAAGCTGATTCTTGAACCGGGAAAAAGTATTATTGCTAATGCCGGGATTATGCTGACGCGGACGCTGTTCAAAAAGACCGGCGGCGAAAAAACATTTGTCATCGTCGATGCCGGGATGAACAACTTAATCCGTCCGTGTCTGTACGAGGCGTTTCACTTCATCTGGCCCGCACAGGTCGACGAGAAATTTGTTCCCGAAAAGCGTATCAAGAAACTCCAGATGCCGGGCACGGAAGTGGTGGATGTCGTCGGCCCTATCTGCGAGGGGACGGATTACTTTGCCAAAAACAGGGCGATGCCGCCGGTCCAGCGGGGCGATCTGGTAGCGGTCTTTGCCGCAGGTGCCTACGGCTACACCATGGCCAGCAACTACAACGCCCGCCCGATGTGCCCCGAGGTCCTCGTCGACGGCGACCAATATACGGTAATCCGCAAACCCCAAACCTATGAAGATTTGATAGTGTTGGAAATGTAGCCGCAACTGAGACAGATGTATTTTTGCATATTCTTTCCTGATTTCAAGCTGAAATCCGAGTTACAAGTGTGATTGTCGTCAAAAAGATACCAAAATCAATAAATTGCAATCATTTTTAACGAAAATGGTTTTTGTCGGTCGAAAACAGCTTAGAGATTGTGTCATGCGGTCGCGCTATGAAAGGACTTGCAATTATGCAATCGTTGACTATACTGTTCCTCTAAGTTTTGATAAAGTTGATTAACCGTATAGAGAAAAACGATTTTAATGCAATCATCGGGGAAAAGAGCTATGGACCTGAAAAAAGTAAAAGAGCTGATAGACATAATGAAAGAAAATGAACTGGTGGAGTTGGAGGTCGTCGATGGCGATTCAAAGATCCACCTTAAAGGTCCCCACGCAGCGATACCAGTAGTGGCTTCCGTACCGAGTCCTGCTGCCGTTGCGGCTACGCCCTCTGCCGCACCCGTCGAAGCGGTTGATGACGGTCTGATTGGGATCGAATCGCCCATCGTGGGAACATTCTATCAGGCGGCCAGTCCTGATTCTGATCCGTATGCTAATGTGGGCGATCAGGTCAGCGCCGATACGGTTGTGTGTATTATCGAGGCGATGAAAGTGATGAACGAAATCAAGGCCGAGACTGGCGGAGTCATCGCGGAAGTTTGCTGTAAGGATGGTGAGGCGATTGAATTTGGTCAGGTTCTTTTCAAGGTGCGACCCTGACCTTAAAAGACATTTCTAAGACGATAAAATTTCCAAAGGGATTTTTATGTTTTCGAGAGTTTTAATAGCCAATCGAGGCGAAATTGCGCTCCGCATTGTCCGGGCTTGCCATGAGCTTGGTATCGAGGTGGTTGTGGTCTATTCGGAGGCCGACCGGGATGCACCCTATGTGCAGTTAGCCGATGAGGCGATTTGTGTGGGTCCGGCCGCAGCGGCTAAAAGTTATCTGAACATCCCCGCCATCATCAGTGCCGCAGAGCTTACGGATGTTGATGCGATTCATCCGGGGTACGGTTTCTTTGCTGAAAATGCGCATTTTGCCGACATCTGTAAGGACTGCGGGATAGCGTTTATTGGCCCGGATCCGGAGTCGATGCGTCAGCTTGGCGACAAGGTGGCCGCCAGAGCGATTGCCAAGAGGGCAAAAGTACCGGTCGTTCCCGGTTCCGAGGGTGAGATTAAAGATGAGGCCGAGGCGATTAAATTAGCGAATAAAATCGGCTATCCGGTGATTGTCAAGGCCGCTGCCGGCGGCGGGGGGCGCGGGATGCGTGTGGCCCATAATGACATCAGCTTGCGTAAGGGGTTTATCGCGGCTAAAACAGAGGCCGAGGCGATCTTCAAAGACGAAACCGTCTATATCGAGAAATTCATTGTTGAGCCGCGACATGTTGAAGTGCAGCTCATGGCGGATAAACATGGCAATGCGGTTCATTTTTACGAACGCGACTGCACCATCCAGCGGCGGCATCAAAAGCTGATTGAAGAGTCACCGTCTCCGATACTGAATGAAAAGACGCGAGAGGAGCTATGTAAATCGGCGCTTCGATTGGTTAAGGAGGCCAACTATCATAATGCCGCGACATGCGAGTTCCTGCTCGATAAGGATAACAATTACTATTTCATCGAGGTCAACACACGGATTCAGGTGGAGCATCCTGTGAGCGAAATGGTAACAGGACACGATCTGATCAAATGGCAGCTTAAAATTGCTTCCGGCGAAACGCTGGATCTGAAACAACGCGATATTCACCATACGGGCGTGGCGATGGAATGCCGGATCAATGCCGAAGACCCGGCGCGTGATTACGCTCCGTGTCCTGGCCCGGTGGACAAATTCATTGTTCCCGGTGGTTATGGCGTTCGTGTGGAAACGCATCTTTGTCAGGGCGCGACGGTTTCGCCGTATTATGACTCGATGATCGCCAAGCTCATCGTGCATCAGCCGACGCGGGAAGAAACGATTGCCACGATGAAACGCGCACTTCGGGAGTTTAAGATCGGGCCGATCAAAACAACGATTCCGGCGTGTCTGGATATCCTGTCGCACCACCTCTTCGTCAAGAGCGAGGTCGACACCAGCTTCATCGAACGCCACATGGGGTAAACAACAGCGGCAGGGCGCAATCCCTCCGATTGGGGTATCCTGTGATTTTCACTTGCGTTGAATGAGTTGCGTTATCCAGTTTTTACCGAAATCGCATAAGTTATTTCTAAGAATATTGGCTAACGCTGCTTGTGTTGAAAATTCCGAGTGAGTATTGGATGAAACGGTTCTCAACCGGCAGTTGGTTTTAGCTTTTACTTCTGCTGGGAACGGTTTTGCAACCAGTGGTAGTATGCCGCATCATACAGAAATCCCGCCTGACCGCTGCTCTTAAATGCTGCGTGCAGCCGATAGCCACTTTGTCGTTCCTGCTGAAAATAACGACGAATCGACTCGACATCAGGGCCGAATATTGTCGATGATTCTGGTCGTCCCGGCACAATTGCGCAGCCAACTGTTTTCTTGCAATCCATGTCTAATCCGATATACTTCTCCATTAGGAGTCTTCTGTAATAAAAGGTTAATGTTGGCGGTTCGATGACCACGATTAAAAATTGGGGCCTTTATACGACCCCGTAGTATAACCCGTACCGGATTGGCTCCGGTTACATAGCTTATCTGCGGTAAAAAATGGAGATTAAGATATGGTGAAAGCACTGATAAAGATAGCGGTTAAGGCGCAAAAGGGCGATTGCCTGAGCGTTGCGGGAGATCTTTTGGCGGTGGGGGTATTTTCAGATGCGTCTGCTAAATCGCTCGTCAAGATACTGGACAGGAAGTTGTCCGGCGGGATTGAGAAGATTAAAAAGCTGGGCGATTTTGAAGCGAAGCCGGGCAGCAGCTGCCTGTTGTATGCGGAGGGTCGATTGGGGGCGAGGCGACTGCTTTTGCTGGGGCTTGGAAAACGAAAAAAAGTAACGGCTGATGTTCTGCGGAAAGCAGCGGCTCTCGCGGCGACAAAGGCGGTGGGCCTGAAAGCCAAATCTGTTCTGCTTTCATTGCATACGGATATTCCGGGTTCGGCGAAGCTTGATTCGGTTCGGATTGGACAGACCCTTGCCGAAGGTGCATGCTTTGGGGCGTATCGGTACGATGAATACCTGACGGATAAGAATCATAAGCGACCGGCGAATTTTAAGGTGCTGATTGTTGATTCGGACGCCGCCGTTGTTGCGAAATTACGAAAGGGCGTTTCGGCTGGCGTGGTAACGGGACTGGCGCAGAACTTTGCCCGCACGATTGCCAATCGTCCTGCCAATGTGATTAATCCGGTAACACTTGCGGCTGAAGCAAAGAAATTGGCGAAACGCATTTCGTTTTTGCGTTGTACTGTGTTGGATGATAAACAGTTAAAGCAGAAAAAGATGGGCGGCATTTTGGCGGTGGGTCAGGGGTCGGCCACGCCGCCGCGGTTGATCGTGCTGCACTATACACCCGCCAGTGCGACGAAAAAGACACCGACGATTGGTCTTGTGGGAAAGGCGGTAACTTTTGACTCCGGCGGTATCAGCTTAAAGCCGGGGGCGGGGATGCACGATATGAAGTTCGATAAGTCCGGCGGGATTGCTGTTCTGGGAGCGATGGACGCAATTGCTCGACTCAAGCCAAAGTGCCGGGTTTATGGATTGATTCCGGCGGCTGAAAATATGCCGTCCGGGGTAAGCTATCGGCCTGGCGATATTGTTACGACCTATAGCGGCAAGACCATTGAAATTCAGAATACCGACGCGGAAGGGCGGATGATTTTGTGCGATGCGATAACTTACGCCGAAAATCTTGGTTGCAAGTCCATTGTGGATATTGCGACGCTGACCGGGGCGTGTGTGGTGGCGTTGGGGCAAAAACGCGCGGGGCTAATGAGCAACGATGATAAACTTGTTGCCCGGTTAAAGAAAGCATCCGACAGAACCGGTGAACGCCTCTGGCATTTGCCGTGTGATGATGAATTTGTTGAAGAAATGAAAAGCAAAATTGCTGACTTGAAGAATCTTGGCGGTAAGTGGGGCGGGGCGTGTACGGCGGCAGCGTTTCTGAGCCAGTTTGTGGATAAAGCCCAATGGGCACATATCGATATGG
This sequence comes from Planctomycetales bacterium 4572_13, assembly GCA_002084585.1. Taxonomy (GTDB): domain Bacteria; phylum Planctomycetota; class Phycisphaerae; order Sedimentisphaerales; family Anaerohalosphaeraceae; genus 4572-13. The sequence continues at coordinate 3,332 of NBLM01000044.1, read as the reverse complement.
CCGGAGTAGGTGTCTGGGGAGCCGGTGAAAATGATGCGCCCGGGTCGATCGGTTTCGGTGTGCGGTTGTTGACGGCGTTTGCGATGAATTATAAATAACGGTGTAGAAACCACAAATGAATACGAATTTTACCATGAAGAAACTGAAGGACATGAAGTTTTTTATATATATTTTTCTTCATGCTCTTCCTGACCTTCATGGTTAAAGAAAAGGATAGAGACGATGAAAGAAGTGGATTTAGAGCGGATCGAAAAAGCGGTTCTGGAGATTCTCGAAGCGGTGGGCGAGGATCCAACCCGTGAAGGTCTGAAAGATACACCCGCGCGTGTGGGCCGGATGTATGCCGAACTGCTGGAGGGGATGCGGCATGATCCCTCAGAGCATTTGAGCAGTATTTTTCATGAAACATACGACGAGATCGTTCTGTTGCGGGACATTCCGTTTTACAGTATATGCGAGCATCATCTGATGCCGTTTATCGGCAAAGCCCACCTTGCGTATCTGCCGGATGGCAAGGTGCTTGGGGTCAGCAAACTCGCCCGTATTGTTGACGCGTTTGCCAGGCGATTGCAAGTGCAGGAACGGTTGACCGATCAGATCGCGGATTTCCTGATGACCAACCTTAAGCCCAAGGGCGTGGCGGTTATTCTGGAGGCGTCACATAGCTGTATGACGATTCGTGGGATCAAAAAACCCGGCTCGATGATGGTTACCAGTGCGCTGCGCGGCATCTTCAAAAAAGATCCCCGCAGCCGATCCGAGGTGTTGACTTTAATGCATGTGGACAGGGCGTAATGCATACACTGAGCAGGCAAATCCGGTTTTCGCTGGACCCTTTCTCAGAGCGGCAGACGCGGGGATTTAATTCCTACGCGGGCAAGCCCTGCGGCGGAGAGATGGGCATTTTTTTTTCTTTATGGGTTAGTCTGGTCAGTGAACTGGATCCGGATACGGGTTTTGTGGTCAATGTTACAGAGATCGACCAAGTGGTTCGTCGGGGGGTTGTTCCGCTTTTTGAAAAAATGGTTAAGGAAACCTTTCAGGCCAGGCGAACGCCGACATTGATTTCTCTGGTCGAAGTATTAAAAAGATCGTGGGTTGTGATTGGGGATTCATTTCAGCCAAAAGTTGTAACACGGCTTTCTTTGGAGCTAAACCCGTTCAGGCGGATTACCATTCAATCAGACGAGGCACAAATGTTTATAGTCAGTGAAAAGTTTGAATTTTCGGCGATGCACCGGTTATGGAACGATAGGTTTGATAAGGCGAAGAATTTTGAGGTTTTTGGCAAGTGTGCCAATCCGGCCGGACATGGCCATAACTATGTCCTTGAGGTGTCAGTAGAAAAAACGACGGAATCTCAGGATAACCGGTGGCATTCTGAATTTGAAAAGAGCGTTAAGGAGCATTTTTTGGATCTGATAGATCATAAGAACCTGAATGTTGATGTCGCGGAGTTTGAATCGCTGAATCCGACGGTTGAGAACCTATCCCTTTTGGCATGGCAAAAGCTGGAAAAAACGCTGAAAAATGCTAAACTGCATAAAGTGGTTGTCTGGGAAAATGATAGGACTTGCTGCAGTTATTCAGAATAGGGTTTTTATGCTCAATATAGGCGTTTTTCTGTTTAGTTATTCTAAACTCTTATTAATTCAGGTGTAATGAATAGCCGATAAATACAGTGATTAAGCCCTTTGAATTGGGTGAGTTACCAATAAATAAGGAACTTTTTGTTTTTGATATTTGCAGGTTGGTGTTTGAATTTTTGGCGCAACCGACGGGCACGGAGTGTAGGGTTCCTTAATGATTTAGGAGAAATAACCCCTTCCTTTATCTTCCTGTTTTTGCGTAAGTTCTTTTTGTTAAATAAGTTATATTAAATAGGGTGCATCGATGAAAGTAGCGGTGGTTGGTGTTGGGTATGTGGGGTTGGTGGCGGCGGCGTGCTTGGCCGACGGCGGCAATCATGTTATTTGTGTTGACAACGACGAAAACAAGGTCGCCAATCTCAAGAATGGAATCATTCCCATCTATGAGCCGGGGTTGACGGAGATCGTTAAGAAGAATGTTCAAGCCGGGCGATTGACCTTTACGACCGATTTGCAAGAGGGGGTCGAAAACTCGCTGGTGATCTTTATCGGGGTGGGAACGCCGAGCTTGCCGGATGGGTCGGCGGATATCTCGGCGGTTCTCGGCGTGGCTGAGAAAATCGCTAAAACCATGACAGACTATCGCATACTCGTTACCAAGAGTACGGTGCCGATTGGAACCCATAAAATGGTCAGTGATTTGATCGCTTCCAAGACCGAGGTGGCGTTTGACTATGTCAGCAACCCGGAATTTCTGAAAGAGGGATCGGCGGTGGACGATTTTCTCAAGCCCGACCGGATTATCATCGGCACGACGAATCCGGCGGTGATGGAGATTATGAAAGTTCTGTACGGGCCCTTTATGCGAAAAAGCAGCCGGATTTTGTTTATGGACCCGGCCAGTGCGGAAATGGCCAAGTACGCCGCCAATACGATGCTGGCGACGCGGATTTCGTTTATGAACGAACTGAGCGGGCTGTGCGAGACATTCGGGGCCGATATTGAGAGTGTGCGGGCGGGAATTGGCAGCGACGGCCGCATCGGTAACGCGTTTTTATTCCCCGGAGTGGGCTATGGCGGAAGCTGTTTTCCGAAGGATGTTCGCGCCCTGATCCATATGGGCAATGAAAAGGGCGTTCCGATGACGATTGCCGAAGCGGTTCAGCAAGCCAACTTTGTCCAGCATGACCGCTTCGCACAGAAGGTGCTGGACTATTTTGCGGGTCAAACCGGCATCAAACTGGGGGTTTGGGGGCTGGCGTTTAAGGCGCGGACGGATGATACACGCGAATCGCCGGCGGTATATTGCATAAAGAAGTTTCTGGATGCCGGGATGGGTGTTACGGCCTTCGACCCGGAGGCCGGATGCGGCGAGCTGGAAGGGAAAATTGAACAGGTTGATAATGCTTACGGCGTGCTGGATGGGGCGGATGCATTGGTGGTCTTTACCGATTGGCAGGAGTTTCGCACGCCGGATTTTGAGTCGATTGCTGAAAAACTGAAAAAACCGATTATTTTTGACGGGCGGAATCTGTACAGTCCGGCGTTTTTGACCAAGCAGGGCATCGAGTATCATTCGATTGGAAGAGGTTCGTAGTTCGTGGTTTTTAGTTTTTGGCCACAAATTAACACTAATGTACTTAGGGCGGTCAAGCCGCAATCAAAAAAGAATGAAACCACAGATTACGCCGATTTCACAGATTTTTTTAGACAGGATTAACAGGATTTATAAAAAAGTTACTG